>JAEUQF010000258.1 GCA_016789745.1 Bryobacterales bacterium
GGTGGGACTGCGGTTCGTGTGGCGGCCGCCGCAGCCTGGAGTGACGATTGGTGCGGAGGAGGGGGGCGGCGATTGGGTCGGCGATTGGGGCGGGGTTGGGGGGGACGGGGTATCGGGTGCAGTTTGCGGAGGATGGTTCCCGGGACCCTGGTGGAAGGTGGGTTTATCGGGGTGAAGATTTCCGGATTGAAGACGATATTTGGGATGCGTATGTGTTGCGGTATGTGGAGGAGCGTGCCGATGGGGATTGGGTCTGCGAGGTAGGGGCGGAGAAGCCGCGAGCGTTTGCGCCGGAGTTGACGGTTTGGTTGGGCAGTCTGCAGTGGAGGACGCCGGAGGGATTGGAGGCGGTGAGCGCAGAGGAGAAGACGCGCATTCGGGAACGATTGCTGGCGATGGCGGGGGAGCGGAAGATGCGGTTGCGGTTGGTTTCGCAGGGAAGGTAGGCTTGTCGCTTCTGGCGTTCTTGCCGCTTGAAAACCCTGGGTGGCGGGTCTGCGCTGGGTAGCACGGCACCTAAGAACCTTTAAGATCAGTTAAGAATAGCGTTAGACTGGATATTGCGGAGGTAGAATGCCGACACTCACAATCTCGCTGCCGGACTCGTTGCGCGACTTCATCGACCGACAGGTACAAACCAAGGGGTATGGCAACACGAGCGAATACCTGCGAAGCCTGGTGCGGCAGGATCAGGAAGCCGAGGCAAAGAAACGGCTGGAATTGCTTCTACTGGAAGGCCTTGAGTCGGGTGGGGAAGACATCGCAGCCGATGCGCAGTTCTGGTCGGATCTGAAGAGCGAGGCCGTGGAGTTGATCGGGAAGCGGAAGAAGCGCGGATGAAGGTGGTGCTGCGACCGGCGGCGCGGCGGGATATCCTCGCGCAGGTCGCCTACTACCTGGACGAACTCGCCTAGGAAGCGGCGGAGCGTCTTCCGCTCGCGTTGCGGGAAGCGGTGCTGCAAATTGAGCAGCAGCCCGGAATAGGCTCACCGCGAAAGTTCAAGAATCCGAGTTTGGCGGGACTTCGGTCCTGGCCAGTGCCGGGCTTCGAAGAGATTCAGATCTACTACGTGCGACCGAACACCGAGGTCATCCGTATCGTGCGCATTCTGCATGGACGGCGGGATCTGAACAAGGTGTTCGACCGTCCGGAGAAGTAGGCAGGCTACGCAACAAGCCCAAGGCCAGTCCCCGCATCACGGAGATCAGGAGGCTTGGCGCGCACGCTGGACGGCGGCGAACAACTCTCCGACCGTGAACGGATGAACCTTCTCGCCAAACCCACCAAAGACGCCCTCACTGTGGAACAGAAACTCGTCGCCAGCAAGCCCGAAGGTCTTGCGGTAGCCGTCTTCCGCGGTGGCGAGTTCGATGTTGTAGTGCCGCGCTACGGCTTCGAGGAGTTCACAGCCGTCGTCTCCGGTGATCCCTAAGTCGTCTTCAAACGACGTAGAATGCTTGATGTCGTACGAGAAATCGAGACCGGCGAAGTCTCGGATGAGTTGGCCAAGCGCTTCGAACTCAGGGTCATCGACATTCAGGCGTAGCGAGAGCAAGCAACCCTACCGGCCGGCGTAGTTTTTGTCGTAGTAGCTTTGGTATTCGCCGCTTTTGACGCGGGCGACCCAGTCGCGGTGTTCCTGGTACCAGCGGACGGTGGCGGCAAGGCCTTCTTCGAAAGGCACCAGCGGCGTCCATCCCGTGGCGCGAGTGAGCTTCTCGCTCGACAGCGCGTAACGGCGGTCGTGGCCCGGGCGATCCTTGACCGTAACCATCAACGACTTGGGCTTTCCGGTGATGGCAAGAATCATCTCGACCACTTCGCGGTTGGGGAGCGAGCGGCTGCCGCCTATGTTGTAGATCTCGCCGGAGCGGCCTTTGTCGAGGACGGCCTGGATGGCGCGGCAGTGGTCATCGACATAAAGCCAGTCCCGCACCTGGAGGCCGTCGCCGTAGATGGGCAGCGGCTTATCTTCGAGTGCGTTGGAGATCATCAGGGGGATGAGCTTTTCCGGGAAGTGATAGGGGCCGTAGTTGTTGGACGCACGGCTGACCGTGACCGCCATGTGATAGGTGGTGTGATAGCTGAGGGCGAGCAGGTCGGAGCCGGCCTTGGAAGCCGAGTAGGGGCTGGATGCCTTCAGGGGGTAGGACTCGTCGGCTTCGAGCGGCTCTTCGAGGCTGCCGTAAACCTCGTCGGTGGAGACGTGGTGGAAGCGCGGAACCTGGTTGCGTCGGGCGGCTTCGAGCAGGCAGAAGGTGCCGTGGAAGTTGGTGCGGATGACGGGTTCCGGAGAGAGGATGCTGCGGTCGACGTGGCTTTCAGCGGCGAAGTGGACGATGGCGTCGGGCTTGGTTTCGGCCACCAGGTTGTGGACGAAGTCGAGTTCAGCGATGTCGCCTTTGACGAAGGAATAGCGGGGCGAATCGCTGACTTCGGCGAGGTTTTCGAGGTTGCCGGCGTAGGTGAGTTTATCGAGGTTAACGATTTCGACGTCGGGCCGCTCGCGCAGGCATAGGCGAACGAACGCTGAGCCGATGAAGCCGGCTCCTCCGGTGACGAGATATTTCATGCGATGGCCTTTAGGCAGTGGCGTTGACGTTGCCGCGCTTCTTTTCGGTTTCAGCGACGAGGTTGGTGGCGCGCAGGAGCGAGTCGAAGGTGCCGGCGTCGGTCCACCAGCCATCGAGGAAGGAGTATTCGAGCGTGCCTTCGCGGATGTAGCCGTTGTTGACGTCGGTGATCTCGAGTTCGCCGCGGCGGGAGGGTTTCAGGACCCGGCTCTTGTCGAAGACCGTTTCGTCGTAGAGGTAGATCCCGGTGACGGCGTAGTGGGATTTGGGGTTGGCGGGCTTTTCCTCGATGCCGACGCATTTGCCGTCGCGCAGTTCGGCGACACCGAAGCGTTCGGCGTCGGGAACCTCTTTGAGGAGGATGCGGGCGCCGCGGCCCTGCTGCTTGAAGGCAGTGACCGCATCGCGGATGGAGCCTTCGATGATGTTGTCGCCGAGGATGACGCAGATGGGCTGGTTGTCGGCGAAGTGTTCGGCGAGGTTCAGGGCATCGGCGATGCCACCTTCGCCTTCCTGGTAGGTGTAGTTGAGGTGTTTGAGGCCGAACTCCTTGCCGTTGCCGAGGAGGCGGAGGAAGTCGCCCGAGTTGCGGCCGCCGGTGACGATGAGGATGTCATTGATACCCGCATCCACCAGGGTTTGGATGGGGTAATAGATCATGGGCTTGTTATAGATGGGAAGCAGGTGCTTGTTGGTGATCTTGGTCAGAGGAGCCAGACGGCTGCCCGTACCACCTGCCAGAACGACGCCTTTCATGGGTGGAAAGAACTCCTGAGGACTGAGATTACTCGGCGAGGGCCGCGGGCGGTTGGGGCGCGCGGGAACAAGCCAATATTTCAGGATAGCAGCGGACGGGGGCAGCGTGTGCCGCTTTGGGGAGGGCGGCGCGGGCGCGGGATCCGTTTAGAAGCGTTCGCTGATTTCGCGGGCGGCCCAGCGGGCTTCCAGATGAATGAGGCCGGTATTGGCACCGGTGGGGCCGAGTACGGCGAGAACCGCTTTGTTGCCGGCGTTGTAGAGGAAGAGCTGGCCCTCGCTGGCCGAGACGGCCATTTCGTTGAGAGTGCCGGTCTCGAGGGTGGAGGTCATGCGGCGGCCGAGGCTGGAAGCCGCCGCGGCAAGAGCTGCGAGGCGTTCGGGGTCGCTCTCCTGGGGCAAGACATGGGCGATCGGACGGCCTTCATTGGAGGCAAGCAGGACGCCACGGAGTTCGGGCACGGCCGCACGAAGATTGTCGAGATCCTTTTGGATCTGTTCCAACGACATTGAGCACCTCTTTGCGAATTGCTTCTACTTAATGCATCGACGGAGGAGCGGCAAAACTTTACCAGTTACTCCGCGTTTGTCGTGTGAACGCAAATAAGTAGCGGCCCTACTGCGATTCCCTTGGCTGCCTCTAAAGGTTTTCCCTCGCATCTGCCGATTTGAAGGGCACGGACCCATTCGCCGTCGGGACGACGGGAGAGGACCACATGGCAGGAGCTATCAAACTTAACAAAACGACGCAAGCCCGGACGCTTCGGGCGGGCCCACCCAACATGCACCTGCTCAGCCTGCAGAAGTTGGCCCAGCGGACGCGATCGGACCGTTGGGAGCAATACCAGCGGCTGGCTGGTCCGGTGGCGCATAACTGGGAGGGATTCGGATCGAAGCCGGAGTGGACAGCGACAACACGTCTTCTTTTTGATGCGTCGGGCTTTGACTTTAACGGGCCCCCGCCGCGCCGGGCAAGGCCAACGATGCGGATCCAGGGGGATCCGGAAACGGTGGTGAATGTCCGGGACCTGCTCGATGCGGACGAGACCGAAGAACCGGTCGGGCTGTCGTTCGACCCTGGGCCGATCGTGTGGGAGGAGTTAGACGCGGTAGAAGCGCCGGTGGAGGAACCGGCAACGCTGGCGTTTGAGGCTTACGAGATTTACGAGCCGCCGGAACCGGAGGTATTGGGGGTAAGGGCGGAGGCGGCGAGTGGCCCTGGAGGCGCGGGCGGGACGAATTTGCCGGTTTCGCCGGCAGCAGAAGAGACGCTGGAGCACATCCTGCTGGCACCCGCCGACGAAGACGATGATGTGCTGCTGAACGCTGCAGTGGCCGAGGCGCAGGGGTCGCCGGACGCAGTGGAAGCAGTTACGATGGCGCCGGCACCGGAGGTGGGACCTCCGGCATTGCGGGTTTTGGAGATGCCTGGCCCGGGGCTCGGCGCCGAACCGCTGCTGCCGGCCGGATCGAGGCTGCAACTGCCTTCGGTGGAGAGCGAGCCGTTGCGGCCGAAGCTGGTGCTGGATGCGCCGCCGGCGGCACCTGACGCCAAGGTGGAGGCCAAGGCGGCAGTCGAAGTGCCGGCAGTGGAAGTGGTAACGGCGCCTGCGCCGCCAGCCGAGCCCGCCAAGCCGGAGGTGCCGGTCGCGGCACCGGCAGCGGCTGCTCCGGTCGCGGTTCCCTCGCGGGATTCGGGGCGGAAGGGCAAGAAAAAGCGGCGGCAACAGGACGACGGTCCGGTGGAGGAGCCGGCGGACTTAGGGGAGGATGTCGAGGCTGGTCTGCGGTCGGCCGCGGCAGAACCCCAAGCCGCGGAGCCGGCCAAGGCGGCAGCGAAAGCCTCCGAGCCAGCGGCTGAGGCGGTGAGTCTGGAGTCCGCGCTACCCAGCTTTGGCGATCCGGTGATTGCGGCGTTGGAGGAACCGGCCAGCGGGATTGGGTTGAAGATCGGATTGGCGGTACTGGCCGTGGCGATGGTGGGAGGCGGGGGATACTACTTCCTCGGCAGCAGCGGAACGGACGCGGCCCCGAAAAAAGCAGCGACGGCGCCCGGCTTCCGGGAGGTGGTCACGGCAGGCCCGGTGACGGGAGAAGTAGGCTGGTCGACCGATTACGCCACCGATGCGGCCGGCAAGCGGTTGCGGCAGATCTCGCTGTACCGACCGACCTCGCTGGTGACGGACTACCGGGTGGAGTTTCAGGGAGAAGTGGAGTTCAAGGCCCTCAGTTGGGTGGTACGGGGGGCGAATACCAAGTCGTACTATGTCTGCAAGATCGTACCGGAAAAGGGCAATGTGGCGCGGTTTGTCCGGTACGCCGTGGTGAACGGGCAGGCGGAGACTCCGGTAAGTAAGGAGTTGCCGTTCGCGGCGAGTCTGGGGACGACATATCGGGTGCGGGCCGATGTGGTGGGTTCGCAGTTCAGTGTGACGATTCAGGACAAAAGGATTGATCAGTGGACCGAAACCAGGCTGGCGAGCGGCGGATTCGGTGTCGCAAACGAAGGATTGGAACGGGGACAGGTGCGGAACATCCAGGTATGGCATCTGCGGGAAGCAAGCGCCCGATAAAGCCGGAGCAGAGAGAGAAGACCCATGCAATCAATCACGGATCAATGGATCTGGTTTGTCGAGGATGACCTGATTCCGGCGTTGCTGCGGCTGGATCCGGCCGACACGCGGATCCGGAAGCGGGCGTCGGCATCGCCGGCGTTTGTGAACGCGGTCATGCTGCACCTGGAAGGGCGGGATGAAGAGGCGCTGGCGGAACTGCAGCAAGGGACGGTAGACCCGGCATCGGCGGCCGAATGCTGGTCGGCGATGGGTCACATCCAGTTCGAGTTGGAGCGATATGAGGAAGCGGCGGCCAGTTACGGGCGAGCCTTGCCGCTGGATCCAAAGACGGCGGCATTCAACCAGGGGCTATGCTACGAGCGGTTGCGGCGATACAAGGAAGCGGCGCTGGCGTTCGAGGCGGCGTGCAAGGCAGATCCGCTGCGGGCCGAGTGCCGGCAGGCGCTGGGGGTTTGCCTGCTTCATTTGAAGAAGCCGAAACAGGCGCTGGAGACGTTTGACCAGTGTCTGCAGCGGGATCCGAACAACCCGACGGCGCTGTTCGGAAAGGCGGTGGCGCTGCAGTTGCAGTGGCAGTTTGACCAGGCCTCGGAGATTTACCGGCGGCTGTTGCAACGAAACCCGAATGCCGAAGAGGTGCTGATCAACCTGATCGCGATCGGGGTGGCGCGGAAGGATGCAAGCAATCTGAAGGAGTATTGTGAGCGGCTTGGCAGGGTAAGGCCGCGGTCGAAGCCGGTGTTGGAAGGGCATGCAACGGTGGCGCTGGCGGCCAGCGACTGGGAGTCGGCGGCAAAGTACTGTGCCGAGATCACGGAGATTGAGCCGGAATCGATGGAAGGGTGGTTCAACCTGGGGCTGGCCAATTACCGGCTCAGCCGGCTGGATGCGGCCGTGAAGGCCTTCCAGCGGGCGGTGTCGCTGCGGCCGGACCACAAGGTGGTGCATTTGTGTCTGGCGACGGCGTACGAGGAGAAGGGGGATTGGGAGTCCGCCCGGCGTTCGTATGAGCGGGCAATTCAGGCCAATCCGGACCTGCCGGCACCGCTCTGGAGCCTGGCGCTGGGCTTGGAACGGCGCGGACATACCGTGGACGCCGAGAAAGTATATTTGCGGTTGGTGAAGGTAGCACCGGAATCTGCCGAGGCGTGGTACCGGCTGGGGCTGTTGCGGGCAGGCCGTGGGAACTGGACGGCGAGCGCGGAAGCCTTCGAGACCACCACGAAGTTGCGGCCAGAGTGGGCGGACGCGTCGGTAAACCTGGCGCTGGCGTTCTGGAACATGGGGGATCGGGAGGGGGCGCTGGTAGCGTTCCACAATGCGCTGACGATTGAGCCGAACAATGTGGACGTGCTGCGGTCGATTGCGCACATGTCGCTGGAGTGTGGGGATCTGGAGACGGCGCGGGCGGTGGAAGGCAAGCTGTCGGCATTGGGACAGCAGACGGCGGATCTTCTGTATCACATTGGGCTGATGCGGCAGAAGGGCGGCGATCATGAAGACGCGTCGCAATGTTACCGCCAGGCACTGGACCAGAAGCCGCGGTTTAGCGAGGCTTTGATCAACCTGGGCCATGCGTTGAAGGCGTTGGGGGACGAGCGCGAGGCGCGAACCTGCTGGCGGCGGGCGGTGGAGTATCAGCCGGAGTTGGCGGACACGTACTTTTCGAAGATGCCGCGGTAGAAGAGAGAAAGCGGCTCGCGCTGGGGTAACCTGAGAAGATGCGCGAGAAGGGGATCGCCTCGGGCTCCCGCCAGGATGGCGAGCAGCAATTTGAAGCGGCCCTGCGCCCAAAGCGGCTGGCGGATTTCACCGGGCAACCGAAGCTAAAAGAGAATCTGGCGATTGCCATCGAGGCGGCGCGGCGCCGCGGCGAAGCGATGGACCACGTGTTGCTGTACGGCCCACCCGGGCTGGGCAAGACCACGCTGGCGCACATCATCGCCGGCGAGTTGGACGTACGCATTGACCTGACCAGCGGCCCGGTACTGCAGAAGAAGCTGGATCTCACCGGCATGCTCAGCAACATCGAAAGGCGGCAGGTGTTTTTCGTTGACGAAATTCACCGGTTGTTGCCCGATGTCGAGGAGATGTTCTACTCGGCGCTAGAGGATTTCCGGGTGGATATTGTGGTGGGGCAGGGGCCGGCGGCGCGGACGCATTCGTTGACGGTGCCGCATTTTACGGCCATCGGGGCGACAACCCGGATGGGCATGATCAGCGCACCGATGCGCGGGCGATTCGGGTTGCTGCTGCGGCTGAACCACTACGATGTAGCGGAGTTACGGAAGATTGTAGAGCGCTCGGCGGCGCTGCTGGATGTGACGGTGGACCGGGAGGGCGCCGAGGAGATCGCACGACGGGCCCGGGGCACGCCGCGCATCGCGAACCGGCTTCTGCGGCGGGTGAGGGACTTCGCGCAGGTGCGAGCCGCGGGGCATATCGACTTGGGCGTCGCGCGCACAGCGCTGGACATGCTGGAAGTGGACCGCTACGGGCTGGACGAGATCGACCAGAAGATCATGCTGACCGTGCTGGATAAGTACAGCGGGGGTCCGGTGGGGTTGAAGACGATTGCGGCGGCGGTGGATGAGGAGCCGGACACGATTGAGGAAGTCTACGAACCGTACCTGATGCAGCTTGGATTTCTGGACCGCACGCCAAGGGGGCGCAAGGGGACCGACGCCGCCTTCGCGTATTTCGGCATCCGGCGGACCATCAGCACGGCGATGCCGCAAGGGTCGCTGTTCGAATGAAAAAGACGGTGTATCTCGGCCTGGGAAGCAATGTGGGCGACCGGGAGGAGAACCTGAATCAGGCGCTGCGGTGTCTGGAACAGGCGGGGGTACACGTGGTCAAGGCATCCTCCTTATACGAAACCGCGCCCATGTATGAGACCGCGCAGGACACGTTTCTGAACATGGCCGTCGAGGCGCAGACGGATGCGATGCCGCGGACGCTGCTGCGGGTGGTGAAGGGGATCGAGACGGGGATCGGGAGGAAGCCTGGACCGCGGAATGGGCCGAGGCTGCTGGACATCGACATTCTGCTCTACAGCCGGTTTGTGGTGGACGCGCCGGGCTTGCAGATTCCGCATCCACGCCTGCGGGAGCGGCGGTTTGTGCTGGAGCCACTGCTCGAGATCGCGCCGCGTCTCCGACATCCGCTGACCGGGCAATCGCTGGCGGAATGTCTGCACCTGCTACCGCCCCAGGGCGTAAAGAAGCGCTAAACACGAATGGCGCGCCGGGTTACCCCAAACGCGCCATCGGTTGAAAGTTGGAAAGTTTGTTGACTAGTTGGCCATCTTCACGGAGTCCACGACGATGGCTTCGCCTTCCATCTTGCCGTCGATGGTGACCTTGTGGCCGAGGTGGTCCATGATCTTGGGCTTGCTGGCATCGTCGATCTTGACGACCTTATCGCCGACAACCAGGACAGCGCTGGCACCCTTGCCCTTCACGCACCCTTTGACGCAGTTCATGGCCTTTTCCGAACCGTCGGCGTGCTTGGCGCCGCAGCCAGCGTCCGAAATGTAGCCTGTCCAGGACGCCGCGAAGGCGGACATCGCAAACAAACCGAGAATCGCAATCTTCTTCATGGGAGCAGACTCCTTTGTGCTGTGTTTGGCTACGCGCCAAATTTTACTAACCAGTACTGAATATAATGCAGCGGGTCACCGTCTGCAATAGGGATACGATCTGGAACCGCTTGATGGATTCCCCTGGCTTGGGTGTGGTTACATTAATTTCCCTCAACCTGGGGGCAGGGTAGCCGAAAGCCAGTACGAGAGTTGCAGCGGTAGACCGGACGACGGCCACCCGGCTAAGGAAATCCTCCAACGACGCCATGGTACCAAGGTTCGACTCAAAATCGGGACTTCGGTAACTTGGGCGACTCAGGCAGTCCCGGTACTCTGCGAAGGAGCCAGGACGAGTAAGTTCCAGTACAGGAAACGAAAGTGGCTTGGCGGATGTGCGGACGAGCGGACCGGGATTCGGTGGCCGCAGGAGAACGATAGTGCTGAATCGAACACAGATTGGCTGTCTGGTTGCGTGTGTATTGGCAGTTCCGGCGCTGTTGCCGGCCGCGGAGAAGCTGACGACGGGCCTGAACGAAGCTTTGACGCGGGACAAAGACAAGGTTGTCGACGTGCTGGTACGCAAGAAGCAGGTGGGCCGATCGCGTACGCCTTTCACCGACTTCGAACTGAGCCGCCTGCTGTCGAGCGTAAGCAATGGGGTTGGCATTGGCCTTGCGACGGCAGAGACGAATGCCGCCACGGGGGTGGCCCGGAGCAGCCTGCAACTGGTGAAGAAGCTGAACAATGTCCCGGTTGCGGTGATTAAGGGCAAGTTGAAAGACATTGAGGCGCTGGCCAAGGACAGCACAGTGCAGTCGGTATCGGAAGACCGGCGGTTGGGCGCGGCCATGATTGCGGCGACCACGGGTGTGGGCGCACGTACGGTGCAGAACTACGGTTGGAACGGCGCCGGCATAGGCGTGGCAGTGATCGACTCTGGTGTGAGCCTGCATAAGGACCTCCGGGCACCGGGCTGCGTCGGCACCCGGGTGGTGTACCGGGAGAACTTCGTCACCACGGAGAACACGGTGGAAGATACGTACGGGCACGGCACGCATGTGGCGGGCATCATTGCGGGAAACGGAGCCTGCGCATCGAGTGCGTCGAACCAGCCTTATAAAGGCGTGGCGCCAAATGCCAACATCATCAGCCTCCGGGTGCTCGATAGCACTGGCCGGGGAACCGACAGCGCCGTGATCGCGGCCATCGACCGGGCGATTGAGTTGCGGTACACGTACAACATTCGGGTAATCAATCTGTCGCTGGGCCGGCCGGTGACGCAGAGTCACACGACGGACCCGCTGGCGGCGGCCGTGGAGAACGCCTGGTTCAACGGGATCACCGTAGTGGTTTCCGCGGGGAATATGGGTCGTTCGAAAACGTCGGGGATGGACGGCTACGGAACTGTGAACTCGCCGGGGAATGATCCGCTGGTCATCACCGTGGGAGCCATGCGCGATATGGGCACCACGTCGCGCACCGACGATGTAGCGGCCAGTTTCAGTGCCAAAGGCCCCTCGCAGATCGATCAGGTGGTGAAGCCGGACCTGGTGGCACCGGGCAACCGGATTGCCTCGACGCTGTCGCCGGTGAACCCGACGCTGCAAGCCTCGCTGGCGGCCAATGTCGTACCGCAGAGCAGCACGGTCCAGGCGAATTCGTACATCACGATGAGCGGCACCAGCATGGCGGCGCCGATGGTTGCGGGGGCCGCGGCTCTGCTGCTGCAGAAGACACCGTCGCTGACGCCGGACCAGGTGAAGGCACGGCTGATGAAGACGGCGTATAAGGCGTTTCCCGCCAGTGTGACCTACTACGACCAGACGACGATGACGACCTACGTCACCTATCACGATCTGTTCACGATAGGCGCCGGGATGCTCGACATTGCCGCGGCGATCGACGACACGGCCGTGCTGGGTGTTTGGGCGGACTCGCCGAGCGCGATGGCGCTGGCAAACGGACAAGTGACCGTCGCCGGGAACGTGTGGACCGAGTGGCAGAACACAGCGTCGCTGTTCGCGTTCTCGAAGGTGTGGCCAGGCACCGTGCTGAGCGGCACCACGGCTGTACGGATCGGAACATCGGGATGGGGCACGCCGGGCATCGGCGCCTTCAGCCTGCTGTGGGGCGACAGCCTGCTATGGGGAGATTCGCTGCTGTGGGGCGATAGCCTTTTATGGGGTGACGTCGCCAAGACGGGCGACCAATAGAACAATTTCTACGATCTGCCTACTCACCCCGGCCGGGGATAGCGAAGTTCATCGACAGGCACGCCTGGGCGATGTTCCGGGTCGCGTAGTCCGCCCGGTCGGGTGAGAGGTCAGGAACTAGTCGTCGATCAGCGTCCGAAATAGCCGCTGATTTCCACGACCACGCCGGTGCGGCGATAGGCGAAGATATCGATTTGTCCGCCAAGCCCCGCCGGGATGATGGCAAAGTTCGTCACGGTTTGACCTTCGAAAGCATTGAGGATCGAGGCACCGGGCCGAGGCTGTCCAGTGGGATATGCCGTGAGAAAAGGCATGGGGTTGCCGTCTGGGATGGCAGTGACGTTGATGGCATAACCGCGCGCCGAGGCGGATATGCCGGAACAGGCGCCGGCAATGACGTTGACGGATCTGGCCGACTCGCTGGCAAGGGCGGGCCCGTTTACGGCGTTGGTGTCATAGACGCGGCATTGCGTAACGGGGAAATAGAACTGTCCAGTGGCGCCATCGTCCGCGGCGAAATAGCCGTTGATATCCATCAGAAAATCGGTGTTCTGGTAAGCATAGACGTCGATGGAGCCATCGGCGGACGCCGGCACAATGATGTTGTTGGCGAGCGTGCGGCCGGCAAAGGAATTGATACTGGAGACACCCGGCAGCGCATTGCCGGATGGCCAGGCGGTGAGGAACGGCAGGGGCGCCGGCGGAACCACGGTGAGGGTAACGGAGTAGGCGGCGGCACCGGCGGGCACCAGGCAGTGGGGCGAATCGGGGAAGCGGAATCGGCGCGTCTGGCCGGCGGCAAGCGAAGGCGGCCCGAAGGGGCCATCGGGAGAGCGGAAGTCTTGGCGGGTTTCGATGACGCGGCAGGGATTCAGGGGATAGAAGACCAGGTTGGATAGCGCGGCATCATCGGTGAAGTAGCCGGAGATATCCAGGAGCACGTCCGCGGCATCGGAAGTAAACAGGGAGATGCCACCATTGGCACCGGCCTTGACGATCTGGGTGTTGGCGACAGTTTGTCCATCCGCGGAGCGCACCGTCCAAACCGAGGGGCGGGGTTCCCCCTGCGGCCAGAGCGTAACGAAGTCGGTGCCGCCGCCGGGACGCGGAATCAGGGTGACATTGACCACAAAGGCGCGCGCGGAGGCAGGGACCAGGCAGAAAGGCATCTGCGAAGGAACCAGCGTGCGCGTGGACCCGGCGGATAGAAACGGCGGGCCGAACTCGCCGGTTCGGGTGGGGAAGTTGTACTCCGGGCGGGTTTCCAGCAGGCGGCAGGGCGTGAGCGGCTTGAACCGTAGGCCGGCGGTGACCGGCGCAGGCGGCGTGGCGGCGGCGGCCTGGACGAAGGTGACGGACTGGCCCGCCATATCGAGTTGGCCGGATCGTGCGGCGCCCGTGTTGGCGAGCACGGTATAGGAAACGGTGCCGGAGCCGGTGAACGCCAAGGGCGAGTTCGAGGTGATCCAGGCAGGTTGGAGATAGCCACGTTGCCAGGAGCAAGTAGAGGTGGTAGTGACCTGGATGGAGCCGGCTGCACCGGATGCCGGGATCTGGATGGGCCCGTTGGGATGCAACGTATAGGTGCAGTTGACAGCGGCGGCTTGCTGGATGATCGTGAAGGGCCTGCCGGAGATGGAGATGGTGGCCTGACGCGTGGCGCCGGTATTGGTTGCTACCAGGTAACGGGCATTGGCGAAGGCGGGCGGCAGGGCGGTGATCCAGGCGGGGAGGTTGGAAAGCGTCACCAGGCAGTCTGTGAAGTTAGGTGTAATCCCCACGAGCAACGTTCCTTCGCCACCGGCGGCCGGGAAGGAAGTGCTGGAGGACGGCAGCGTATAGGTGCAGGGAGCGAAGTTGGCGGTGACGGACTTAGGGGCGTTGACGGACAGGGTTTGCAGCGGACTGCTGGCCGTGATGTCCCCGGTGAAGCCAGTGAAACCGATACCTGGATTGGCAGTCGCGGACAGCGTGACAAACGTATTGGCGTTATAGTAGCCGCCCGAGGATGGCGGTGTAAGGACGAAACTGCCGGAGTTGGGAGGGGCCACAGAGGTCTGGAAACGGTACTGGGTGGAATAGCCGGCGGTGTAGACGGCGTTCACGGAAGGAGCAGTGAGGGTGAGGGTAGCATTGGTGTTGGTGACGGCACCGGTCCAGCCGGAGAACAGGTAGCGGGTGGAGGAATCGGCGTTGAAGGCGGTGGTGGGAGCCTGGAGGGTATGGGTTGAGCCGGGTGTCCAGGTGAAGTTGACGGGGGTCGTATGGTTCACTCCATCAACGGTGACGGTGAGATTGGAGGGAACACTTTGGACGCTGACCGTGGGTGCGGGCGGGGCGCCGGGATCGACGGCTACGCGGACCCGATCCAGGTGATCGCCGGCGTTGCTGGAGGTGAGGCTTTCGAATTGGAGCCGCGTGGTGGCGCCTTGGCCGTAGACGGTGTAGGAGTAAGTCTGCCAGGCGGAGTTGGTGCGGACGATGGTGGCGACCGTCTGAGATCCCCACTTCACACGAAGGGAACTGGAGCCGCTGCCGCTGCGGTTGGCGAACGCGAAGCTAAGTTGATAGCCGGTGCCTTGGGTGGTAGGGATGTCCTGGTAGAGGGAGGACGGTGTGCCGCTCGTGGTGAGTTGGAGCCACTGGCTGCCATCGGCGGCCGGGGGGCCCACCAGCCGCTGAAGGAACGGAGTGCCACTGGCGGCGACCCAGCGATAGGGAGTGGGAACGGGAATGGATCCGGTGATCGCGGGGGCATCAAAGCCGGGGTTGCGAACCAGTTCGCGAGGCATCAGTGCGATGGTGAAGTCGCCGCTGGAGGGGGTTCCCGCGCTGCCGAAGCAGCGGACCAGCGCTGTTATGTCAGGCGAGTTGCCCTGGGTAATGCTGACTAGTTTGCAGCGCCGCACGGCCGTGCCGAGGTTTTGCGAGGTGACCATGGCGCCGCGCCCGTCGACACGGCTGACGTTGAGGTTGGCGAACGTGACCGTGAAGTCGGCTCCATTGTCGAAGCCGGTGACCGCCCCTTCGGAATTGACCGAGTACGCTGGCCGGACGCCGCCCGCCTGAATGTACGTGCGTCCCAGAGCACGGGGCTTGAGTCCTCCGCCGATGGCGGCGATCAGAAAGCGGGAGTCGGTGGCGGCCCCTGCCGTGTTGTGGCAAAACACGTTGGCGCTGATGCCGCTGCCGGTGCCGTCGGACCAGTCAACCATGCGACAGTAGGTGCTGTCGGCGCCTACCGCCACCGCCTGAAAATGAACGCCGCCGGTGGCCGGATTGATTCCGCTGGCGAGGTTATTGAAGAACACGTTGTAGAGGCCGGTTGCGGAGCGGGTGATGGCGATGGAGCCAGGCGAGGTGTTGTAGAAGAGCCCGCTGTAGGTACCGTTCGGGACGGGTGTGTTGGCAAAGGCCCAGGAGATGTCGCGGTCATTTTCCTGGGGCACGAAGGTGATGAGGAAATTTGAGTTGACGGCTTGGCCCGCGGTATTAAAGCAGACGACGGAGAGTCCGGAGGAGTTGAACGCGTCAGGCTTACAGAAGCTGTCCCCCTCGCCGTAGGAGGTGACAAAGGGGATCGGGGTATTGCTTTGGCCCGGAGCTATCAGTCCGTCTACGCTGATGACGTAGCGCCCCGTGGTGCCGCGGGTCACTGAAGTGACCAGGGCGGTGGTGTCGGCGGCGGCCACCGTGCCCGCGGCGCTGATATGGGCGAACTGCACTTCATAGGCGGCGGCCGAAGCGGCCAGCGTGAGCAGAAGGGCCAAGGTGCGAGATGTCATGCCACCGCAGATCAGCGGAAACGGGATGGGAACCGGATCAGGAAAGAAGAAAGATTCTTTGCCAGATCCCGAAGGCATCGCGATTCCGCTGATGTTCATGTGAGAAGGCGCATACAATGTCTGCATGCCGGAGACGGGGGAAGTGACCCTGCTGCTGCAGCGCTGGTCGAGCGGCGACGCAGCGGCGTTGGAGCAATTGCTGCCGCTGGTATACGGAGAACTGCAGCGGCTGGCGGGATACCACCTGCGACGCGAGCGTGTGGGGCAGACGCTGCAGACGACGGCGGTGGTGCACGAAGCCTATTTAAAGCTGGCCGGGCAGCAGGCCAAGGAGTGGAAGAACCGCGGCCATTTTCTGGCGGTGTGCTCGCAACTGCTGCGGCAGGTGCTGGTGGACCAGGCACGGATGCGGCAGGCGGCCAAACGCGGCCCGGGCAGTGTGGGCGGCGACTTCGAAGTGGCGATTGCGAGCGCGGGTACGACGACCGACGGCGAGTTGCTGGCCTTAAACCAGGCATTGGCCGAGTTGGCGCGGCTGGATCCGCTGAAGGCGCAGATCGTGGACTTGAAGTACTTTGGCGGCTTCAACGTGGAGGAAATCGCGCAGTTGTTGTCGATTTCCACGCCGACGGTGAAGCGTTACTGGGCGATGGCCAAGGCCTGGCTTTTCCAGCAATTGCGCGAAGGGAGGCGTTGAGATGACCGCGGCGCAATGGCAGCGGCTGGAGGGGGTGTTTGCGGGGGCTGTGGAGGTATCGGGCCCGGAGCGGGCGGCGTATATAAGACAGGCGTGCGAGGGGGATGGGGAACTGGAGCGGCAGGCGCGAGCCCTGCTGGCGGCACACGAGGAGTCGGGAGACTACCTGGAGGGCAGCCCGCTGGACTTTCGCGATGAGGCGTTCGGGCAGTATCAAGTAGAGGGGGAGATCGGACGCGGGGGCATGAGCGTCGTGTACGCGGGCCGGCGCCTGGGCGGCGATTTCCAACGCAAGGTGGCGATCAAGCTGCTGCTGGGCGCACCGGGGCCGCTGGCGGGCGAGACGCGTATCCTGGCTGGGCTGGAGCATACCAACATCGCACGGCTGTACGATGCGGGAACAACATCGCGCGGGTTCCGGTATCTGGTGATGGAGTTTGTGGATGGGGTGCGGTTGGATGAGTGGGCCCGCGGCAGAAGCCAGGACGAGGTGCTGCGGATGTTCCTGCAGGTCTGCGCGGGCGTGCAGCACGCGCACCGGGCGCTGGTGGTGCATCGCGACCTGAAGCCGGCGAATGTTCTGGTGACGGCGGATGGTGTGGCGAAGCTGCTCGATTTCGGCATCGCGCGGATCCTGTCAGGCGGGGATGCGGACACGACGGGGGTGCAAGCCTGGACGCCGGACTACGCCAGTCCGGAGCAGGTGCTGGGCGGCGCCATCACGACAGGCACGGATGTGTACTCGCTGGGCGTGATGCTCTGCGAATTGCTGAGCGGCAATCGGCCTCGCACCTTCGCGGGCGACAGCCTGGAACAGATGGCCGAACGAATGCGCCGGGAGGAAGTAACGGGCAAGGGGCTTTCGGGGGACTTGGCGCGAGTAGCGGAGAAAGCGCTACGGCAGGACCCGGACGAGCGGTATGAGAGCGTCGCGGCACTGGCAGCGGACGTGGAGCGGTATCTGGACGGGTACCCGGTGCAAGCGCGGCCGTATTCGCGGTGGCACGCGGCGGGAAAATTTCTGTGGCGGCATCGGTGGGCGTCGGCGGGGGTGGGCATCGGGGTATTGGCGTTGGCGGGATTGGGCGGAGCGGCCCTGTGGCAGGGATACCTGGCGCGAGAGCGGTTCGAGCAGGTGCGGGGCTTGTCGCGCACGATGTTGTTTGAGTTGTATGACGGGATAGCGGCCGTGCCGGGGACATTACCGGCGCGGAGAATACTGGCCGAGCGCGGGTTGACGTACCTGGACGCGCTGGCGCGGCGGGCCGGCAGCGATGTTTCGCTGGACCGGGAGGTGGCCCAGGGCTATCTCCGGCTGGGCACGATCGAGGGCGGGATGGGGGGTGCCAATCTGGGCCGGACGGACGCCGCTTTGGAGCGATATGCGAAGGCGCGGCAGATTCTGGAAGGCGCCTACCGGCAGGCGCCCGGGGACGCCGCGGTGCGGCGGGAATTGGCAGATGCCCTGGCGATGCAGGCGAGCGCGCTGACGGCGCGCAACCGTGCCGGGGAAGCCGTACCCGTGGCACAGGAAGCGGTGCGGCTGACGGGCAAATCGCAGGGTCCGGCGTGGGAGGAGCAGCACGCCAAAGCACTACGATCCTTAGGGATCGCGCTGCAGAACCGGAAGGGCGGGCAGGATGAGAGCATCCCGATCTGGGAGCAACTGATCGCAGTTTACGGGCGGCGGTTGGAACGGGAGCCAAACGCGTTGCGGCAGCGCGATCTGGCCATGGCGCACCGCATGCTGGCCTACTCGCTCTCGTTGCGGGGGGATTGGAGCGGCGTGGAGGCACACACGCGGAAAGCTCACGCGTTGAACCTGGCGCGCCGCCAGGCGGGAGATCGCAGCGCCCGGCCGGATGTCGCATATGACTTGGGATCGCTGGCGGAGGTGGCGAGACGCAAGGGCAGTCAGGAGGAAGCCATCGGCTATCAGCAGCAGCAGGTGGCCGAACGGCGGACGATGGCCGCCGAGGAGCCGGCCAATGCGCAGATGCAATCCGGGATTGCGTTCGCGCTCAGTTCCCTGAGCATCGACTACGGGAAGGCCAGGCGTTTTGTCGAGGCGGTCGCGGTGGCGCGGGAAGCGATTGCCGTTCAGCGCGCGGTGCTGGCGCGGGATCCAGGCTATGTGCACGGTATCAGCAATCTGTTTGCGGCGCAGGTGGTGCTGGCCATGGGTCTGGCGGGTGCCGGCGAAAGCGCGCGCAGTTGCGAGGCGGCAAGCGAAGCCCGGCGTTTGGAAACAGGGCCGCTGGCCGGCACGCGGCTGGTGCCAGACCACGTGAACTGGCTGAAGAAGAAACTGCCGGAGTGCGGTGGGTCCTTTTAGGGCTTCAGGCGAAGGACGGCGCCGGCTTTGGTATTGACCAGTTTGCCCTGATCAACGGCCACCTGCCCGTTCACGACGACGTAGGGCATGCCCTCGGGATAAGCGAGCGGCTTTTCGAAGGTGGCGGTATCGCGGACTGTGTCGGGGTTGAAGACGACCAGGTCGGCGGCAAGGCCCGGAGCGATACGGCCTCGGTCGTACAGGCGGAAGAAGTTCGCCGGCAGCGCGGACATGCGGCGAATGGCGCCTTCCAGACTGATGACCTTTTCCTCACGCACATACTTGGCCAGGATGCGAGGGAAGGAGCCGAAGGCGCGGGGGTGTGAGAACCGGGCTTCGCTCATCAGGACCGGACCGGCGTCGGTGCAGATGCTGACCCATTCCTGGCGCAGCGCGGCGTGCTTCTGTTCCTCATTCATGCTTTTGGGATTGACGCTGGGGTTGCCGGCGGCCATGAGGTCGAAGGCGGTCTCCCAAGGGTCCTGCTTGCGGAGGGCGGCGATCTGGGCGACGGACTTGCCTTCGTAGGCACGATCCAGACTCTCCGGAACACTGACCACCAGCACGTTATCCCAATTCTTGCCGACGTGGCGGTACCAGTTTTCCCAATCGTTGGTGGACTCCACTTCTTTCTTCAGGCGGGCGCGGGCGGCGGGGTCTTTCAGGCTCTGGACGAATGGTCCAGGACCATTGGCGAAGTACTTGGGGTGAACAAAGGAGCGGATGCCCAGACCATTGCGGATGTAGGGATAGATGTCGGCCGTGACGTCCTGGCCGGCGTCGCGCGCACTCTGGATCACCTTGATGGCGTCGTGGATGCGCGGCCAGTTCTCTTCTCCAGCGGCCTTCAGATGGAAGATATGGACGGGGATGCCAGCCTGTCTACCGATCTCCATGGTTTCCCGGATGGCGTCGAGCAGCGCCTGGCTCTCGTTGCGCATGTGGGACATGTAGGCGCCGCCGTACTGGCCGACGACTTTGGCCATGGCGACGAGTTCGGCGGTTTTGGCGTAGGTGCCGGGCGGGTAGATGAGGGCAGTCGAGAGGCCGACGGCGCCATCCCGCATGGCTTGGTCGACATGCTTGCGCATCTGGTCGAGTTCGGCGGGCGTGGGCTCGCGGTCGACATCGCCGATGACCACCTGGCGGACCTGGGCGGCGCCGATGTTATGGACGGTGTTGACGGCGATGCCGTGCTTTTCGAGGAGTGCGAAATACTCGCCATAGGTGCGCCAGAAGTAGCCCTTCTTGCGGGCTTCGGCGGGGAAGGTTTTCTCGGTTTGGGGGGCGAGCGAGCCGCCTTCGCCGGAGAGGATGGTGGTGATGCCCTGGCGGAGCTTGCTTTCGGCGCTGGAAGGTTCCAGCAGCAGGGGCAGGCTGGTGGCACCCATCATGTCGACAAAGCCGGGAGCGATGACATGGCCATCGGCAGCGATGGTGCGTTTGGCTTTGCGTCCGGTGAGGCGGCCAATCTCGGCGATGCGGCCATTACGGATGCCGATGTCGGCGCGGTACCAGGGGTTGCCGGAGCCGTCGACGACACGCCCTCCGGTCAGCAGCAGGTCGAAATCCTGTGCGGGCAGCAGGGCGCCCGCAACAAGCAAAGTCAGCAAGAGTCTCATCTACGCACGCTCTCCGGTCTTCTCCAGGGCGGCAGGCAGGGTGAAGACGAAGGTGGCACCCTGGCCTAACTCGCTTTCCACACGGAGGGAGCCGCCGTAGCGTTCGACGATCTTCTGGCAGGTAGCCAGGCCGATGCCGGAGCCTTCGTACTCATCCCGCGGGTGGAGTCGCTTAAACAATAGGAAGATCTCCTGATGATACTCCGGAGCGATGCCGATTCCGTCATCTTCGACACGGAAGCGCCAGCTATGTCCCTGGGGCTGGGCGGAAACGCGGATGCGGGGAGACTGGCCGGGCTTGTGGTACTTGATGGCGTTGGTGAAGAGATTCTGGAAGAGTTGGGCGACGCGGCGTTCGGGTACCAGCACTCGGACGTTCGGGAGCTCGACAAGGATCTCCGCTTCCGTCGAGGCGATGAGGACGCCAAGGTCACCACGGACGGTATCGATGACGGCGGCGACATTGGTAGGCGCGAGTTCAAGTTCGGTGTCCTGGTTGAGCGCGGCATAGCCGAGGATGTCGGCAATGAGAGATTCCATCCGCTGGGCTCCGTTGACGATGAAGTGCAGGTATTGGCGGGCCTGCTGGTCGATTTGAGAAGCGTAGCGGCGTTCCAGCGCCTGGCTGTAGATGGCCATCATGCGGAGAGGTTCCTGCATGTCGTGCGAGGCGGAGTAGGCAAAGTGGCTGAGTTCCGTATTCGCGGATTCCAGGGCGCGGTTGGCTTCCCGCAGCCGGAGGTTGGCAGCCTGCAGTTCGAGCGTTCGCTCGGCGACACGGCGTTCGAGTTCGACGTTGAGTTGCTGGAGTTGTTCGGGGCCTTGCAGTTTGAGGGCTGTGGGGAGAAGGCGGATCAGCAGGATAGCGGTGGGGAAGGAGGCCAGTGCCGTGATCGCCTTGATCACCCCGTCGAGGCGGTAGGTGCCATGCCACAGGGTCCAAATCTGCATGACATGGGTGGTACCGCAGGAGAGGATGAAGATGCCGAACAGGACGAACATCCAGGGGTAGTGGTAGGTAAGGTCGCGGCGGCGCCGGGCGAAGTAGATGAGACCGAAAGGAATGATGAAGTAGGACGCGGCAATGAGGGCGTCGGAAATGACGTGCAGCCAGACGATCTCCGGGCGCCAGAAGTAGCAATGCCCATGCGGCATGAAATCGGAGGCAAACAGTCGGCTGAAGAACTCCCACATAGTGAGCGGCGGCTCCTGTTGGTGTTGCCGGCTCAGAGGGAAAGATCAGTGAACGTCAGGCGGGGTACGGGAACAGCGTACCTCGGCCAAGCAGCCAATGAGGGTCGAGCCGGCGCTTCACACCCTTCATCTGCTCCAGTTGTTCTGGCGAATACTGTAGAGCAAGAAGATGGGCTTTCCGTTTCCCCAATCCGTGTTCCGCACCAACTGTTCCGCCAAAAGTAACGGCTTTGGCGGCGAACTCGGTCATCAACTGCTTGCCTCGGTCGAATTGTTCCTGGGTGGAGGGCAGAATGTTGACGTGAACGTGAGCGTCGCCAATATGGCCGAAGATAACGTACTGGTTGGGGAACTCAGCTTCCAGGTGTTGGCGGTAGAAGGCGAGCATGGCCGCGTTGTGTTCGAAGGGGACGGCGAAGTCGGAGCCGAGTTTGGTGAAGCCCTGGCGGCGAACGATGTCGTTGACTGCTTCAGGCAGGGCGTGGCGGAAGCGGCGGAAGCGTTCTCTATCGGCGGCGTTGGCGGCAAACCAGCTCTCTTCACCGAAGGCGTTCACGGCGTCCAGGCGGTCGATCCACTCTTCGAGTTCGGGGCCGTCGAGGTCGGCCACTTCCTGTTCGATGAGGAGGGCGGCCTGGGCGCGGGCGGGGATGCCGTCGAACTTGGGGCGGACCAGGGCGAGTGAAGGGGCGTCGACGTATTCCAGCATGCGGAGGTTGGGGACGCCGCGCCATTCGGTGACGGCGCGCAGGGCATCGGCGTCGCTGGAGAAGAAGACCACGCCGGTGAGAAGTTCGGCGGGCGCGGGGAGCAGGACGACTTCGGCTTCGAGAATGACGCCGAGCGTGCCTTCAGAGCCAATGAAGAGGTCCAGGTAGTCCATGTCCGGCTTCAGCCAATAGCCGGCAGAGTGTTTCTTGGACAACGGCATTGGAACCGCGGGCAGTTCGAAGGGAGGTTTCTGGCCCCGCTGGAGTTGGAGGACGGTGCCGTCGATGAGGGCGACGCGGAGAGCGCGCACGTGGCGGCGCGTATCGCCATACAGGAAACTGCGGGAGCCGCTGGCGTTGCAGGCGATGTTGCCAGAGACCGCGGAGGCGTTCTCGGTGGGGTCGGGGGCGTAGAACTGGCCGGCCTGGGTGGCGGCAGCCTGGAGTTCGCGCAGCAGGATACCGGCACCGACGATGGCGTAGCCGGGGTGGATCTCCAGGCGCCGAAACTTTTCGAGCGAGAGCGCCCAGCCGCCATCGGCGCAACGGCCGCCGGCGACACCGGTGCCGGCACCAAGGACAGTGACAGGAACGCGTTCGGCGGTAGCCTGCTGGAGCAGGGCGATCAGTTCGGCCTCATCGGCGGGGATGACGACACGATCAGCGGTGCCGCGATGCCCGGAGGCGTCTTCCAGGTAGCTTGCTGCGATACTCACACTTCTAAGATTACCGGCATGATGAGGGGGCGGCGGGAAGTCTGCTTGGAGATGAAGCGCTTCAGGTCGGCGCGGATTTTCTCCTGCATCACACCCCAGTCGGTACGCTCTTCGGCACTGGAGCCTTCGAGGGTCTTGGCGACAATGCGCCGGGCCTCCAACATCAGGTCGGAGCCTTCCTCCAGAGAGACAAAGCCGCGGCTGACGATTTCGGGCAGGGTTTCGTTCTTGCCGGTGTGCTTGTTGATGGCGATGATGGGCAGGACGAAGCCGTCTTCGGACAGATGGCGACGGTCGCGGATGACAAGTTCTTCGACGACTTCGTCGACCGAGCCGGAGTCGATACAGACGCGGCCGACGCTGACGTTGGCGCCGCGGCGCGCGCCGTAGGAATCGATTTCGAGGGTTTCGCCGGTTTCGAGGACAAAGGAGCCCTGCAGGCCCAGCCCGGGAATGCTTTCGGCCAGTTTGGCGTGGCGGGCCAGTTGGCGGTACTCGCCGTGCACAGGCATGAAATACTTGGGCCGGACGAGGCTGAGGACAAGTTTCAGCTCTTCGACGCTGGCGTGGCCGGAGACGTGAACCGGCGGGTTCATGGTTCCGTAGATCACGTCGCCGCCGCGGCGCGCGAGGTGATTGATCATGCGATAGATGGACTTCTCATTGCCTGGGATGATGCGGGCACTGAGCACCACCGTGTCGCCGGGCCGGATGGAGAGATTCTTGTGGTTGTCGACGGCGACGCGGGCCAGAGCGGACATCGGCTCGCCCTGGGTACCGCTGACGATGACGGCGACTTTGTCCGCCGGCGTCTGCATGATGTCCTGGGGGCGAAGCAGGATGGAATCCGGGATGTCGAGCAGGCGAAGATTGTGGGCAATCTCCGTGTTGCTGAGCATGCTGCGGCCAAGCAGTGCCACTTTGCGCCCGTACTCCTGGGCGAGATCGAGGATCTGCTGCAGGCGGTGGATGGAACTGGAGAAGGTGGAAAAGACCAGGCGGCCTTCGGCGCGGTGGAAGCAGTCTTCCAGGCGCGGGCGTACGGCGCGTTCGCTTTCGGTATAGCCGGGACGGTCGACGTTGGTGGAATCGGAAAGCAGCAGCAGGACGCCCTGCCGGCCGTATTCGGCGAACTTGTGGAGGTCGAAGGGGAGATCGTCGAGGGGGGTGGGATCGACCTTGAAATCGCCGGTGTGGAGGATGACGCCGAGCGGCGTAGTGATGGCCACGGCGACGGCGGCGACGATGGAGTGCGTGACGTGGATGAACTCGATGGCGAAGGGGCCGATGACGATGCGTTCGCCCGTCTTAACTTCGTTTAACTCGGCTTCTTCGTCGAGTTCGTGTTCGTCGAGGCGGCGCTCGACCAGGGCAAGGGTGAGGTTCGTGGCGTAGACGGGCACGTTGACCTGCGAGAGCAGGAACGGGACCCCGCCGATGTGGTCCTCGTGACCGTGCGTCAAGATAAGGGCGCGCACGAGTTCCTTGTGCTCGACCAGGTAGGAGAAGTCGGGGACGACGACATCCACACCCAGCAGTTCGGCATCCGGGAACATCATGCCCGCGTCGACAATGAGAATGTCATCCCCGTAGCGGATGGCCATGCAATTCATACCGAATTCGCCAAGTCCGCCGAGGGGAATGACCTGCAGTTTCTGACCGGTCATCAAGATAACTTACTAGGCTAGCATGGCGGGGCGATGCGCTTATGGCGCTGGGGTGAGTACGGTGCGGACCAGGAGTATGGAAGCCTGTTCGCGGGTGACGCTGCCGGAAGGGCAGAAGTCGGTGGCGGTGCAACCGGATGTGGCGCCCCACTGTCGGAGCTTCTGGATATAGGCAAAGAAGGGCGCACCTTCGGGGACGTCGCGGAAGAAGGGTTTGGCGGGGTGCGGGATGACGGCCCCGGGTCCGACACGGGCGCCGGCACGGATCAGGAACACCGCGAGTTCGCCGCGAGTGATGAGGCGATCGGGGCAATAGCGGCCGTTGCCGCAGCCGGTAGTGACGCCGAGTTCGGCGAGCTTTTGGATATAGCGAAACTGCGGGTGGGAGGCGGGGACATCGGAGAAAGTGGGGGTTTGGGAGATGGGGAAGATCTCGGTGCGGAGCATGGCGCGGATGAGCCAGGGGGCGATGGCGGCGCGGGTGAGGGTGTCAGTGGGACAGAAGCGATTGGCCTGGCAGGGTTCGATGACGTTGTAGTGTTTGAGGAGCGAGGCGTAGACAGACGAGTTGAGATGCACGGGGAGGTCATCGAAAGGCAGAGGAGGCGTTTCGCCGCGTTGGATAACGGGAAGCCGGAAGCCGCCGGCGTAGAGGTAGGCGGTGCGCGGAAAACTGTTCGGGTTCTCGCTTATGGAGACGCGGGCGAATTCGGCTTCTCCGCGCGGCTGAAGCCAAGAATTGCTGGCGCGCCACGGTTCGGGACACGACTCCCCGCTTTCGCCGACAGGCGCCTGCCACCAGGCATACATCGCGGAAGCCAGAGGGTTGTCGGGGAAGGTACGGACATTGCGGCAGGACGGTGGCGATTGCCGGACAGGAATAGTGGCGGCACCAATGCGGAGCGCAGCCGTTCGGGCGGTGGTCAAAAGGTTAGGTTCCACGAGGTAGCTGAGAGTGCTGGACCCGGCCGGGCCTTCAAAGACGCCAAGGACACGGACCCAGGAAGGCAGGTCGGCGACTGACCAGTTGCACACGGGCTGCGCGGATATGACGAGGCGGCCAATATCACCGTCCGGCGGGGCCTCAACTGAAGTGGGACTGACCGTAGGAGCGCACGGAGTCTCCCCAACAAAGGCAAACTCGGCGCGCAGACTGAGAGGCCCATTGACACGGACTTCGAGCGGATTGCGCGTGGAGGGAAGGCTTCCACTCCAGCCGGTAAAGCGATAGTAGCGGTCGGGGATGGCGGTAAGGACAACCCGGTCGCCATTGGAATAGGCGCCTTTATTGGGTAAAGGCGAGACGGTACCGCCAGGGCTGGAGGTTAGTGTCAGAGACCCAGGGCGATCGTAAATCTCAAGATTGACGCGAACGGGTTGAGAGGTGCGGTCGACGAAGAGAGGAATGGTAGTCTCGACAAAACCAGGAGCACGATTCTGAGGCGTGGCCTGAACCGGCAAGAGAACGGGGACACCCGGATGAACGGAAGTGGAAGGCGCCACGGCGAGATATCGGGAGTCAGCACCGTGAGCTTGGATTGTCTTATGACCGCCGAACGCGGTCAGGACGAGATTCTGTATGGGTTGCGGATTCTCGCCAGGATTAAGACGAAAGGTGAGTTCGACCGGGTCGGCGCGGAAATCAAGCGGGGCGGGAGCCGAACGCACCAACGCAACAGTAGCCCGCGGGGGAAGACCGCTGGCCCGGAAGGTGATGGAAAACAGAGTGCCCTGCCGGTAGGAACCAGTGTCGTAACCGGAAAGCCGGGCACCAACGGGTCCGGGGCCGACGCCGAGGAACTCGGCGCCGATGTCACCCTGCAGCAGTTCACTACCCGTTGGGAGAGTTAAGGGGATGTCCACCTGACTCATCCCTCCGTATGCGAGTTCCGCGGTGATCAGGTCCTGGCCAAAGACGATATTCCCGCGAGTGGCACGCAGGCGAATGGGAACCTCGATCAGCGGGCCGGTGAGCGGGAACGAGTCAGTCAGGGGTTCGGCGGAGATGTGTACACCGCCTACGCTGACAGGCGTTGGGCCAAACGAAAGGCGGGTGGTTGTGGCGGTGGTATCGGCGTCAGGGTGCCCGTCCAGAGTGCCATTGGCGATCGTGCCATTGACCGAGACTTGCAGGCTGATGGAGGCATACCGGCCGAGGTTGGCCGGAGCAATGATGAGCGTGCCGGCAGGGAATGAGACGAAGCGGTCCGCGGGCGGATTGATGGTCTGCGGCCCGGCGCTGCGGAACTCAACCCGCTGGTCGGAGGATATCGAGGGAATCGAGGGGATGTGGATGGTTACCGGTTGCGCGGAGAGGCACGCGGCGGCGCCGAGGAGAGACAAGAGCCAACGCACAGCCTATTGTAAGCGCGAAATGAGCCGGTGAATCCCGTTAATTACGTGATCCATCCACGATAAATGGACGCGGGGCACGCGGTGTTTCGCTCGTTTGGTGGCGAAACTCCGCGATGCCAGTTGCAGGCCTTCCCGGTCGATGTTCTGGAGCGCGGCGACTTCATCGTCGGTGAGTCCGGCTTCGCTGGCGACGCGTTCGGGGTTGTGAAGGAAGCGCCCGCGGAGTTCGTCATCCGTATAAAGCCGGGCGAGGAAGGCTTCAAAGGCGGGCGTGGTCATGGGCTGTGGCCTGGGTGACGATGACGCGGGCGCGGTCGAGTTGCGCCAGCAGGTCGGCGATGGGCGGATAGGCGCCGTCGCGTTCGAGGATGACGGTGACAGGATGAGAGATGCGTTGGGCCACCATGGCGAGGAGCGCGTAGACGGGGTCGGGGACGTCATGGAGGTGGTCGTCGAGGATGCGGCCCTTGAGCGGCTTCCCGCCGGCGAGATGGATGTTGGTGACGCGGTGGAGCGGGAGTGCGTTGAGCAGTTGGGCGGCGGGGTAGCCGAGGTTGAGGGCATTAGTGTGGACGTTATGAAGGTCGAGCAGCAGTCCGCCCGGCATCTCGCGAGTGATGGCGGCGAGCCATTCGGCTTCGGGCATGGTGCTGCCGGGCGGTTCGACGAGGGTGGCGATGTTCTCCATCGCCGGGGCGATGCCGATGTGGCGGGTGGCGCGGCGGATGTTCTCCAAAGCGCCGTTGATGGTAGCGTCGTTGCGCGGCGGCATGGCGAGGTGGCCGATTTCGATACCGCCGCCGCGGACAAAGGCGAGGTGTTCGCTCCACATCTCGGGGCGCACGGCTTCGATGAGCCGGGCCATGGCGTCGAGGCGGGCGGTGTCGACCGGCGCGGTGCTGGCCATGCCCATGGACACGCCATGCAGTTGCAGGGGGACGTGGCAGCCGAGCGTGCGAAGAGCGCCGACAGCGTGGGGAGCGGCGTGGAAGTAATCGTCGGCGATGACCTCCAACAGGTCAATGCGATGGAGGTTGGCGAAGATGCCGGCGGAGAGTTCTGGTCGCCAGCCGAGGCCGAATCGCCAGTTATCCATAGCTATTCGCCCCCGCCGCCGCAGCCGCCGCACCCACCGCCACCCCCGCCGCAGGAACTGCCGCCGCTATCGGAGGAGGATCCACAGGAGCTGGAGGAACCGGAGTCGGTGCCGCTGGATGTGGGTTGTCCGAACAGCTCTCTGCGGTAGGGCGCCGCGGCCATCGGAATGGTGGCGGCGCCGAAGACGGCGGCCATCATGACCAGGTCGGGCGTGGCGGAGCCGGGCTGCCAGTTGGCGCTGGCGTCGCGGAGTCCGCTGAACAGGTGGCGGCATTCGTCGAGGGTTGCCTTGGCGCGGCGGGTGGTTTTCGGAAAGGCGGCTATGGTGAGCGCGATAGCGGTGGCGACGGCCAGGATCACCAGGAACAGGACTGGGCGGCCGCGCGAGATGCCGATGGAGATCTTGAGAAAGGCAGTGGCGGCGAGCAGGGTGACAGCGGCAAGGTAGACGTTGCGGCGGTAGACCTTAAGGCCATCGGAGGCGATGAGGCCGTGGCGAAGGAGATGGGCCTGGTAGCCGTTGAGCGAACCTCTAAGTTCGCTGAGTAACTTCGTGATCGCGATGGGAAGAGCCTTGAGGATGCTCTTTTCGAGGTCATGGGTGACCCCGGCGGCGCTGCGGTCTCGCGCCGCAACAAGGGTGGTGCCTTCGGCAACGATGAGGTTGCGGTCCAACAAGGAGATGACGGCGACATTGACGGCTTCGGTGACCCCTCCGCGGAGGTAGGCGATGAGGTAAGGGTCAGTGAGGCGAACGGGCTCGCCGGCTTCCGGTTCGGCCTGGCGGACGAGGTGGCGGACGGCCACCACCGCGACCACGCTCAGGACGAAGTAGAAGAGGAGGAACTCCGGACCACGCAGGTCAAATGGATTCATAGCACCTCATATTCAGTAAGGCGTTAAAAGGGCCCTCACAATCATCACGGCGATTTGCGCGCGGGTGACGCTTTCATTCGGACAGTAGTTAACGGTGTCGCAGCCGTTGGCGATGCCCCATTGGCGCATCTTCTGGATGGGGGCGAAGAAGGGCGCGGCCTGGGAGACATCCTGGAAGTACTGGATGGCGGGCGGGTAGAGGTTGGCGGCAGGGGTAACGCGGGCGCCGGCGCGGGCCAACAAGGCCGCCAACTCGCCGCGCGTGAGGATCTGGTCGGGGCAGAAGCGGCCGTTGCCGCAGCCCTGGGTGACGCTGAGTTCGGCGTGTTTCTGGACGAAGCGGAAGTGGGGGTGAGTGGGGGGCACGTCGTTGAAGACCGGGGTCTGG
>JAEUQF010000256.1 GCA_016789745.1 Bryobacterales bacterium
GATGCGTTTGATCTGGGCAAGGAGCCGGAGAAGCTGCGGGACAAGTACGGACGTGATGCGGTGGGACAGAGCGCGCTGCTGGCGCGGCGTTTAGTAGAGGCGGGAACGCGGTTTGTGACGGCCGCGGGGTATCACTCGAACTCGTGGGATACGCACGCGAAGAATGATGAAGGGCATCGCGACCGGTTGTGTCCGACGTTGGACCGCACGCTGTCGGCTCTGCTGGACGATCTTTCCGAGCGCGGGTTGTTGGAATCGACGATTGTGTTGGCGATGGGGGAATTCGGACGCACGCCGTTTGTGAATCCGGATCTGGGCCGTGATCACTGGCCGTCTGCATGGTCATTGGCGATTGCCGGGGGTGGGATCAAAGGCGGCGTAGTGGTTGGCGAGACGGACACGGAGGGCGCGAATGTGACCAGCCGTGCGACTAGCATGGGGGACCTGTTCGCGACGATCTACAAGGCTTTCGGCGTGGATTGGACGAAGGAGTATCCGACGCCGATCGGTCGGCCGGTGAAGATCGCCAATGGATTGGGCGACGCCACCGGCCAGCCGATTGCGGGATTGCTGTAGTTAGCGTACTTGTGGGAAGCCGAGGTCGACTTTGCTGGTGCTGGGATCGGGCCAGCGGCTGGTGACGACCTTGGCGCGCGTGTAGAACTGAACACCTTCGGGACCATACATGTGGAGGTCGCCGAACAGCGAAGCCTTCCAGCCGCCGAAGCTGTAGTAGGAGACGGGAACCGGCACGGGCACATTGATGCCCACCATGCCGACTTCGACATCAAACTGGAACTGGCGGGCGACGCCGCCGTCGCGGGTGAAGATGGCCGTGCCGTTGCCGTAGGGGTTGCCGTTGATCATCTGCAGGGCGGCTTCGTAGGTGGGCACGCGGGCCACTGACAGGACAGGGCCGAAGATCTCGTCTTCATAGCAGCGCATGCCGGGCTTGACGTTGTCGATGAGGGAGGTGCCGAGGAAGAAGCCTTTGGACTGGCAGGCTTTTTCGGCGCGGCCGTCCACGGTGAGACTGGCGCCTTCGGATTCGGCATTGGCGAGGTAGGATGCCACTTTGTCGCGATGTTCGCGTGTGATGAGCGGGCCCATCTCGGTGCCTTCTTCCTGGCCTCCGCCGACGCGGATCTTCGCCATGCGTTCCTTGATGGCATCGATGAGCGGGGCGGCCACGTCGCCGACGGCGACGACCACGGAGATGGCCATGCAGCGTTCGCCTGCCGAGCCATACGCGGCGGAAACCGCGGCGTCGGCGGCCATGCCGATATCAGCGTCGGGGAGGACGAGCATGTGGTTCTTGGCGCCGCCGAGGGCCTGGACTCGCTTGCCGTTGCGCGTGCCGGTTTCATAGACGGCCTTCGCGACGGGCGTGGAGCCGACGAAGCTGATGGCTTTCACGTCCGGGTGTTCCAGGAGGCGGTCGACGGCGACGCGGTCGCCCTGCAGGACGTTGAAGACGCCGGGGGGGAGCCCGGCCTGGGCGCAGAGTTCGGCCAGCAGGATGGCTGCCGAGGGGTCTTTTTCCGAGGGCTTGAGAATGAAGGTGTTGCCGCAGGCGATGGCGTTGGCAAACATCCACATGGGCACCATGGCGGGGAAGTTGAACGGCGTGATACCGGCGACGACGCCGAGCGGTTGGCGGATCTGGTAGACGTCGATGCCGCGGCTGGCCTGCTCGCTGAAACCGCCCTTCAGGAGCTGGGGGATGCCACAGGCGAACTCGATGTTTTCCAGGCCGCGCGCCACTTCGCCCATCGAGTCAGCGACGGTCTTGCCGTGTTCGAGCGAGATGAGGGTGGCAAGCTTGCGGCGGTTCTGGTCGACGAGCTCGCGCAATTTGAAGAGGATCTCGGCGCGGCGGGAGAGGGCGGATTCGCGCCAGGTTTTGAAGGCTTCGGCGGCGACCTTGACGACGTGATCGACTTCGGCGACGCTGGCGAAATCGACATGCGCCTGTTCTTCGCCGGTGGCTGGATTCCAGACGATGCCGTGGCGGCCCGAGGTCGACTCGACGACATTGCCACCGATAAAGTGATTGACTTTGCGAACTGCGATTTCCGTTGTAACGGCTGACATGGTCACCTCAATATCCATTGCGCCACCCTGGAGGCGAGCGCGTCGAAGGCACGGACGGAGAGTGCCAAGTGCTCCTCGTCCGTATCTTCCATTCTGTTGTGACTGATACCGCGCAACGACTGCACGAACATCATCACGGCCGGTATGCCCGCACGAGCCACCTCCGCCGCGTCATGCAGCGGACCGGATGGCATGCGGTGCGATACTCCGGCAATCTCGTTAACCGCATCTTCGCACAGACCGATCAGGTCAGGGTGGAAGGGAACGGGCTCAATGTTCCAGATGCGCGACCATTCGACAGTGCAGCGCTCTTCGGCGGCGAAGCGTTCGCTGGCGATGCGGGCGTCCCGCAGCATCTGCGCGAGCACGGCGGTGCTGAGGTCGCGTTGGTCGAGCGTGGTCTCGCAACGGCCGACGATGGCGGTGACGATGCCAGGGAACGTTCTGACGGAGCCCATGGTACAGACGGCATCGGCGTGCTTCGACGCGATGGCGCGGATCTCCAGGGCGAGTTTCGCGGCGGCAGCGAGGGCGTCGCGGCGGACGGCCATGGGAGTAGAACCGGAGTGCGCCTCCTGACCGTGGAAGGTGATGGTGTGCCGCTCGACGCCCTTGGTGCCGAGCACCACACCCAGCGGCAGCCCGAGGCTTTCCAGCACGGGGCCCTGTTCGATGTGCAGTTCGATGTAGGCTGCGGCGTTCGCGCGTTCGCGGACGGCATCGGGGAAGCGGGCGAAGTCATAGCCACAGCGCTTTACGGCGTCTTCAAGCCGGATGCCGTCTTTGTCCGTGAGGTTGCGGTCGGCTTCGATGGAATGCGTGCCGGCGAATGCGGAGGAACCCAGCAGGCTGCGTCCGAAACGCGCGCCTTCTTCGTCGGCCCAATCGACAACGCGTATGGTGACGGGGGGCTTGCCTTTTGACGCGAAGTGCCGCAGTACCTCCAGCGCGGCCAAAACGTTGAGGCAGCCATCCAGCCAGCCGCCGTTGGGGACCGAATCGAGATGGCCGCCGAGGAGCAGAGCCTTTTCCGACTCGCCCGGCAGGGTGACCCAGTTGTTGCCGGCTGCGTCGTAGTGGTGCTCGACGGGCAGGTCTTTCAGTTTGGAGTCGAACCACTCGCGCGCCTTCAGCCAGGTATCAGTCCAGGCCACGCGCTGCGCGCCGCTGTTGTCGCCGGTGAGCGCGCGCAGCTCTTTCAATTCGTCGATGGTGCGCCGCGGATTAAGGCTCATCTTGCGCTGACGGCAACGGGGGCTGTTGATTTGACGAGGCTGGCGTCCAATCGCTGGAGGAACTCGTTGACGTCGCTGCGCGCGATGTTGAGGGGCGGCGTGATGCGGATGACGTTGCCATAGAGTCCACCTTTGCCGATGAGGATGCCGTTTTCGCGGGCGGCCTCCATCAGCGCGGCGGTGGCTGCGGGCGCGGGCTTCTTCGATTGTGGGTCCTCCACCAGTTCCAGTGCCTGCATCAGGCCCATGCCGCGCACATCACCGATGACGGGGTGTTTGCGCTGGAGTTCTTCCAGGCCGGCGCGAAGGTGGGCGCCCTGTTCGGCGGCGTTGATCTGAAGGTTGTTCTCGTCGATGAAGTCGATGACGGCCTTGGCGGCGGTGGAGGTGACGGGGTTGCCGCCGAAGGTGGAGATCTGGATGCCTTTGATGCTGTCGGCGACGGCGGCCTTCGCCACGGTGAGCCCGACGGGGGAGCCGTTCGCCATGCCCTTGGCGCTGGTGATGACGTCCGGTGTGACGCCCCATTGTTCGATGCCGAACCACTTGCCGCCGGTGCGTCCCCAACCGGTCTGCACTTCGTCACTGATGAAGACGCCGCCAGCGTTGCGCACGATTTTCTCGACAATGGAGAAGTATTCCCTGGGTGGCGTGATGAAGCCGCCGACGCCCTGGATGGGCTCGGCGATGATGCCGGCGATGCGGCCGGAGGTGGTGGTGCGGATAACCTCTTCGAGGTCCGTGGCGCAGCGCACGTTGCAGTCGGGGTACTTGAGGCCGAACGGGCAGCGGTAGCAGTAGGCGTTGTGGGCATGCACGATGCCGGGTTGTGTGACTGGACCAAGGCGCCAGGTGGATTGGGCGGTGAGGGCCATGGCCATGGCGGAGCGGCCGTGGTAGGAGTG
>JAEUQF010000276.1 GCA_016789745.1 Bryobacterales bacterium
AGCGCCAGGGCATTGCTGTGGTTGGACTCAATCGCCAGCCGGAACAGCATTTCCGCCTTCTCCCAGTCCCGGCCGAGCGCCGCCGTCACGGCTGCCAAGGAACAGTAACTGTCTCCGCAGCCGGGATCGAGGTCCGCCGCCCTCTGCGCATAGACGAGACCCTGCTCCAGCACCGGCCGCGGTACCGCGGCATGCCAATAGGCGCGCAGCACCTGAATATCCGCCAAGCCTGCCCACGCCGGCGCAAACCCAGAGTTCCTCGCCAGCACCTCCTCAAAGCATCCTTGCGCCTGAACCAGGTTGTCCGGCGACCAGCGGTGAAACCAGGCCCTACCCGCCAGGTACAGCTGATAAGTGGCCAGGTCCAGAGCCGCCCGAGCGACATTTCCGCGTCCCATCCGCGCACCGGTCTTTGCAGCTACAAACTGCTTCAAGGCCTCCACCGCCGGCTGGATCACGTTGTCGAATCTGCCCACCGAAAGCAGCCGGTCACCCTCCACGCGGCTCAGGCTCGCCTGCAGTTTCGTCCCCTCCAGGCGGCAATCCAGTATCGCGTTGGCACCCATTTGCAACGCCCCATCTTGTGAACCGCCGGCTGCCAGGGTCGACATCGGCGCCAGCACCGTCAGTCCCGGCACCGTGCCTAACTGGCGGATCAATTCCACCGTCAACCCCTCAGCCGCCAGCGCATCCCTGCTCTCCACCTTCACAGATCAGCCGCCACTCGCGCGCCGCGTCGTCCCTGCTTCGCAGAATCGGCAGGTAGCCGCCCGGCGGTATCTCGATCCGCCATGCGTCCTGCGCGCCTTCGGTCTGGTAATACTCCCGCAGCCGGCGTCGCAACCGGTGCGCTTCCACTCGTACAATCGGATCCCGCCGAGGGTCGTAACCAGGATCGCGCCCGAAAAACTCAATCCCGATCAGTGTCTCTTTGGCGTGCCCATCTGCGCTGTTTCTTCCAATCAGGTAGCGTAGAAAATCCCGCAGCCGCGGGCTCGACCGGAAAGTCTCACGACAGCACACACGTTCGGCAATCGCTTGGCCCTGCGCAACCATGCAGGTGTCGAGTATATCAGCGTGAAGGGACGGAAATTCCCGGATTTAACCCCTCATAACCCCGCGCCACACCTTTAACTTGACCGGTCTCAGGTATTCTAAGCACCAAGCCCGACCAATTCCCATCCATTGAGGATCTATGTCCCGAATTCTAATCACTGGCACTAGCCGCGGCATCGGCCTTGAGACCGCTCTCCTTTTGGCTCGCGCCGGCCACTCTGTCATCGCTACCATGAGAAACCCCGCCGCGAGCCCGGAACTGGCGCGAATCACGGCAGCCGAGAGTCTCCCCATCCAGATCGAAACACTCGACGTCAACGCGGACGACAGTGTCCAAACCTGTATGCGCAAGGTGCACGCCACGGGGCCTCTCGATGTCCTGGTGAAGTAACGCCGGCATCGAGCGCATGGGCTCGCTGGAAGAAACCCCCCTGGCGGACTTCGCCGCCTGTATGGAGACTAACTACTTCGGCGCCCTCCGCTGCATCCAGGCTGTACTTCCCGCCATGCGGCAGCGCGGCAAGGGCACCATTGTCAATATCACACTGATGGCTTCGAGGGCGACCTTGGAGGCGGAGTAGGGCGTCATGGGCGCACAGCAGATCTTACCGGCCACCGAACTGAAGGCCTCGCACAGGAAGTACGCGCCTCCGGCATTCGCGTTGCCATCATCCAGCCCGGCATCATTGACACGCAAATGGCCCACGAAATCGAGGCGCTCCAGCGCTCGGCCATCTATCCACACACCAAACGCATCGCCGCCCTTTTTGCCGCCTCCCTCGCCCGTGGCACTGCGCCGCCCGCCGCTGTTGCCGCCTGCATCCAGGAAGTCATCGAAAGCGGCGGCTGGCAGCTGCGCCACACCGCGAGCCCGGACGCCGCCCCCTTCCTCGGCTGGCGCGCCGCTATGACTGACGAGCAGTGGACCGCCTGGGGCGCCCTCAGTGACGAAGACTGGGCCGCGGCCGTCAAACGCGACTTCGGCCTCGACGTGACGCTCTAGCGCACGCCATCTTCACTCACCTCGCGAAATAGCCCGCCACCTCCAAAGCCACATGCGTCGGGTTATTCACCTTCACCAGCACTCCTCCGGTAGCCGACCCTGGCACTATCGCCGCATTCGACACCGTCTGCCCTTCAAAGGCATTCAGGTTCGACACGGCCGGCCACGGCGTCCCTGCCTGCCACAGGCTTAGGAACGCCAGCGGCGTCCCATTCGGCACCGCCGTCACATTCAACGCCCAGGCCTTCGCCGTCGCCGGCAGCCCTGGACACCGCGTCGACCCCGGTAGCGAAATCTCCCGATCCGCCGCGGGCGACATCGCCGGCGGGCCATAGTTGCCCGGCAACGTCCCGTCCTGCGTGTTCATCACCCGGCATTGCGATACCGGGTAATACAGCAGCCCGCGCCCGGTCCCGTCATCCGGCCCGAAGAACCCGTTTACATCCGCCAGGAAATTCGTCTCGTTGTACGTCTTCACGTTGATGCTGCCATCGGACCGCGCTGGCACGATCGCCGCATTCGACATCACATACCCCGACAGCGAATTCAAATTGGACACCGGCGGCTCGCCGCCACCCGTGTTCCACGCGCTCAGGTAGGCCACCGGATTCCCCGATGCCTCTACCCCCGGCGTCAGCGTGAACTGCATCGAATAGGCCTGTGCCTGCGGGATAATGCACCGCGTCGACGCCGGCAGCCGGAACGTCCGCGTCTCCTGCGCCACCATCCGCGAATTGCCAAACGGCGGCGGCAATCCGGCCGTGTATGCCGGAATCGACCGCGTGTCAATCGGCCGGCATGACGCCGTCGGGTAGAAGTACAGCCCCACCGGCTCCGACGTGAAGTACCCGCTGATGTCGAGCGTCACGTTTACATTGTTCGAGCTGTACAGCTTGATCGCCCCAGCCGCCGAGGCCTTCACGATCGCGCTGTTGGCCACATACCCGCCCGTCGTCGTCCGCAGTGTCCAGAAGTTCGGACGCCCTTCATCGGCGGGCCAGATCGTCAGGAAGTCCACCGGACCCGTATTCGCATACACCGTGTCCGTCGTCACGTTCAGTACGAATGCCTTCGCCGACGCCGGAATATCGCACCGCGAATTGGTCACCTGCAGCGTTCGCTCCACGCCCGCGACCAGGGCCGGCGGCCCGTTCTGTCCGGTCCAGGTCGTCCCCGCGTACACCGGCCGCGTCTCCAGCAAACGGCAAGGCGTGATCGGCACAAAGCGCAACCCGCCCGTACCCCCGCCGCCACCACCGCCCTGCTGCGACAGCGTGATCGGTGTCGGAAATCCGCCGATCGTCACCGTACCGGTGCGGAAGTTGCCGCCCGTGTTGTTGTCCACCACGTAGTTGATGGTCACCGTCGCGCCCGGGTTATTCCCCGAAACGGTGGACGCAAAGGCGGCCGCGCTCCCCGAGATCTGGAACCGTACCCACGGCACACTGCTCGTGATGCTCCACGCCCCGCAGGGGTAGATCTGGAAGCTTCCGCTCGTCACCCCCGCGATTGGCGGATTCGGCAGTGCGCTGAAATTCGTGAAGCACTGCTCCACTTCGCCGAAGTTGCAGTCCAGTCCGGTGCACGAACTGCCCCGGAAGCGCACAAAAATGCTCGATGGATCATCGGCTAACAACTCCGCCGCGATCGGCGTCACCACCCGTTCGCCTTGATCCAGGGCCGGTACCTCAATCGTTACCTCCGACCCGTTGATCTCGCACGTCGCCCCTTCCTGCGCCGTGCAGCCGGTCAGGTTCGTCCCCGCCTGCACGTTGCCGCGCACAATCGAGTCCGGACACCCGCCCGCCGTCTCGCACGTGATCTCCGCGTTCAACACCGTCGAGATGTTCCCGCCCGGCGCCCGCAGCAGCGCGTTCGCGGTCCCGCCCAGCGTCTGCACCGACCCGCCAAACACCACCTGCCGCGACGGCAGCACCGACGTTCCGCAGCGCGGCACCGGCAGCGGCCCGTTCACGGGCAGCCCTGTCGCCACCGGCCCGCAACCCACTCCAGACGCCCCGCGAATCGTCGTCACCTCCGACACCGTCGTGTTCTGGAACCGCACATTAAAGGTCAGCGATTCCAGTACGCTCGGATTCGCGGCTGTAATCTCATATGTGATCGTCGCCTCGCCATTCACGATCGTTACTTCCCGGTCCGCGCCGCTCTGCACGCCCGTGCCCAACCCGCGTGGATCCTGCGCGATCAACTCCGCCCGCACGGCCCCGGATGTCACCACCGGGTCCACCAGCACTCGCATCCCCGCCGGCACCTGCCGCAGCGTCATCTGCAGCCGGAATCCGTTATCGGCAAACCCGATCTGCGGCCCCAGCGTCCCTGAGTTCATGTACCCCGATTCCGACGTGAAGACCAGCGGCAGCGTGCTCGGATTCTGTCCCGCCAGCAGCTTCGGCTTGAATGTGTTCGTCAGCAACTCCGTGTAGGTCACCGGCAGCGTGATCGTCCCCTGGCCCGTTGGCGTCCCCTGCGTGATGTTCACCGGCGCCGCGCGCCGCGCAATGACGATGTTCTGGCTATTCGTAATCCCCACCGGGCGCAACGGCGACAGAATCTCGATCGTCGCCGTGATGTCATTCCCCACTGCTGCCGGCGCGTTCGCATCCGCGCGCACATTCACCACCCGGAACAGCCGCGACGAACTCGAATTCGCCACCCCGATCGGCACGTTCGGGAACCGCACCGCGTTGTTGCCCGCCAGCTTGCCCTGGAACGCATTCGTCCCCAGCACCGGAGTCGCTGGATCGCCGATCAGCAGCAGCGCCTCAACGTTCTCCCCGATAATCTTGCTCGTCACCCGCGTGTTCAACGTCATCCGCACGTCGGCCGTAATGCCCGTCGACCCCGGACTCCCCGTACAGGTGAACGTAGGCGTTCCGGTCATCTCCGCCTCCAGGCTGTAGCGCACGCTCGGAATCGTCGCCGGCGCCGCCGCCACGCACGAAATCCCCGATGCGGCCGCCTGCCGGATGGTGAACGTCTGCCCGGCCAGCGTCGCCGTCGTCGACCGCTCCCCGCCGCTATTGGCAGGCGCCGATACCGTCACCAACCCCGTCCCCGCGCCCGACGAAGGGCTCACCGTGCCAAACCCCGGCGCGCTGAACGCCGGCCATACGCAGCCCGTCGTCGTATTCACCGTCATTGTCGTTGACCCGCCCCCCGCCGGCAGTGTCACTTCCTTCTTCGAAAGTGTGTACGTGCAGCTCTGCGCCAATTGCGTCACCGTGTACTGCACCCCGCGCGCCGTGATCCGCCCTACCCGCGTCTGCCCGCTCGCGTTCGGATCCACCGCAAACGTCAGAACTCCCGGCCCGTCGCCGCCCGCGGGACTCGTGATCCGCAGCCATCCCGCATCAGACGTCGCCGTCCACGTGCACGGCGTGTTCACCCGCACCTGCGCCGCGGTCGATCCGCTCGCCAAAAACAGCGAGGTTGCCGGCAGGAACGTCGTCGCACAGTCCGTCCCCGCCGCCTGCGTCACCGTGTAGGTAATCCCCGCAATCAACAGCGTCCCGGTTCGCGCCCCGCCCGTATTTCGTGCCGCCTTGTAGTTCACCAACCCGAATGTCGTTCCAGCCGACCCGGAATCCACCGTAAGCCAGGAGTCGTTGCTCGACACCGTCCAGCCGCAGCCGTCCCCGGTCGTGACCTTCGTGCTCCCGTCCCCGCCGGACGCCGAAAAACTCGCCGACGTCGCGCTCAGGCTGTAGGTGCAATTCGTATTGGGCGGGTTCTGCGTAATCTTGAACGCTACCCCGTTCACCAGAATCTCCCCGGTCCGCGCCCGCGTCGCGTTGGTGTACGCGCTCACCGTATACCCCACCGTCCCATTTCCCGTCCCACCGGCACCCGACGTGATCGTCACCCAATCCAGGGTCTCCGTCGCCGTATAAGTGCCCGGCGCCGACACCTGGAAGGTCCCGGTCCCACCCGTCGGCGAGAAAATCGCCGAACTCGGATTCAACACCGGTACCGCCGGAGCCGTCCCATTGCCCGACGCCTGGTTCACCGTCAACGTCGCCCCGTTCACCGTGATGGTCCCCGATCGCGCCGCCCCGGTGTTCGCCTCCAGCCGGATCGTCACCGTCGTCTGCCCGTTCCCCGTCCGGCTGTTCACCGGCACCCCGGAACTCATCAGCTTCAGCCACGTGTTGTTCGTCGTCGCTGTCCACGGACACGGCTGCGTGCTCGTCACCTGGAACGTCGTATCGCCGCCCCCGGACCCCACCGACACTGTCGAGGGACTCACCCCCACATTGCACGCCGTCACCGTAATCGAGCAACTCACGTTAAGCTGCTGTTGCTGCGCGTCGGTCACCCGCGCCGTGAACGGATACGTCCCCACCGTCGTCGGCCCGCCTCCCAATACACCGTTCGAACTGAACGTCACTCCGGGCGGCAGAGACCCGCTCACCAGATTCGTCAACCATGTGTACGGCGACCGTCCGCCGCTGGCCTCCAGCGCCCCCTGGTACGAGATCCCCACCGTCCCCGTCGGCGTGTTGCACGTTCCGCTCAACGGCACCGTTCCGCCCCGTACCTCAAACACCAGCCGCCCGTTTACCGTGCTGCTTCCCGCCCGCCGCGTCACCAGCCCCGTCGGATTCCCATCCAGAAACGCGCCTGCCGTAAACGATCCGGCCAGCAGGAACGACCGTGCCCCTGCCGGCGCGCTCGGCCCATACGAAAAGCCCGCCGCCGCCGGCGTACAGTTACTCCGCCCCGCGCATACCCCGTTCAAGCCCCCCTGCGACAATGTCTGCGATGCATTGTCACCACTGGCCTCCCACTGGATCTGCCCGTAGTTGAACTCGATATCGAAATCGCCCAGCGCCCGGTCTGGCCGCTCAATCAGAATCACCTGGAAGGTGTTCAGCCTGTTGGTATACCCCGGATAGTAGCCCTGGTTGCGGTACGTCGCTCCAAAGGCCCGCCGGCCGTCCACGAAGCCCGTCCCATAGGTCACCGCCGTGTCGTTCGCCGTTGCATCGTTATCGGCGAAGAACGGCGCGATGATCGGTACGTTCAACCCATCGAACAACTGCTGGTTGGGTACCCAGTTGTTCGGCAGCGGCTCCACAAACGACACGTTCCCGTGCGAGTTCACATAAATGGTGCTGTAGGTGCCCCCCGCGAAGCCTACCGTGAACCCAAGCGGGATCGGACCCGCGGAGCAGTCCAGACACACTTCGCCGTCGTCTAGGACGCGATTGGTGTCAAACCCGCTTCGTACGGCCTGCGCCATCGCCGCCTGCGGGTGCATCGCCCCCACAACCAGGCCAAGCAGCAATCCCAGTCCCATCCATCCACGGGAACACGCCAGATTCCGGACAGCCAAAGACATGAACACACACTCCTGCAAGGGAAAGCGCAAAAAACCCGCTTTCGACGCAGGGTTTTTTCCACTCCAGCTACAAACGCAGGCAGTGTAACAGGATCTTTCCGTCAGAACAATGCTTTTGGTTACGAAGCGCTATTCGATGTACTCCGCCAACGGGAGAAACACCACAGGTCCGCCGGTATCCGATCGCCGCAGCAGCGTCCCCGTCACGAACTTCGTCCCTTCGGCCACCTCCACCACCAAGGACGCCGCCGTGAAGTTCACCAGATTGAATTGCTCAGTCAGATCGATCACCCGCTGTTCGCCCGGCTGCAACGTGATCGGATCAATCGATATCTCGTTCCGCGTGAACAGCCGCACCTGGATCGTCGATGGTGTCTCGATGGCCGTGTTCACCAGCAGCAACTCGCTCCGGAACGCCGTCCGGTCCGGAAACGGCACCACAAACTTCGGCGCATAGTCAGGCAGCATCGGAATCGTGAACTCCCGCGCCGGCTGTCCGTCCACCCCTTCCTGCCGCACCACGATATGCCCGCCAATCCGGTCTGCGTCCAGATCCGCGTAACAGTACGTCCAGCCCTCGGTCAGCGTCGATCCCGTTCCCGTCGTGGCGAACGTGAACGTCCCGTACCGCAGCAGATCAATCTGCGCTCCGTCTCCGCGCCCGATGTTCGTCTCCAGCACCATTGCCGCACCGTCTTTCGCCACGTGCTCACAGAACATCCGCACATCCCGGTTCTCCAGATTCGTCAGGTAAAACCGAGTCGACCAGCCAGCCCCATCCTTCACTACCGGCAGCACGTGCGCCCCTTGCGCCGTGATGTAGAAGTTCCGCTCCCGGCCCTTCTCCTTCGTCCCGGCCTGGCGTACGCTCAGCTTACCCGTCGTCGCCACCCCCTCCTGCCCAAACACCGCCGTCGTCAACAGCAACATCGCCAACCAAGTCCGTTTCACGCTCCGATTATACATGTCCGCTCCTTTAGGGAACCCGCACGAGCATCGCCCCGTTCTGCCGCCGGTCCGCCCCATACGTAATCGCTTCAATCGTGTTTGCCTTCTGGTTCACCCGCTGCAACACCGGCACCGGCTGCGCCGGTTGCCCCGGACCCGGAGCCTGCGCCGGCACATTCCCCACAAACACCACCCCCGGCGGATTCGCCGGCAGCAGAATCTCTCCCCCCATCAGGTCATAGATCAGATACGCCGACCCGGCATTATTCGCCAGATTCCCCCGCGCCACCAGATTCCGCGTCGCCGGCAGGATCCCCATCAGCTGCGCCGCCACAAATCCCTCCGGCAACGCCAACTGCCGCGTCTCCACCCGCGCCAGGTCGAACACCACAAACCCCGCATCGCCGTTCACCCGCACCCGCGCCGTCGCCACCGCCAACTCCATCGCCGGGATCACCTGCAACTGCGCAAATCCCGCGATTCCCTGCGGCAGATCCAGCCGGAATGCGCTGCCGCCCACCCCGTCCAACACAAACACCACATCCCCTTCCACCCCCGTCGCCAGCACGAAATCATTGATATCCGCCACCTGGCCCGACGCGTTCATCTGTCCCGCCCCGGGCACCGGCACCGCCGTCATCCGCAACTCCGCCAAATCCATCAGCAGAAACGCCACCGCCCCACAGCCGGCCCGGAACGTCCGGTCCGCCGTGCGAGCTCCCAACACCACCAGCCGCCGCGACGTCTCGATACTCGCTATCGACGCGTTGTTCGTACACACCGCCGCGAACATCCCATCCGGCATCCCCACCACCCGCGTCTCGTTCGGCAAAAACGCGATCAGCGCGTGCCGGCTGTCATCCCGCTGCCGTGCCAGCACAAAATAGGTCCGCGTCTGCCCATCGAAAAACACCGGCAGCCGGAACCGCGCCAGAGGATTCACAATCACCGCTCCACCTCCACCCGGCAACACCACCGGACCGCCACCTCCCCCCGGGCCTCCTCCACCAGGTCCTCCGCCGCCACCTGGCTGTACACCCCCGCCGCCCGGATTCGCCGGAGCCGCCGGCGGCACCAGCGGCACCCATCCCTCCGGGAAATCCCGCGTCGATTGCAGCACCCCCTGCGGATTCAAAATCGCCACCTTGCCATTCCCCGGCGTGTTCTCGTCATCTCCCACCACGACAAACACCTGCTGCTGCCCGGCGTTCACCGGCACCGTCAGCACCTTATTCAATCCTCCCCCGGCATCCACCGTCAGGTTCAGTGGATTCAACACAGCCCCGCCGCCTCCCGCTCCTCCCACGCCACCCCCCGGACCCACCACCACGCCGCCACCGCCGCCCATCGTCACTTCGCCTGTCGCCCCATCGATATTCGCCACCGCCGGCGGCGTCCCCGCCAGCACCGCCGTGAACCCCCCGTTCGCTCCTCCCGCCAAGGCCACCGCCGCCCCCGGCAACTCCACCGCCATCCCCGCTTCTTTCCCTGGCTGCCACACCATTGCCTTGCTGCTTACCGCCGCCCCGGGCTCCGTGCTCGCCGGTGGACCCACCAGCGCCGCCAATCCACTGCCGTTTTGGGTCGGCGTCACCGGCGTCCCCGCATTCGCATTCGCCCCCGTCAGACATTCCGGAATCCGCCGCGCCTGTTGCGCCCTCAGATCCAACAGCACGCTCGGCCAGCACCCCTCCGCCGTCCGCGCTCCGCTCGCCACCAGAAACCCACCCCGCAGATCGCTCCCATTCCAGCCCCGCAACTCCGGCGTCCCATCCGGCAATCGCAGAAACGTCACCTCCGCCGCGCCCGCCGTCCCCAGCGTCGCGAAATTTGCCAGCCGGTTGGCCACCCCCACCGTCACCACATCGCCCGCCAGCGCCCCGTCCGGCACTGTCGCCGTCACACCAAACTCCCCTAACCGCGAGGACGCCGCGATCGACGCCTCCACCGGCAGCCCGCCAATGTGCACCGTTACCGGCAGTTGCGGCACCGCGCCTTCGCCCGATTCCCCCGTCGGCACCCGCGGCTCCGCCAACCCCAAGCCCGATACCGCAAACCGCAGCATCTGCCCTTCCTGGCTCGCCGCCAACTCCCCATACCCCAGCCCATTCTTCGTTGGCACCGCCGGCAGCGGATTCACCACCATGATCCGTGCTGCCCGACTCGTCGACTCCCCGCGCCGCACCATCACCGCCACCTGCCCCGCCGGCGTCTCATACGGCACCTGCGCCACAATCCGCGCCGGCGACACCGACACCAGCGGCGCCGCCCGGTTCCCCACCATTACCTGCACCCCGCCCAATTCCGTCGGCCACACCGGACCCTCGCCGGTCAACG
>JAEUQF010000282.1 GCA_016789745.1 Bryobacterales bacterium
CGCTGCCCGCAACGCCTGTCACTTTAAAGCCAGCATTCAGCAACTCATACCACTCGCTAGTCCAAAGTTTGCCAAACTGAAACAACTCCAGGAAATCGAGATCGCCGAGCGCCAGATTCATCAGCATCGACGAATGCGGCATAGACCCGTGGAAGTGTGCGAATCCGGTAAGCGCGCCGATCTTCTTGCCCGCCTGGAACAGGACGTGGGGATGATGCGTGGTGTCCGGCCCATTCGCGTACATCGTGCCCAGGCTGAGCGGGCGTAGCATCTCGCGGCCGCCCAGGATCGCGATATGGCCGAAGAATTCCGATCGCGATTCGTGCCCGGACCGGATCGACCGCCCCGGGCGTTTGGCCTCCGCCGCGGGACCGAAGCCATACTGCCAGGCGGCGTCGGACTGCCGCTGCAACTGCAGAAAGTTGCCCACCGACAGGTCCTCGGCTTCCAGCCAGGACAGGAACGTAGGGTCATCTTCGCGGTCGCGCACCAGATGGACGTGATCGTCCGCGGACACATAAGCCTGCGCGTCGGCCCCGGCCCAATTCTCCAATTTCAGCGACAGCTTGCGCGTCTCCCCAGCCTTCAGTTCGAAGTCCTCGATGGCCGGCTTGGCGAAGTGCCCGCGATAGGCCTCGATCCGATACTTGCCCGCCGGCAAATCGAATCTCCCCGCGCCCTTCAACAGGAAGAAGTGCGAGACATCGTTGCAGATCACCTCCAGCACGTTTCTCGGCCCTGAGCCAGGTCTCTGAAATATGCGTTCGCGATAGAACGTATCGGCACGCAACGGCAGCACCGCATCCACGGGACTGAGCCGGAACGGCCGGTCATTCTTGAACAGATAGACCCGCGACGGTTGCCCGGTGTTAACCTCCAGGCGAGCCGACAGAGACTGCGACCATTGCGCCCAGACCAGCGCACAGGCAAAGGGGAGACAAAGAAGGAGGCGCCGCACCAGCCTATTCTAACGAGGCTGCGGGTAGGGATAGGGGGGCAAGCAGCGGCTCCACGCGTTGCAGAATGTCGACGAAGACCGCATCGGGATGCTGCGCCGCGTTGACCAGGATCACGCGCGCCGGCTCTTCGGCAGACAAGTCATGATAGGCACGGCGGACCTTGCGATGGAAGTCGAGTGACTCGTCATCCAACCGCGTTTCCGAATGCGCCGCCTGCGAATTGCGCGCGCGGGCGCGGGCCAACCCGGCCTCGACATCCATGTCCAGCACCAGCGTGAGCCGCGGCCCGACGCCCCGGCAGGCAACCGTTTCGAGCGTACGCACGACGGAAGCACCCAGACCGCGGGCAACGCCCTGATACACAAGCGTCGAGTCCGTATAGCGGTCGCTCAACACAATATGCCCCGCCGCCAGCGCCGGCCGGATGACTTCATCCACAGCCTGTGCGCGCGAGGCGAAGAACAGCAGCAGTTCGGCTACGGGGCTCAGATGCCCGTGCGCCGCATCCAACAAAATGCGGCGAATTTGTTTGCCGATCGCGGTGCCGCCCGGCTCGATATTCACCGTGACGGGATAGCCGCGGTCGCGCAGGTGTTGCTCCAGGCGCCGCAATTGCGTGGACTTGCCGCCGCCTTCGACACCTTCGAAGCTGAGAAAAAGGCCGCTGCTCATCGGATTAGTCGTAGACGAAATGCAGCACTTTCTTCAGGTCTTCCCAGGCTTCGCGCTTGGCGGTCGGGGCGACGGAACGAAGCAGGTAGGAGGGGTGGTACGTAACCATGACGGGAAAGTCGCGCCACTTGAACCAGTTGCCGCGCAGCTTGGTGACGCCTTCTTTCTTGCCGAGCAGGGCCTTGGTGGCGGTGCCCCCCAGTGAGCAGATGGCCTTCGGCCTGATCACTTCCAACTGCCGCGCCAGGAACTGCCCGCACATCTCCATCTCGTCAGGCTCCGGCGTGCGGTTGTTCGGCGGGCGGCATTTCACGACGTTGCAGATGTAGACATCGGCGCGCTTCAGTGGGATGCCTTCCTTCTGCGCCGTGTTCTCGATCATGGCCGTTAACAGTTGGCCGGCTCGGCCCACAAATGGGATTCCCTGGATGTCTTCGTCTTCGCCGGGACCTTCCCCGACAAACACCAGCTTGGTTTCGGGGTTGCCAACGCCGAAGACGATGTTCTTGCGGCCGGTGTGGAGGCGGCAGCGCTTGCAATCGCCGATGTCAGCGCGGATCAGGTCGAGGGTATCGTTCGTGGGAGTGAGGGGTGGTAGCGGGAGTTCGGGCGGCATGGCGATGAGGGTGGGCTGTTCGATGACGGGCGGAGGCGGTGGTGGTGGGGCCGTCGGCTTCGGCGGCTGCGCTGCCACCTGCACTGGTTCGGCAACAGGGCGCGGCGCGGGCGTGGGCGACCCGCCCTCCACCACACCGGCTTTCCGGTAGACGTCCGTGATCCCAATATCCTGGTAATAACGCAGGATCCGCTGCAGCTCTTCGTTACTCATTGCTCGGCATGCAGCGCCAGACGCAGGGTCATGGCGTGATCGAAGATCTGGTCCGCCACATCGGCCTTACTCGCTTTTGGCAGCGCGATGGTCTCGCCGGTTCGCATCACCAGTGTTACCTGGTTGTGGTCCGATTCAAAGCCGATGCCCTCCTGGCTCACCAGGTTAGCCACCACCATGTCGCAATTCTTGGTTTCCATCTTGCGGCGACCCTCGGCCACCAGGTTCTGCGTCTCGGCGGCGAAGCCGATCAACAGACGGTCGCCTTTCGACCGTCCAGCTTCAGCCAGGATATCCGGTGTGGGATCGAGTTCCAGCCCCATGCGCGCGGCGGTCTTCTTGATCTTCTGCTGTGGCGGCTGCGACACATAATAATCGGCCACCGCGGCGGACTTGATGATGATCGTACTCTCCGGCAGGTGGCTCATCACGGCATCGCGCATCTGCAGCGCACTGCGCACCTGGATGAGTTCCACGCCATACGGAGCAGACAGGTTCACCGGACCACTCACCAGCAGCACGCGCGCGCCACGCCGTGCCGCAGCCACCGCCAGCGCGTAGCCCATCTTGCCGCTCGACCGGTTGGAGATGAACCGCACCGGGTCCATGGCTTCCTGCGTCGGCCCGGCCGTGATCAGCACCGTCTCACCGTCCAGATCCTTGCGCGGATGGGCGATCAATGCCACTGCCTCCGCAATCAGGACCGGATCCGGCAGGCGCCCCGGCCCGACGGTCCCACAAGCCAGCGGCCCACTGTCGGGAGTAAGAATGGTGTGCCCACGTTTGGACAACGTGTCGATGTTCGCCTGGGTCGCCGGATGCTCCCACATATTCGTGTTCATCGCCGGCGCCAGAACCGTTCGCCCCTTGAACGCCAGATAGAAGGTAGTGAGGAAATCGCCAGCCAGTCCCTGGGCGAACTTCGCCAGCAGATCAGCGGTGGCAGGAGCCACCACCAGCACGTCAGTCTCCTGGGCAACGCGAATATGCTCCACCGAAGAGGCCAAAACCTCGTCGGCGGAGCGATTCCCAAACAGATCCGTAATGACCTTACGATTGGTGAGCGCGGCGAAAGTTAGCGGGCGAATAAACTCTTCGGCCGCCGCCGTCAGGATCACCTGCACGGAGGCACCGCGCTCCATGAGCGCGCGAGCCAGTTCCGCCGCTTTGTAGGCGGCAATGCCGCCACCAACACCTAATGCGACCCTCATGCGATGACGAGGGTATGATTATAGCTCTTGTTGGGCTAGGGCCAAGGCTTCGGCGGCGGCGATCTGGTTCAAGTCCGTGTACTTCACCAGCCCGCGGCGCACCTCTTCCATGCTGGTGACTGTCGGCTTGCGCGAAGTGGTGGGCAGGAAGCTACGGGCGCCGCCCTGCAGCTGCCGCGCGCGCTTGGCCGCGACGATGATGAAACGGTAGGTGCTCCACTCCGGATCATCCGGAATAGCGTTGTTGGCGGTGCGAACAATCTTATCCATGCTCTTACTTCTCCCCAGACGAGGTGTGCATCAAAGCGGCGAACGTATCGAGGATGGGCCGGATCCGGTCTTCCATCCGCTGCCGGCGCACGCGCTCGGCCCGGATAATGGAATGCAGGGTCTCGACTGCGTCCTGCACCACCTCATTCACTACAACGTAATCATAACGTTCGTAGTTGCGGATTTCCTCGGCGGCCGCCGCTAAGCGGCGGGTAATCACCGCTTCAGAATCTTCCGAACGGTCGCGCAGCCTCTGCTCCAAAATCTGCCGGGAGGGCGCGAGTACAAAAATCGAAACAGCGTCCGGAATCCGCTTTTTTAATTGTGCCGCACCTTGGACATCAATGTCGAGCAGCAGGTCCTTGCCCTCGGCACAGGCACGGTCCCAGATGCCGCGGTGCGTGCCGTAATAGTTGCCGAACACCTGCGCCCATTCCAGAAACTCATCCCGAGCGATGCGCTCTTCAAACTCGGCCCGTTCGATATGGTGGTAGCTGCCGCCCTGCACTTCCTGGCCGCGCATGGCGCGCGTGGTGTAGCTGATGGAGAACACCAGATTCGGGTCGCTGCGCAGCAGGTGCCGCACCAGCGTCGACTTGCCGGAGCCGGAGGGCGCGGAAATGATGAATACGGCGCTCATTCTAGATTGAGACTCTGCTCCCGGATACGCTCGATCTCGGCTTTCACCGCCACGCCCAGATCGGTGATTCGCAAACCAAGATCGGCCGCGCCGCTGGTTTTCGAGAGCACCGTGTTGGTCTCGCGGCCCATTTCCTGCATCAGGAAATCGAGCTTCTTGCCCACTTCGCCGCCTGTGTCCAGAAGCTGGTCCAACTGCTTGGAGTGGATCTGGAGGCGGTGGATCTCCTCGGTGATATCGCTGCGGTCCGCCAAAATCGCCGCTTCCTGGATCAGCCGCTGCGGTTCCACACCGGCACCCTGCAGCAGGTTTCCCAGGCGGTCCTGCAAGCGTTGCTGTAACACCGGCACGGCGCCCTCGCGCAGCTTCGCCATCTCGCCGGCATGGTCGCGAATCTTGCGATTCGCATCGCGGATCACACCCGCCAGTGCCGCCCCTTCGGTCTGACGCGATTCATTGAACAGCGTCACCGCCTCGTCAATCGCCCCCACCAGCATTGCTTCAAACGACTCGTCGGGTTCGGCGTCGGCCTCGCTCAACATGCCGGGGATGCGGAAGGCGGCGTTCAGATCCGGCGCCGACGCCAACCCATACACGGCCTTGGCCTCTTTAAAGGCGTTCATCCACGAATCCAGCAGCGGCCGGTTCAGCTTCAACAAAGCCGAACTGGCTACCCGGTTCCAACTCATCCGCACGTCGACATGCCCGCGCGAAACGCGCCGTTTCACCGCGCTGCGCAACGGGTGCTCATAGGCATCCAGATCGGCCGGCAGATGCATATGCACATCCAGCGACCGGTGATTCACGCTCTTTAACGTGAACACCATCTCTCCGTGCGGCGTCAGTTTCCGCAGCCGCGCAAACCCGGTCATGCTTCGCAGTATTGCCATTACAAGTCCACCAACGAATCCGGTTCCAGATACTGCAGCTCATGCAGGCGCTGATAAACGCCACCCTGCTGCAGCAGAGTTTCATGTGTTCCGGTCTCCACTACTTTCCCATGTTCCAGCACGATAAT
>JAEUQF010000321.1 GCA_016789745.1 Bryobacterales bacterium
CTCGCCGCCGCGGCCGGCACCACACGACAGAACGTGCTGCTCAGTTGCATCCATCCTCACGATGCGCCGTATACCGACCGCGACGCCCAATCCCTGCTCGATCAGGCCAAATCGGCGGACAAACTCTGCGATACGGCCTTCGAAGACCAGGCCATCGCCGCCGTCGCCAACGCCATCAAAGCCGCTCAACCGCAGCCCGTGACCCACACCGGCACCGGCAGCGCGAAAGTCGAACAGGTGGCGTCCAACCGCCGCTACGTGCTGCCCGATGGCCGCATCTCGTTCGGCCGCACCAGCGCCACGCGCGACCCCAACATCCGCAACCAGCCCGAAGGCCTCATCGACCCGCAACTGAAGACCATCAGCTTCTTCAACGGCGACAAGCCGCTCGCCGCGCTGCATTGCTACTCCACCCATCCCATGAGCTACTACGGCCAGGGCGACGTCACCCCCGACTTCCCCGGCCTCGCCCGCCGCCGCATGCAGTCCGAACACCCCGGCATCTTCCAGATCTACCTCTCCGGCGCCAGTGGTGACACCATGGCTGGCCGCTACACCGACGGCAACACCGCCAACCGCCAGATCCTGGCCGACCGTCTCTACACGGCTATGCAGTCCTCCTGGAAAACCACACAGAAGCACTCGCTCCGCACGGCCACCACCCGTAACGCCGCTCTCGTCTTCAAACCCCGCCCCGGCGCCAACTATACCCGCGAGGCCATGCGCGCCACGCTCGCTTCGAAAACCGCCGACCGCCGCACACGCCTCGACGCCGCACTCGGTCTGAGTTGGCTCGCCCGCCTCGACCGCCGCGAGCCCATTGACGTCCCCGCCCTGCACCTTGGCCCCTCGTCCATCGTGCTCGTTCCGGCCGAAGCCTTCGTGCAATACCAACTCTGGGCGCAGCAGGATGCACCCAACCGCTTCGTCATGACCCTCGGCTACAGCGAGTGCGCCCCCGGCTACATCCCTACCAACGATGCCGTCAAGGAAGGCTATGACGATCACTACAGTTGGGTCGACTTTGCCACCTGCGAAGCCGCCATGCGCCGAGCCATTCGAGAGGCTCTCCGCACCTAGAAGCATCTGGCCACCGCGGCGTGTCTAACAGGCGTGCGAAGTTCCAACCCCTCCCAAGTACCGCAACGCACGCTCGGCTCCACCGGCGAATCCGTTTCCTGCATTGCCCTCGGCGGCTCCCATATCGGTTCGGACAAAGTCTCCGATCTCGAAGCCATCCGCCTTATTCAACAGGCCGTCGATAGCGGCATCACCTTCCTCGACAACAGTTGGGATTACCACAACGGCCGCAGTGAATCCCTGATGGGCCGCGCCCTCGCCGATGGCTACCGCAGCCGCGCCTTCCTGATGACCAAGTTCGACGGCCGCGACAAGGCTTCCGCCGCCCGCCAGATCGACGAATCGCTCCGCCGCCTGCGTGTCGACAACGTCGACTTGCTGCAGTTCCACGAGGTCATCCGCTTCGACGACATCGACCGCTTCTTTGCCCCCGGCGGTGCCGTCGAAGCGCTGCGCGAAGCCCAGGAATCCGGCAAAACCCGCTACGTCGGCTTCACCGGACACAAAGACCCGCACCTGCATCTCTACATGCTGGAAGTGGCCGATCGCGAAGGCTTCCGCTTCGACACGGTCCAGATGCCCCTCAACGTGCTCGACGCCCACTACCGCAGCTTTGAACAGATGGTACTGCCGGAACTCAACCGCCGCGGTATCGCCCCCATCGGGATGAAGAGCCTCGCCGGCGGCGTCATTGTCAAACAGGGCATCGCCCCCGCTGAAGATTGCCTGCGCTATTCGCTCTCCCTGCCCATCGCCGCGCTCGTTACCGGCATCGATGGCCAGGATAAGCTCGAGCAGGCCCTCCGCGCCGCCTCGCAGCCGGTGCTCCCCGCAGCCGAACGGGACCGCCTGCTCCAATCGACCCGCGACGCCGCCACCAGAGGCCAGTTCGAACTCTTCAAAACCACCAGCGTCTTCGACGCCACGGCGAAAAATCCCGACTACCTCGGCGGCACCACGGAATACGAACAGGCCTTGGCCCCGGCTTCCTGAGCCGTCCGCTTTCGGACACTTTCCTCCACCGCCGGACGGCGCGTACGCGCTAACTGCTTGCAACCACGCCCGGCACTTCTGGCCTTCGCCGTGCATCTAACCCGCTATGGCCGCTTCCGCCGCCGCACCCCTGCGAGTGCTTGTCGCCGATGACCAGCCCGATGTCCGCATGGCGTTGCGCCTGCTTCTCAAAATGGAGGGTTTCCACGCCGACGATGTCGACAGCCCTACCGAACTGCTCCACGCCGCTTCCCGCCGCCCGTATGACCTCATCCTCATGGATCTCAACTACACGCGGGATACAACCTCCGGCCAGGAAGGACTCGACACCCTCGTCCGGCTGAAACAGCTCCCCACCGCTCCACCCGCCATCGTCATGACCGCCTGGTCCAGCATCGAACTCGCCGTCGAAGCCATGCGCCGCGGCGCTGTCGATTTCGTCACCAAGCCGTGGGACAACCCCACCCTCATCCAAACCCTGCGCAAAAGCGCCCGCCGCGCCGAACGGCCCACCGACGACCTTTCCATCGCCCGCCGCGTCCAAAGCAAGCTCTTCCCTCAAGCCCAGCCGCAGCTCACCACGCTTGAATACAAAGCTACCTGCGTCGAAGCCGGCCCCGTAGGCGGCGACTACTACGACTTCCTCGATTTCGGCCCCGGCCACGTGGGTTTGGTTCTGGCCGACGTGTGCGGCAAGGGCATGGCCGCCGCCCTGCTGATGGCTAATCTGCAGGCGACACTCCGCAGTCTGTGCCGCAATGCCCCGCTCGATTGGGCCGCTCTCATGTCGCAGGCCAACCAGCTTTTCTACCAGACCACTTCGCCCGAACACTATGCCACGCTGTTTGCCGCCGATTACTCCGACCGCAGCCGCACCCTTCGCTACATCAACTGCGGCCATAACCCGCCGCTGCATCTGGATCGCGACGGCAACCTCCGCCGCCTGAACACCACCGCGCTGGTTGTAGGCGCCTTTCGCCGCTTTAACGGCACCATGGAGGAAGTCCGCCTGGAGTCCGGCGACTGGCTCATGCTCTTCTCCGACGGCATCGTCGAAGCGCAGAACGACGCCGGCGAAATGTTCGGCGAAGAGCGCTTGCAGGCTCTGCTTGCGGAAAACCGGCACCGCACCGTGGACGAGATGGAGTACGCCGTGCATCAGGCGCTGGATGCGTTTGCTTCTCCATATGGACGTGACGACTGGACCCTGGTTCTCCTTCGCGGCCGCTAACCTAACGGTTCGTCGTCCCGGCCCACAGCCCCTGCATCCACTCGGCCGCCCGGTCGGTCCACCTGTCCGTCGGCGCGCCCGACTTCGTCATCCCAAACCCGTGCCCGCCGCGCGCAAAGATATGCATCGCCGCCGGGATCCCCGCCTTCTTCAACGCTAAATAGATCGGCACCGAATTCGCCGACGGCGCCAGACGATCATCATCGGCATGGATGAGCAGCACCGGCGGAGCGTTCTTCGGCACCGTCAAATCCTGCGGCGCCGCCGGGTACACGCACACCGCGAAGTCCGGCCGTGTTTCCCCATTCGTGAAATGCAGAGCCGCGCTCGCCGCGTGATATCCCCCCGCCGAAAAGCCCATCACACCAATCTTCGCTGCGTCCAACTTCCATTCCGCCGCCCGCGCCCGCACCATGCGAATCGCCGCCAGCGTGTCTTCCACACCCTGTTTCTGCGCCACCTCACGATCGGCCGGTGTCGTGTGGTCCGTCACCATCACCCGGTACTTCACCACGAAGCCCGCAACGCCCATCGTGTTCAACCAGCGCGCAACGTCCGTGCCTTCTTTATCAATCGCCAGGTGCCGGAACCCGCCCCCGGGCAGAATGATGACCGCCGCGCCATTGCCGTTGGCCGGCAGGAACGGCATCATGGTTGGGCGAGTCACATTCGCAATGCGCCGGTGATTGTCCCCCGGCCCAATCCGCGACTCTTCCTTATCCACCGCCTTCTCGCTTGGGTACAGCGGAATCCCCGCGGGATCCGCGCCAAACAGCGCAAACGCCAGCAGAACAGAGCTGAGGGTGATCACCCCGGTATCTTAACTCAGCTCAGCGTCGGCCGCCCGCCAAACCGGTCGAGATACCACGCCCGCACACTGAACTCGTTCAGAATCGTCACGTCCTCGCCGTTGGGACCGAAGGCATCAATCGCCTGCTTGGAATGATCGGTGTACTGCGCCTCGCCCCCATGCTGGATCATCGGACTCCCGATCCGCGAATTCACATACTCCTGTACCGCCAGCAGTTTAGGCCCGCGCCGGTGCGCCGTGCCGTGCATCGTCTCTACCGCCGCCAGATTCCGATGCGCCTGCTTGATGTCGATGATGTCGTAAAGATCGTAGTCCCCATGAATAAAGCTGCCGTTCAGCTTCAAACACCCATAATGCTTATGGTCGCGGTTCGTCTCCACCGTATACACCGACCCGATCAGCGGTGCTGTATGCTCGAACGCCGCCATCGCCTTCGCCGTCTTGCCGTCCTTGAACGCGTTCGGGTGAATGCGAGGGTCCACCACTAGCCCGGCCAGTTTCCACGGCCGGATATCCACGTCCGCCGTCTTCGCCTTACAATCCAGCCGCTTCGGCGTATATCCCGCCAGCCCCACATAGGCCAGCGAATCCGGATTCGTACGCCGCACCAGAATCCAGGATTGAAAATGGGCCGCGGCTTCCAAAAAGACGCGCTTGTCTTGGGGTCTCATCGCTTCTGTTCTCATTTCAACACGCGGAATTGGAGCGCAGTTTAGATCAGCTAACCCCAAAAACGGAAAAGGCCCCGGAAAGAACGGGGTTCCGTCCTCCGGGGCTCACAGGGAACGCGCCACAAGTGGCGCGAAAAACGTTAGGGCTGGGCTTCTACGTCCACACTACGGTGGTAGATGGTCCATTCTTCGGTCCAGTCCCGATCCAGGAACGCTCCCGGATAGCAGGCATTCTGGTCGAAGAAGCCATTGTCCGGCGGGCAGATCCAGCGCGGCTGCAGGACCGGTGAACCCATCGCCGGACGGAAGTCCGGATCGCTCCATTCCAGCGCACGGCGCAGTATCGGGTTCATGGCCAGGAAACGGCGGCCCTGTCCCCGCGTGCCCTCGGCAAACGTCACATCCGTGCTGTTCACCTGGCCCGCCAGCGTCGCCGGCGCATTGGCCGTCCCGCGGCTGTTGCCCCACAGAATGATGCCGTTCATCTTGGTCTCGTTGTTGTCGATCTGCGCCTGCGTCGGGGCGCCGTCGATAAACAGGCCCGGGCTGGACCAGTTCGTCACCACCGCGTTATTCACCGTGGCACGCGCGCCGCGACGCAGATAGATGCCCGGCGAGACCGGTTCCGACGAGCCAGCCTCGCCGCTGCCCACCAGCGTCAGGTTGAAGATCGTGGGATTCGACCAGGGCGTCGCCGTGTTATCGAATTCGCTGTTATCGCCCTCGATACCGCGGTTGCCGCGGTCGGCCGGATTCTGCAGTGCGACAAAGTGCTGCACACTGCCGGTCCATCCCAGTTGGAAGTCGAGATTGTCGTCTTCGGCATAGGTCGCCACAAGATACTTCGCATTCGACGTGCCGCCGAACCATTCAAACGCATCGTCGTTGCCGTAGTAGGATTGCAGGTACTCCGCCACCGTCGCGCGACCGCAGCCCGCCCAAACGAAGTTGTTGGTCTCGTTGTTGGGCGAAAGCTGCACACCGGCGTACTCACTGCGGACATAGCGCACCGTACCGCAGTTGTGGTTGGTATCGGTGCCGCCCCACTGCGTGTCCGGGCTCTGCGTCAGCCCTTCGATGAAGCTCTGCGCGGCCGGCACATTGCCCGGCGCCGAACCCAGCATCAGCAGGCCGCCCCAATCGCCGCGGCGACGGCTGCCTGTCGGCGACTCCGGCAGACGGCTCGTCATGATGATCGGCCGCGCCCGCGTACCGGAAGCGTTGATCCGGCCCGTGCGCGTGATCAGCAGCACCGAAGGCGGCTGCGAACCCGTCTGCCCGAAAAGGAACGTGCCCGGCTCGATTGTCAGCACGGCGTTGTTGCGCACCGCCACCACCCCCCGCACGATATAGGCCTGGTCGTTCGCCAGCGTGCGATTCGCCTCAATGTTCCCGGTCAACTCCACGGTGCCCCGCACCACGCCGATCTTGAAGTACGCGGCCTTCAACACACGGCCACCCGTGAAGTCGCGCACTTCCACCGTCAGCGTATGCATGCCGAATTCTTCCGGAATCGACACCGCGGCCGGAGCGACCGCTCCGCCATCGCCCACCAGAACAGCCTTCTCCAAACCGGACACACGGACGATCCGGAAGCCCTGCTCCAGCGTGTTCCCAAAGATGTCCGTCGCGTCCGCACCGCCACCCGGCAGATAGGAGCGCTCGCCCGTCTGGTTGTTCGTCCGGTAAGCCACCAAGGTATACGGGCTCTGGTCGCCATTCGGCTTGATGGTGCCGCGCAGCGTCAACTGCTCGCCCGGCCGGTACACATACTTGTCAGCCCAGATCCACATCGACACATCTGTGGAGTTCTGCTCCAGCGTGCCGACGGCTCGTACCGCATCCTCGCGGGAAACCTCCAGGAACGGTTCAGCCCCCGGCAGCAACACGCTCGTGCCGGCCAGCAGGAGAGACAATAAACGCAGTCTTAGCATGATTCCCTTGGGAACCTCCTTGTCGTCGGATTGGTAACTTGTGAAAAGCCGATGGCGGGAGTTGCGTGAACGCAATCCCTCCGCCTAGCGAAACAGTGAGAAGCTCAGCCCCACTTCGAAAGTCCTGCCGGTCTGGAACTGCCGCCACAGCAGGTCAGCCTGCGTCCAGCGGTAGCGGTTGTCGGTCAGGTTCTGCGCCGAGAATTTCACCACCCAGCGCTCATCTTCTGTCACGTTGTACTGGTAAACGAAATCGAGTATGGTATTACGCTCCTGGTAAATGTCCGGGAGATTGAAGGTACCCACATCGGTGATGCGGCGCGAAACCGAGTTCACGTAAAACCGCGAATTGCTCCGCCACTTCGGCTTCACCCATTCGGCGATCACATTGAAGAGAAATGGCGACTGGCCTACCAGCGCGCGGCTCTTCGAAGTCAGAATCAGCGCCTGCTCTTCGGGCAGTGTCACCCGGCTGTTGACGTAAGTAAAGTTGCTCTGTAGCGCAAACTGGGACAGCTTCTTGCTCCACTTGCCCAGGTTCTGCCGGTACTCCAACTCGATGCCCTGATTCCGCGCGCTGTCGGCATTGATAAAGCTCTGCCGGAAGTCCGCCACCGCCTGCACCGTCGTTTCAATCGGGTCATCGAAGCTCTTCAAAAAGTAGCTCGCGGCAATAATCTGGTTGCCCCCCAGGAACCACTCCCAACGCGCATCGAAGTTCTGGATCTTGGTCCGCCGCAGGTCCGGGTTACCCACCGTATTGAAGCCGCCCACGACGTTCGTGAAATCGAACGGCGACAGTTCGCGGAAGTCCGGCCGCGACAGCGTCTGGCTGTAGGCGAACCGCAGGTTCTGCCGCCGCGTCAGAGCATAGATGGCATTCAACGCCGGCAGCGGATCACGATTCACCAGGCTCGACCGCGCCGGCTGCGTGCCGGGTACCAACGGGTCAATCGTCGTCACCTGGATGTTCGCGTCTTCCACGCGGAACCCGCCCACCAGCCGCCACTTCGGCCCAATCGCCATATCCACCATCGCAAACCCCGCGTACACGTCCATCGACGCGTCATAGCGGTCCGTGCCGCGCGTCGTCTCTACCAGCACAAACCGGTTCGACGCGATGTTCTCCGGCGCGAACAACTGGTTAGAAGGCGCGAAGAGATTGATATTGCTCGCCTGGAACGGAACATAACGGAACCGGCGGGCCTGGAAGTCGCGAGTGCGCAAGGTCGCCCGGAAGCCCGCCCGGAACAGCCCGGAGAACGCTCCCTTATAGAAAGGAACACCCCACTCCACCTGCGGCTCATAGATGTCATCGCCCAGATTGTTGAAGAATCGTTGCCCCGATAGCGATTGCTGCAGGAACTGGAACCGCCCATCCGGCAGCTTGCCGCGAATCACTTCCCGCAGGTCCGGCTCATTGCGCGTCGACCGCGAATACGTAAATTGCCACCGCAGAATACTGCTCTTCAAGTTCGAAAAGGCATGCTCGCCTTCCAGACTATGCGACCGCAGGTTCCGCTCCACCCAGCGCAGCCGCTCGGTCAGAATATCGCCGTCGATCCCGCCTTCGTATCCGGCAATAATCCGCGATTCCTTGTCCGAATCATGCGTCAGCGTGTTGCGGAACACCAGCTTATTGGCCGCCGTCAACCGGATCGCCGCGTTGAACACCCCGCCGGTGCGCGTCTGCTCCACGCTGTCCCGAAAATCGTCATACCGCGTGAACTCGATCGGCCGCCCGCCCGACGTCCGGTAGAACCGCCGCTGCTCGTCGTAAAGCTGCGGCTTGTTGCTGAAACTCACGGCCCCGACCAGGCCCAACCGGCCGAACGTTCCGCCGCCCGTCACCGAATAACTCTGGTTCGGCCGCATCGAGGACACCGCCGTCGGCTCCCAGTTCACCGGAAACAGGCGTCCAAAGTCCGTCAACTGCTGATTCGTGAACTGGCCCTGGAACAGGCGGCGGTTATCGGGGATCCCGGCCGGCAATCCACGCGTGCCGTCATCAAAACCGAAAACATCCCTGCCGCCGCCGGGATACGTCCCGAATCGATTGAAGGTCGTTACCCCGTTGAAGCCCATGTTCCCGCTGAACTTGAGCACCGGCTTGTTCGGGAACTCCACCGTCTTCATGTCCACCAGCCCGCCGGAGAACTCCGCCGGCAGGTCCGGGCTGTACGTCTTCAGAATCCGGATGCTGTCGATCATTGCCGCCGGAAACAGATCCAGCGGCACGACACGCCTTTCCGGCTCCGTCGTCGGAATCACCGCGTTGTTCAACTGGGTCGCGCTGTACCGCTCGCCCAAACCGCGCACGTAGACAAAGCCGTTGTCGACCACCGACACGCCCGTCACTTTCTCCAAAGCCGCCGCCGCGTTCGATGCCGTCCCGCCACGCAGTTCTTCATTGCTGACCGCATCGCTCACGGACCCGGATAACTTCCGCTCGGCCAGCGAGGCCTCCGCCGTCGACTGCACCGCCCCTACCTTCTCCACCACTTCCACGGTAGTTACGGCACCCTTCGGCGAAAGGACCGTGCTCGCTTCGGCCACTTCTCCGGCCGTGACGATCACCTGGTCCACTTCGGCATCCATATGGTTGGCGCCCGCAAAGGTCAGCGTATAGGTACCCGGAGGCAGCTTGATGGCGAACTTCCCGTTCGTGTCCGTTTGGATCGTAAAGGACGGGTTCTCTTTCACCGTCACCTTCACCAGCGGTACCGGTGCTCCGCTAGCCGCGTCAAACGCACTCCCGGCGACTGTGCCGGTTGCTCCCTCGTTCCGGGGCGACTGCGCCATTGCAAGGGACAAAACACACACAAACAGAGTGATGGATCTCATGAGGAAGGAAAGGTGAATATCTCCAGGCGAGCGCGGACCGTTCAGCCCGCCGCACACCAGAGCGAGGTTAGCACCCGATCTTTAACATCGAACATCAGTCTTGTTACAATCCGGAAAATCCCAGCCTGCCCGGCTGGAGCGCATTTTTCTGCTTTGCTCCCCCGCCCGGAGCTGCTACAATTAGAGGGTTGCCCGTGCGGTGAGGTGCGAGAGCGGTTGAATCGGGCGGTCTCGAAAACCGTTGAACCTTTACGGGTTCCGTGGGTTCGAATCCCACCCTCACCGCCATATCTTCGTGGCAACACTTCACCGCATCACACGTCCCTCAGGCTTGCCCTTTTAGTCGCTATTCGGCACCACAATCCTTCTTTGTGATTTTTCCCGTTTCGCTTGCGACTCCTAGAACCCGTCGTACGTCGGGCGGACGGAAGGGCCCACGCTTTGAAAGCCCGAGTGCGATAGGTTGACCGTACCACGCCGAAGACTTACTGGGAAGTTCCACGCGGACCGGAGAAGATGGCCGGTAGGTGCCTCGATCGCGGCGGTTCTAGGTTGGATCAATCCCCACCCCCCTCCAGTTTTCCACCCGTTCTGCCGTTAGTAGATTGATGGAATTCTTTCCTCGTTTTCCGCATCTAAGGGTGTAGAGTACGGAGCACGGAAGCTCCGGCGATGGAGCGGAAGGAGGATGCCGAAAGGCGAAACAGTCATGAGGAGTACGAAAGATCGTCTGGAACAGAGCGCGGCGGTTCTCGATACCCTGCAGCGCAAACGCGAGGAAATGCACGCCCCCGCCCATGGGCAGGACACCGAATGGAGCCTGATTGAGCGGGAGCTGCGCGACATTGAAGCCGACATCCTGGAGGATCCCGGCGACCTTTCCCGGTTCCTCGTCCGACGCCGTTAGTCCGGCCAGCCTCCCTACAGAACCCGGTAGCGGGCCACCGCTTCCGGGTTCAACTCGATTCCCAACCCTGGCTCCTGCGGAATCCGCAGATATCCCTCCTCGGCCCGGAATCGCCGCAATGTCAGTTCATCCCGCAGCTTCGTCTCTTCCTCGGCCACAAACTCACAAATTAGTGCATTCGGGATGCTGGCCAGCCAGTGCAGCGCCGCAGCCACATTGATATACGTCGTAAAGCCATGATTCGCCACCGGTAACCCGCGATCATAGGCCAGCGCCGCAATCTTCATCGCCTCCGTAAACCCGCCACACCGCGTCAGATCCACCTGCACCACGTCCACTTGCCCCACATCCATCAGTTGTACATACGACTTCCGGTCCCACTCCTCTTCCCCCGCCGCAATCCGCACAGAAGTCGCGTTCGCCAGCTTACGGTACCCCTCGTAGTCATCTGCACGCAAAGGCTCTTCCAGCCAGTAAATCCGCTGCTCTGCAAAGGCATTCGCGCGCTGCAACGCCGTCTTCGCATCCCACACCAGCCCCGCATCGATCAGCAGATCGGCATCATCCCCCAACCCTTTCCGCGCCTCCCGCACCAAAGCGATATCCGTCTTCTCATCCCGCCCCATCGGATCCCAGCCGAACTTCACGGCGCTAAACCCACGATCCGCGAAACGCCGCGCCAACTCACCCGTAGCCTCCGGTGACGGCCCAAACAGCGAACTCGCATAACACCGGATCTTGTCCCGGAACCCGCCGCCCAGCAACTTCCACACCGGCATTCCCAACGCCTTGCCCTTGATATCCCACAGCGCCATGTCGATCCCGCTGATGGCATGGAACACCGGCCCGCCCCGCGCCACGTACACGTTGGTCCTGACCATCTTGTGCCACAATTTTTCGGTCTCAAACGGGTCTTCCCCCAGCAGCACCTGCTCCAACCCGCAGGTAATCGCATGCGAATAGGGAGCCCGCACCGCTCCCTGCACCGCCAGTGGCGCCGAATCCACCTCGCCGATCCCCGTAATCCCGGCATCGGTCTCCACCTGGATCACAATCGCGTCCTGCCCGCTGTCGCACTGCCCTTTCACTTCCGGCAGCCGCAGGTACAGCGCCTCAACTTTCGTTATTTTCATGTTTTCCCTGTTGTATCCATCCCAGAGGCCAAATCGCAACTGGCTTATGCCGGTCCGCACTGCTATACTCAGAAGTTCGGGCTGTGGCGCAGCCTGGCTAGCGCGCTTGCTTGGGGTGCAAGAGGTCCCGGGTTCAAATCCCGGCAGCCCGACCAGATTCCCCTCACCTACCGAAGCCACTAACCTCCAGGGACGCCAGTCAAATTCGACATTCGCATTCGCGATGCGCGCCTAGCGCTGTCTCCCTCCCGGACCGATAAAAGTTGGCTTCGTCTGCGGTATGTCCATCCATAGCCTCTGCGCATCGATGACAACCTCGTTGCCCGGTCGCCGAAGCGTTGCCGCCGCCTCCTCACACTCCACCGCCTCCTTCTTGCGCTTCATCGCGCGCAGAATCTTAGCACGAATCATCAGACAGGGACCCAGCAAGTGCGTATCCGCGGAAGTCCGCGCCAGCGCAACTGCGTTATCGATCGCTACCAGCGCTTCCGCAAAAGCGTTTCGTCCGTAGCCCACTTCGGGCGATCTGGGCCAGTATTGGCGCTTCTCCGTCTCCTCTGCAGAGGGCCACATCTGGAGCAGTCGCCGCAGCTCAAGTTCTGCGCCTGAGGGGTCGCTCTCCAATTGGATCACGGCGCAGGTATAAACGTGCGCCAGGCGACGAAGTTGATGCAGCCCCCGCGTGGACTCAAGCATCGGCAGGGCCGCATTGCAGAGTTCTGCCGCACGGGACACCTTTCCGCGAGCCATCTCCAAGCCGGCCTGATCGATCATCCCCTGCCAGACGTCTATCGACCTCTCCCTTTTAAGAAGTGCCACACTCTCCGCCATCCATCGAGCCGCGATGTCCAGATCGCCCGCCGCAGAACTCGTCATCGCCATGGCGTGCTTGAGCCCTCCCAGTTGGTCGCCTTCTGGCCTTAGTTCGAGCGCCCGCGAGATCTCCTTCCACGCCTCCTGCGTCCTGCCCATGTTCAGCAGGACCGTGCTCAATCGCTGATGAGCGGCGATTCGCGAGCGGTCCGGGGCGTCCGTTCCCAGATCGGCGAGCGCCTGTCGCAGGAGTTGCTCGTCTGCCCGCAGGCGGCCGGCTAGCATCTCGGAATCAGCCGCGTGTAGCAGAGAACGCCACGTCGCCTCTTGGTCCTGGGCGGAAGCGCTGGCAAGAAGCAGCAGAAGAAGAAGTTGCATGCCAGCCAATCTGCCAGCCGGAGTGCCATTTGGCCAGCCAGACGAGATTAGAAGATGAGAGACATTGTGAGGGTGTAAGATACTGAAACATCAGGCCATGCAGAAAGCGATTCGATTCGGTCCGTACTCCCTCGATACCGACCGTTTCGTCCTGCGCAAACATGATGTTCGCATCAAACTGCAGCGCCAGCCCTT
>JAEUQF010000323.1 GCA_016789745.1 Bryobacterales bacterium
GGCGCCAGCGGGGTCGGTCACGGCGCCGACGATGAGGCCGGTTTCGACTTGGGCGAGGATCGCCAGGGGTAGGACCAACGCGAGGAGAAGGGAACGCAACATGGAGCGCCTCCGAGACGAAGGAAGTTCAGGGCCGAGGCCTGCTGGTTTCCAAGTTGTGGTGAATTGGGGCCGCAAGACAAGTGCTCTCACCGTCTGGTAACTGCTTGTTAATTGGCGTAACGTAGGGTATTATCGACGTAGTTTCAGTAGGTTAGCTCATGACAGGCATTGCCGCCGCGGTCACCGCCGACGAGAAGCGGGAAGCTCTCGAACTGGCCCTGCACAGCCGCACTTTGGCGCGCGCCGAACAGCTTCGGACGATTCTTCGGTATTTGGTGGAGGAGGATCTGGCTGGGCGCGCCGGGGAGATTACCGAACATCTGATTGGGGTGGAGGTGCTGGGGCGTCCGGCGAATTACTCGCCGGCGGAAGACTCCTCGGTCCGGACGCGGGCGTATGAGCTGCGGCAGAAATTAGAGAAGTTGTACCAGATGGAAGCGCGGGACGCTCCGGTGCAGATTGTGCTGCCGAAGGGGACGTACGCGCCGCAGTATACGAAACGGGCGGAAACGCGGGTGGAGGTTGTGACGCCTGCCGCGGTGGCGGCCAAGCCGGAGCCCGTGGCCGGGCCGCGACGATGGCAGTGGGCACTGGCGGGCTTAGCGGGGCTGCTGTTGGGAGTATTGGCCACGTGGGTGGCTTTCACCGCATCGGGCAACGCGGCAGTGGATCCGATACTCGCCGAAGCCTGGGGCCCGCTGGCGGCGAAGGATGCCAATGTGGTGTTGTGCGTGGCGACGCCGTTGCATTTAACGGTGGGTCCGGCAAGCCATACGCGGTTGGGGGCGCCTGCCTATCCGGCGCCGGCGGAGGCCTATGCGGAGTTCCGGCAGCACCGGCCGTTGCAGCCGGATGAAAAGCTGGGGCTGCTGATTACGGATAACGTGATTGGCGTCGGGACGATGAACGCGGTGGTGGCGAGCGTGAACGTGTTGCGGACGTTCGGGGCGCGCTGGCAGGTATTGCCGGAGCGTGTATCGCCCATCTCGTCGCTGCGGGGGCGGAATGCGATCGTGTTTGGTGCTCCGGTGGATAGCGAGGCATCGACGAAGCTGTTGGAGAAGACGCCGCTGACGGTGGCGTACGACGAGGGCGTGAAGGAGTTCGTGATTCTGGACCGCACGACGGGGCAGAAGTTAGTGCCGCGGAAGGATGCGCGGGGTGAGTTTACCGAGGTGTATGGGTTGGTGACGGTGCTGCCGGAGGGGGATGGGGAGCGGCGGCAGGTGGTGTTCGCCGGCATCACGTCGACCGGGACCCAGGGGGCGGCGGAGCTGTTCGCGACGCCGAAGTCGCTACGGGAATTGAAGGCGAAGTTGGGGGGCGGCGGGTTTCCAGCGGGGTACCAGGTGGTGGTGCGGTGTACTTTTATCAATAAGCTGTTGCTGGCGTATGAGTACCATTCGCACCGCGTGCTGCTGTAGCGCGAAGTTGCGTCGGGGTGCTAGTGTAGTGCAAGAAACGGCAACCGCTCCCTGGCGGTCTAAGCTCTGTAACGGAATCAGCAACTTACGAAGCCGTGACCGCGAGGGAGCGAGGTTCTCCACAAGCTCTCGCGCGCGCGGTTCAATAGCGGCTTTAGCCTGCCCTGCCGGATACAGTCCGTCATCATCCCCTGCGGGAATGCGTCGGGCGATCAGGCGGGAGCCGTGAACGGCGGCGGGCAGGCCGGAGCCGGTATGTCCGGAAACTCCGGGCGTACGGGAGGGGCCTCCGTAAATGGTTTGCCAGCGGCCAGCGTCTTTCTCTGGCGTTCCTGCCAGAAGAACTGATTCACTGCGAACACCTCGAGCTCCCGTTCATAGTCCTCGCGAGCCGAGTCCAGCCTCCTCCAGTACTGGTTCCACTGCTCCAGGATCAGGCCGTCGCGTTGCTCTTTCGTCAGTTTCGCTCCAGGTGGGCCGACGATGCACTTGCCGGGCCCGGGTGTGGTGGGAAGCTCCTTAAAATAGGGCTGCGGCGGGAGCTGTCCGCCGCCTCGGAGGTCTTGGGGCGTGATACGCCGCTCGCGTTCGGGCGGTTCATCGGTAGGGAGCGCTTTTTCGTTGGCGCCGGCCTGCTTGAGGCGCGACACTTCTTCGTTGAACTGCTTCTCCCAGTATTTCCTGCCATCGGAGAGCCGGTGGATCTCGCGCCACGCCGCGGCCTTGCGCGCGAGCAGGAGAGGGGACACCTGGTCCACGGGCGTGCTCCGCTCCTCGATTTCGAGCGTCCGCAACTCCGAGTGTTTATCGGCGATCATCTGGTTAAGTGTCTTCAAGTGCTGGAGGAGCCGGTTCGCCGATGGCTTCCCTTGCACGGTACTTCTGCTGCCGTCCGGAATAGTTACGACGGACATATCATCCTCCTAGTTGATGGAACTGATGGATCGGATCTCGTTCCTACCGGCGTCGATCGCCCGGCGCGCCGGGGCGAGCGTGGCCCAGCGGCATGGGGTGTCGCGGTGAGGGTGAGGGAGCCCACCCAGCCTTGGGGCGACCAACCATCTCATGCCAAGCGCAAGCGTAAACCGTGGCAGAATTTCCTCATCATTTTTGTACCGAGGGAAGGTCGGCGGAGGCGGATTGGCCGGGATGCCTTCCCAACGCAGGAACTGGCTCACCCCCCGCGCTGGCCGGGTTTCCGGCCGGGATTCCGGTGGTGGTCCGGGGATTCAGTTCATGGTGATGGTGACGGTTTGGTCGCCGGTGAGGGCGAACTTGGCGTCTTTGAACGCCGGCGGGCCCATCTTGCCTTTGGCGTTGTTGGAGGCGCCGGTTTGCTCTTTGGGAACGCCGATGAAGTTGGCGTCCATTTTGTTGTTGTTGTTGACGTCGTGATAGACGGAGATGGCGTAGGTGCCGGGGGGCAGGTTCTTGAATTCGGCCTTGGCGGTGCCTTTGGCTACGGGGACGCGGAGGGTGGCGGTGGCCTTTTCGGGTTTTATGGGGAAGTTATCGGGCTTGTCGTAGAGGGCCACGGCGGCCATGCCCTGGTCGGTTTTGAAGCCTGTCATCTTCACGGTGAGCGTGTGGGACTGCGCGGCTAACGGCGCGGCCAGTAACGACGCGAGCAGGACAAGACGGAACATGGCGATCAAAAAACTATGGTAGCCGCAAAGCTGGCGGGTTGCGCGAATGGCCGGGGGGAATTGTTATCTCGTGTAAACCGTATCGCCATGAGTCTCGTTGGAACGCTTATGTCCCGGTTTGTGTGGTTGGCCCTGTTTGCCACGCTTGGATGGGCGCAGGATGGTCCCTGGAATCATCGGGTGCTGCTGGCTGTTTCGGAGGACGGCCTGCGGTGGACCGTGCAGCCGCAGGTGCTGGCGGAGAAGGCGTCGGTGCCGGAGTTGTTCGTAGATCCCCAGGGGCGGCCGATCGTTCTGTTCGTGGATGCGAGCGGGCCGCAGGAGCGCGTGGGGGCGATCCAGCGGAACGCCGATGGGGTTTGGGCCCGCGTGGTCACGAATCTGCAGCAGGTGGATCCGAACGTGGTGCGGCTGACCGGTGGCGGGTATCGGGCGTATGTGAAGGCGAACAACCAGGGTGCGATTGGGGCCTATGAGTCGCGAGATGGGTTGAACTGGAGTCCGCTGGGGCAGGTGTTCGCCGATGCGCGTTATGCGAATGCGACGGATCCGGACGTGTTTGAGACGCCGGAGGGGTGGGTGATGCTGCTGTCGCTGGGGGCGCGGATGCTGCGGTGTACGTCGGCGGATGGGCTGCGGTTTGAGACGGATGGGACGGTGTTGGAGTTGGGCGGGTCGGTGTCGGACACGGTGAAGGTAGCCGGCGGGTGGCGGACGTATTTCCATGTGAATGGGAATCCGCAGATGGGGACACGGATGCGGATCCGGTCGGCCTTTACGGCGGACGGGCGCACGTGGCGGGTGGAGGAGGGGGACCGGGTGGTGGCTCCGGCGAGCGGGCCGGCGGCGTTGGGAGTGGCGGATCCGGCGCCGGTGCAGTTGGCCGATGGGACGTGGCTGATGGCCGTGAAGAGCTTCATCAGCGCCGCGACGACAGGGCCCGGGCCTGGGACTGGGCCGGTGAATCCGCAGCTGCCAGTGTTTGCCGGTGGCATCGAGACGCACTTCGTGGCGAGCGCGGTGAGCGAGGATGGGCTGACGTGGACGCGGGAGCCGGGGGTGCGGCTGACGCGGGCCTCGGTACCGGCGGTGATCAATGACAACGATGAGCGCGTGCTGCTGTACTACGTGCGGCCGCCGGACCAACCGGGGCAAACGGAGAACGTGGCGGTGGCGGTGTCGACGGATGGGACGAACTTCGCGCCCGACCCCGCATTTCGGATCGCGGGGATGCGCACCAGGAAGGCAGTGGACCCGTCGATTCTTCGGGATGATGACGGCCGGTTCCGGTTGTACTATCTGGCATCGGATCACCAGGGGGATCCGGCGGCGGGGCCGAATCCGCATGCGATCAACATGGCGGTGTCCGACGACGGGATTCGGTTTGAAGAGACCGGCACGGCGTTTCAGTATGACGACCTGGTGGATCCGGATGTGTTCCGGGTGAAGGACGAGTGGCTGATGTATGTGTTTGCGGGACGCCAGGGGACGGTGATCGCGCGATCGGCCGATGGGCTGCAGTTTGAATTCGTGGGTACGATGCAGCCGCCGGGTTGGGGTACCACGGCGCCGATCACCTTGCCGGACGGGACGCTGCGGTTATACGCGTTCGACCAACGGACGCCGCTGGGGAACATGGTGCGGAGCTTCACTTCCGCCGATGGCATCCACTGGACGCAGGAAGAGGGGGTACGCATGCAGGCGGCGCCGGATGAGCAGATCACGGATCCGTTTGTGATTCGCTGGCGCGCGGGGTACAGGATGTACTTCAAGATCACGCCGGCGGCGCGGCGATTTGCGACAGGGCAGCCGGCTGACGTGGTGCTGGGCGCCAAGGGCTTCAACGATAGCGGCGGGGCGACGCTGTTCAATCATCCGTCGGGCCTGGCCACGGATGGCCGGTCACTGCTGATGACGGACCGGTGGAACAACCGGGTGTTGGTGTGGCGGATGGCGCCGGCGGGGAATGTGGCGCCGGATCTGGTGTTGGGGCAGCCCGATTTTTCGTCGAACAATAGCGGCAACGGGCGCGGGCAGCTGAATTTTCCGGGCAATGTGGCGATTACGCCGGATGGGCGGCGAATTGCGGTGACCGATACGAACAATGACCGGGTGCTGCTGTGGAATGAGTTCCCTGCAAGCAATGGCGTGCCGGCGGACGTGGTGATCGACTTAGCGGTGCTGTCGCCGCAGCCAGTGCCAGGACAGGTGCGGTGGAGTTGGCCATGGGGTGTGTGGACCGATGGGCGCAAGTTTGCGGTGGTGGCGACGCAGGGGGCGTCGGTGCTGATTTGGAACTCGATACCGGTAAGGGATAACCAGCCGCCGGATCTGGTGCTGCGGCCGGAGGGCGCGGGGACGCCGCGAAACATTACCAGTGACGGGTCGACGTTCTTTGCGTTGAGCGATCACAACAACGGGACGGCGAACCGGCCGGGCACGATGGTGTGGAATGAGTTTCCGGCGCGGGCGGATCAGGCGCCGGCATTTACCATTCCGGAGTGGTACAAGGGCACGGTGCTGGAAGACGGCAAGGTGATTCTGGCGGGGAACCAGACGATTGGGATCTGGAATCGCAAACCGACGGCTGCGGGTGCGGCCGCGGACGTCACGTTGCGGCCGTCTGGGTATCGCAACGGAGACGGGCCGGACACGGTGGTAGCGCAGGGGCGGCTGTATGTTTCCAATTACAACGGGAATAACGTGCTGGGCTGGAACACGGTGCCGGGGAGCAACGTGGCGCCGGACTTTTCGTTGGGCAGCGACCGGCCGGACCAGGACACGTGGGCGGAGAACAACTTCATTCAGAACCCGGCGCTCGCGATTGACCGGGGAAGTTTATTTGCGTCGTCGGACTTTGAACGGAAGGTGTTTGTGTGGCGGCGGGTGCCGGACCAGAGCAGCGTGGCGCCGGATGCGGTGGTGACGCTGCCGGATGCGCCTTGGGATAGCGCGGCGAACGATGGGAGGCTGGTGGCGGCGGGCAAACGCTCGGTGTTTTTCTGGCGGAATCTGCCGTTGCAGAGCGAGCGGCCGGATGTAACGTTCAATGGGCGGATCGGCGGCGTGGCGTTTCAGGAACTGACGGGTGTGGCTTTGGATGCGCGTTACTTCTATTTGGCGGACCGGATGGCGAATCGGATTTATGTGTGGGAGGGCGTACCGGAGGCGGGGGCGGATCCGAAGGCGGTGTTGACGATGCAGGGGCCAGGGCGGTTGTCGAGCGATGGGGGCTGGCTGGTGGCGGCGTCGTTTGAAGGCAATGAGGTGGTGGCGTGGCCGGTGCAGGCGATTGCGGGCGGCGTGGCCCAGGGGGTGCGGATTGGGGGGCCGGGGATGTTCAATTTGCCGGGCGAGGCGCTGGTGGCGGGGGGACGCTTCTTTGTAGCGGATCGCGGCAACAACCGGGTGGTGGTTTGGAGCCGGCTGCAGGACGCCTTGGAGGGGCGTGCGCCGGAGACGTTTCTGGGTGCGGCGGATGCGAATGACCGGCGGGCCGGGTTGTCGGCAACGAAGCTGTTCATGCCGGGGAGCCTGGCTTGGGACGGGTCAAACTTATGGGTGGGGGAGTTTAAGTTTTCGACGCGGATTCTGCGGTTTGCGCCGAGCGGCCGGTAAAATAGAGGTATGCCTCTGTATGAGTATCGGTGCCCGGAATGTGGTGCGCGGTTTGAGCAACTGCGGCGGATGACGGAAGCAGATAGCGGCGTGGTGTGTCCGAGGTGCGAATCGCAGCGGGTGCAGCGATTGTTTTCGACGTTTGCGACCGGTGGATGTACGCCCACGGCGGGCGGGGGCTTTACCTGAGCGCGGTAGGTTTGGGCCAGTTGGGCCTTAGTGAGGTTAGCCGCCCTGGTAGGTGTTGATCTGGGCGGTTTCTCGGAGGTTGCGTTTCCAGTCTTCGAGCGCGGCGCCGGCGACGCGTGACGCCTTGGTGCGGACCGCGGCCATTTCCGTTTGGGTGAAGGGCTTGAACTCGCGGGCGATGCGGATGTCGTCTTCGAGTTGGCCGATGGTGGTGCAGCCGATGGCCGTGCAATGGATGGGCAGGCTGAGCACGTAGCGCAGGCAGTCCTTGGCGCTCAGGGCGGAAAGCAGTTTGGCGTTGCCGAAGTTCTTCATGCCCTGGATGCCCATGCCGCGTTCGACGGCGGTGGGCAGTACAATTTTCTCGAAGCTGAGGTACGACGGGTCGGCCGCATGCAGGGGCATGAGGATGGTGTCGTACTTGTTGTAGCGGCGCAGCATTTCGGCGTGGACGTGCGGGTCGCGATGGCCGGTGAAGCCGAAGAAGCGGCACTTGCCGGCTTTCTTGGCGGCTTCGAAAGCTTCGATGGCGCCGCCGGGGGCGAAGATCTCGTCTACCTCTTTCCTCTCACTGACGGCGTGGATCTGCCAGAGGTCGATGTAGTCGGTCTTGAGGGCTTTGAGGGATTGGTGGAGGTCGGCTTCGGCCTCGGCGCGGGTGCGCTTGCCGGATTTGGTGGTGAGGAAGAGCTTTTTGCGGAAGGGCGGCAGGACGGCTCCGTAGACCTCTTCGGAGCGGCCATCCCAATAGACGCGGGCGTTATCGAAGTAGGTGATGCCGAGGTCGACGGCGCGGCGGACGATAGCGCTGGCTTCTTCGAAGTTGATGAGGGGGAAGCGGCCGCCGGCCTGGCCGATGACAGTGACGGTGGCGCCGGTTTTTCCGAAGATGCGCGAGGGGATGGCGCCTCCGGTGGGCTTCGCCTGTGGGGCGGCGTTGAGGCCTGATGCCGAGAGGCCGGTGACGGCGGTGCCAACGAAAACGCGTCGCTTCATGACCGGAGTATACACCCGCTGTCGCGCTTGGGCTTACGTTTCGATATGCTGTCTGGCTTAACGAACGTGTCTGCTCAACTCTTAGTCCTATTGATGATGGCGGCCCCTGTGTGTCTGCCGGGGCAATCGCTGCCTTCGATTCTGGCGAATGACAACCGGAAGACGGCAGGGGTGCTTCGCGACGGCGTCCTGACGGTAGACCTGGAGTTGCGGAAGGGCAACTGGCATCCGGAGGCCGAGGATGGTGAGGCGATCCCTTCCTATGCGTTCGCGGAGGTGGGGAAGGCGTTGCAGGTGCCGGGTCCGGCCATCCGCGTGCCGCAGGGGACGACGATCGTGCTGCGGGTGCGGAATACGCTGGGCGTGGCGGTGACACTGCATGGCTTTCATGAGCGGCCGGGACGGAATACCGATACGGTGACGGTGGAGGCGGGGGCGAAGCGGGAGTGGCGATTCGCGGCGGGCAAGGCCGGGACGTATCTGTATTGGGGCCGGACGCCGGATGGGCGCCGGGGGAACGGGCGGGTGTTGGATGCGCTGTTGGGCGGAGCGCTGGTGGTGGATGCGCCGGGGGCTCCAACAAACGACCGCATTTTTGTTTTGGAGCGCTGGAATGGGCCGACGCGCACGGCCATCAATGGGAAGTCGTGGCCGTATACGGAGCGGCTACATTATGCGGTGGGCGAGAAGGTGCGCTGGAAGATTGTGAATGCCAGCGATCTGAGCCATCCGATGCACCTGCATGGCTTTCACTTTTCACTGGATGGGCAGGGGGACGGAGAGAAGTTCACGATTTTCGACGACGGGATGAAGCCGGAAGAGTTCACGCATTCGGTGGAGGTGATGGAGACCTTCGATATGACGTGGGTGCCGAAGGAGCCGGGGCGGTGGCTGTATCACTGTCATCGCATGCCGCATATGCGGTTGCCGGTGCCGCTGGATCCGGCCGATGCGCGGATACCGGAGCATAGCCATGATCACCAGCACATGCATGATATGGACTCGCCGTATGCGGGCATGGGCGGGATGATCATGGGGCTCACCGTCACAGGCAAGCCGGTGCTGGATACCGAGACGAATTGGAAGCCGGCGCGGCGGTTGGCGATGACTATTTCGAACCGGAGTGGGCAGGCGGGGTTTTATGAGATCGGGTTGAAAGATGCGGTGACGGGCGAGGTGTCGAAGAGTACGGGGTTGACGGGGCCGCTGCTTGTGGTGCGGCAGGGCGAACAGACGGAGATCGCGATTACGAACAACACCAAGGAAGTGACGGCGGTGCACTGGCACGGGTTGGAGATTGAGAGCTACTACGACGGCGTGCCGCACTGGGGCGGGCTGGGGGATAAGCGGGCACCGGCGTTGGAGCCGGGCAAGACGTTCACGGTGCGGATGGTGCCGGTTCGGCCTGGATCCTTCATGTATCACACGCACTGGCATGATGTGGCGCAGTTGACGGGTGGGATTCATGGGCCGATGGTGGTGCTGCCCGCTGGAGAGAAGCACAATGCGGCGGTGGATAAGAGCTTCCTGTTTAGTGTGAGTCCGGGGGAGCCGTATGGGGCGGGGTTGCTATTGATGAACGGGTCGCCACAGCCGGCGGTGATGCGGCTGATGGCAGGGGTGACGTACCGGTTCCGGTTCATGAACATCACCCCAAGCATGGATAACCTGCGGGTGTCGCTGCGGGGGACTGACGGTGCGGTTGTGGAGTGGCGCCGAGTAGCGAAGGATGCGGCGGCGGTGCGGGATGGTGGGCCGCAGCGTGCCGAGCAACATGTGGCGGTCGGAGAGACTTTCGACTTCGAATATCGGGCGGCGGGGCCTGGCGAGTTGCGGTTGGAGGCGCTGTCGCCGAATGATGGGCGGCGGGCGGTGCAGGCGCTGGTGTTCGCGGGGCAGTAGAGGCGTTATGCTGGACGGCATGTCTACTCCACTTGACCGCAGAACGTTCCTGGCGGGAGCCGCTGGATTGGTGCCGATGGCGCTGGGCCAGGAGAAGCCGGTTCGGATCGGGGTTATTGGCACAGGCAACCGGGGCACGTCTCTGCTGCGCACCATTCTGTCGCTGCCGGGCGTGGAGGTGCCGGCGGTGTGCGAGATTAACGAAACGAATCTGGCGCGGGCGCAGGGCGTGGTGGAGAAGGCGGGACGCACGAAGGCGGAAGGCTATTCGCGCGGGGTGGAGGATTACAAGCGGCTGCTGCAGCGCAAGGATCTGGACGGCGTGCTGATTGCGACGCCGTGGGAACTGCATGCGCCGATGGCGGTGGCGGCGATGCAGGCGGGCAAGTATGCGGGCGTGGAAGTGCCGGTGGCGTTGACGGTGGAGGAATGCTGGCAACTGGTGGAAGCGTCGGAAAAGACAAAGATTCCGTGCATGATGCTGGAAAATGTCTGCTACTTCCGGAATGTCTTGCTGGTGATGAACATGCTGCGGCAGGGCGTGCTGGGCGACATTATCCATAGCGAGGTGGGGTATCAGCACTACTTCCGGAATGGGCCGTTTACGCGCGACCAGTCGGGGGATCTGACGTGGCGCGGGGTGCATACGGCGAACAAGGATGGGAACCAGTATCCGACGCATGCGATCGGGCCGGCGGCATGGTGGATGAACATCAACCGTGGGGACCGGTTTGCGTATCTTACTTCGATGAGCACGGTGTCGTTAGGGCCGAAGGCGGCGGCAGTGCGGCGGTTTGGAGCCGACAGCGCGGCGGCGAAGCGGACGTTCGCGCAGGGCGATGTGAACACGACAATGATCCGAACGGAGAATGGGATGTCGGTGGTGCTTTACTACAACATCCAGTCGCCTCGGCCTTATGATCTGATCCTGCGGGCGCAAGGGACGAAGGGGATCTATTCCGGGACGCTGGACAAGGTGTATATCGAAGGGCGCAGTCCGGATGCGAAGAACGGCGAGCCGGATTGGGAAGATGCGGCCAAGTATTACGAGCAGTATGAGCATCCGCTATGGAAGCGGCTGTCGCGGGAAGCGGCGTCTTCCGGGCATGGCGGAGCGGACTACGTAACGCTGCACGAGTTCGTGAAGGCGGTCCGGGAAAAAACAGAAACGCCGATTGATGTTTATGACAGTACGACGTGGAGTGTAATCACACCGCTGAGTTTTGAGTCGGTGGCGAAGCGGAGTGCTCCGGTGGATTTTCCGGACTTCACACGGGGCAAGTGGCGTACGCCGCGGGCGATTCGGATTGCGTAGGGGGGATATGATGCGCGCATGGTTGGTGTTGTTTGCGATGGTGCCGTTTCTGATGCCGTTGGCGGCTTCGGGTGCGAACTATATTGCCTATATTGGCACTGGGGGCGGGAATCGGAGCAAGGGGATTTACGCGTTCCGCTTCGACTCTAAGACCGGGAAGCTGGATCCGCTGGGGCTGGTGGGGGAGACGTCGCGGTCGTCGTTTGTGGCGCTGCATCCGAACGGGAAGTTTTTGTATTCGGTGGCGGAGGCCAATGGCGGCGGGGCGGTGAGTGCGTTCTCGATTGAGCCGGGGTCGGGGAAGCTGACGTTGTTGAACACGGTGTCGTCGCATGGGGCGGGGCCCTGCTATGTGCGAGTGGATGCCACGGGCAAGACGCTGCTGGTGGCGAATTACGGCGGCGGCAGTGTCGCGGCGGTGGGGATTGAGCCGGATGGGCGGTTACGGGAGTCCACGTCGGTTGTGAAGCATGAGGGAGCAGTGGCGGATGTGAAGCGTCAGGGTGGCCCGCGGGCGCATTCGTTTAACCCTTCGCCGGATAACCGGTTCGCGGTGGCGGCGGATTTGGGATTGGATCAGTTGCTGGTGTATAAGCTGGATGCGGCTAACGCGAAGATTGAGCCGAATCAACCGCCGTTCGCCAAGGTGGCGCCACGGTCCGGGCCGCGGCACTTTGCGTTTCATCCGAACGGGAAGTTCGCGTACGCGATCAACGAGATTTCGTGTACGGTGACGGCGTTTACCTGGGACGCGGCGGGTGGGGTCTTGAAAGAGATTCAGACAACGTCAACACTACCGGTCGGAGTGCAGGTGACCGATGCGTTGTCGACGGCGGAGGTGCAGGTGCATCCTTCGGGGAAGTTTCTCTATGGGTCGAACCGGGTGCATGACACGATTGCGGTGTTTTCGGTTGCCAAGGATGGAAAGTTGACGTTGGTGGAGAATGTGCCGACGCAGGGGAAGATCCCGCGGAATTTCGGGCTGGATCCTACTGGTGGGTTTTTGCTGTCGGCGAACCAGGATAGTAATACGGTGGTGGTGTTTCGGGTGGATAAGAAGACTGGTAGGTTGACGCCTACGGGGCAGACGGTGGAGGTGCCGGCTCCGATGTGTGTGAAGTTTTTGGCGGTGAAGTAAGGCGAGATTCTCGCCTTCTCCTTTGCCCAAGGCTACGGCGGACAGGAAGGCGGCAGCGTAGGAGAGAGTTCCGTAGGGGTTCACCCTCCCCTCCTCGAACCGGACAGGCGGATTTCCCGGCATCCGGCTCGAGGGTGTCTAAAAAACTGTGTAAACGGTTTCCCTGACAATGAAGGGAGATCAAATGAAGAAGCAGCAAGAAGGGCAGCCATTTCCGGACGAGATGATCGACAGCTGGCTGAAGAACGGGCGAAAGCCAGAAGACGTTCA
>JAEUQF010000329.1 GCA_016789745.1 Bryobacterales bacterium
GAGCCGGATCATAAGGCATTGCAAGTGAAGATCGGGGAGTTGTCTTCCGAAGATGTGCTGGCGTATATCCGGGAAATGGAGCGGTATCTAAAGATCACGGTGGAGACGCGTGCCAACGAGGAAGAAGCGCCAAAGAGCAAGGACGAACTGGTTTACCAGGAGGAAGTCATCGACACCGGGGACTATGGGTGGAATGGCGACCTGTCGTTTCCGGAGCCGCGGACGCCGCAGATTCAGGAATCCACCGATGGCACCGAGAAAGAGGAGGAGGCCGTGGATCCGGATGGCGAAGGGGATGACGAGGAAGAGTTGCTGGTCACCGATGAAGCAGAACTGGAGGACTGAGCCGGCGTGACGGGGACGTTGGTGCTGCGAGAAGAGAGCATGGCGGTGTTGCGGCAGGACGCGGGCCGGCGTTTCTTGCGGCGGATGGTGGGGGAGTTGCGGCGGCAGTTTCCGGACGAAGCGGAGGGGCTGCGGCCGGCTGGGGTATTGGCGGGGTTGGCGCAGGCGCGATCGTACGGGTTGTCGGGCTCGCGCGACCTGTTCCGTTACTTCTGTCTATTGCTGCTGGCGGGATGGGACGGGCAATCCGAGCCGCAACAGCCGTGGCTGGATGGGATATTGCGGGATTCGCGGATGTCGACGCCGGCGCAGCGGCTGGAGTATGCCTGGAAGCATCTGGAGCGGCAGCTACGGGTAGCGCAGGAGAATGCCGCGGCGCGGCGGCGGTTTGCCTTAGGCACGGCGAGTGTCCGATAAGTTGGGGCGGATGGCGGCGGCGGCCGCCGCGGCGAACGGGTTCAGCGCGAACGCGCCGGGGGCGGTGTCGGCGGAGTGTCCGAAGCCGGAGCCGCGCGAAGCGATTGAAGTGCGGGTGTTCGATGAGGCCGATCAGCCGGTGGCATCGGTGGCGCTGGAACTGCAACGGTCGCCGGAGTCGGTGGTGCTGGCGTTGACTGATGGAGAAGGCCACGCGCGCTTTGACGGTTTGGTACCGGGGTCGTACCAACTGGCGTTGCCGGCCACCGATGAGAAGGCCTGGGAGCTGATCCGGCAGGAGGCTTTGCCGCCGCCTTTGGATAAAAGTTCGGGGGATGCGGGGTGGCAGGCCCCGGTGGAAGGTGGGCAGGCGGAGACGTGGGAGGTGCGGCTGGGCGACTCGATGTCGAGCATTGCATTTCATTGCGGGCTGCTGCCGGAGACGGTATGGTCTTTCAGGGCGAATGCGGGGTTGCAGGCGAGCCGGCAACACAAGCAGATTCTGCATCCGGGAGACGTGGTGCATCTGCCGCGGCGGCAGCGGAAGAGCATCGGCGCCAGTACGACGAACCGCTATGACCTGCGTCGCAAGGGTGTTCCGGAGATGTTGCGGATCCGTTTTCTGGACTTCCAGCAGGAGCCCTGCCGGGAGGTTCCCTACCTGTTGAACCTGCAGGTGGACGATGGGACGGCGCTTCCGGCCCGCGAGGGGCAGACGGACGGGGCGGGGTTCTTGATTGAGCCGATTCCGCCGAACCTGGCCGAGGCGGTGGTGTTGTTGGGGAGGGCGCCGGAGGTTCGGGAGACTCGATTCCGGCTGGGGTATGTGAATCCGGTCGGGGAAATGTCGGGCGCGCAGGCGCGGTTGAACAATCTGGGGTATTGGTGTGGAGAGGAATCGGGCGAAGAAACTGAGCTGACCGTAGCGGCGTTGCGGCGGTTCCAGGCCGACCAGGGGCTGGAGCCGACGGGCAAACTGGATGGGGAAACCAAAGCGCGGCTGCAACAGGACTTCCTTTCCTAGGCCGGTGCAGGTGTGAGTAAATGCACGTTGAGGTCAGCGTTATCGCGCAGTGCTATGCCATAATCCGGTAGCTTTACTGTCTAACCACATCATCCACTCGCGTAAGGAGACCCGACGCCCCCGCCATGCGCTCACTTTCCCCAAGCCCTGAGGATTCTAATGCGCAGTAGTTCGGCGTCGACGCTACCGTTTTTGGCCGGTGGTGGCGAGATGGGGCGCCGGATTCGCGATTTCGAGTGGTCCGGGCACGCCTTGGGGCCGGCACACCTGTGGCCGCAAAGTCTGAAGACAGCGATCAGTCTGATTCTGACGTCGCAACACCCGATGTGGATCGGATGGGGGCCGGAGCTTTCATTTCTCTACAACGATGCGTATCTGCATGTGCTGGGGACGGCGAAGCACGAGTGGGCGCTGGGCCGTCCGGCGGGGGAAGTGTGGGCGGAGATCTGGGATGTGTGCGGGCCGCTGGCGGAGAAGGTGCTGCGGCACGGAGAGGCGAGCTTCGTAGACGATGTCCGGCTGTTCATGAATCGGGGGCAATTTCTGGAAGAGACCTGGTATTCGTTCTCTTACAGCCCGATTCGGGATGAATCGGGAGAGATTGGGGGACTATTCTGCCCGTCGACCGATGTGACGCCTAAGGTAATCGGGGCGCGGCGTTTGCGGACGCTGGCCGAACTGTCGTCGAACGCGCTGGTGGAGAAGACGATTATGGGGGCGTGCCGGACGGCGGCGGCGACGTTATCGAAGAACCGGGACGATCTGCCGTTTGCGCTGCTGTATCTGCGCGACCATAGCCAGGCGAGCCTGGCGGAACTGATTCATTTGGGCTGCGCGGGGGAATTCCTGACGCCGGAGCGGGTGGATTTGGATGCGCCGTTGGGGTCGGCGTGGCCGATTGCGGAGGTGGTGCGCTCGGGGCAGCCGCGGTGCGTGGCGTTGCATGGCGGCGAGTATGGGGCATTGCCGGAAGGGTTGGAGGGGCAGCGCGTGCAGGAGGCGATGGTGCTGCCAATTGCTTCCCGGAGTGAAAGCAATATCGCGGGTGTGCTGATTGCCGGGGTGAGCCCGGCGCGGCGGTTAGACAACGACTACCAGATGTTTTTGGAACTGGCGGCGTCGTATATCGGCACGGCGATTCAGAACGCGAGGGCGGCGGAGGACGAGCGGCGCCGGGTGGATGCGCTGGCGGCGCTGGACCGTGCCAAGACGGTGTTTTTCTCGAATGTGAGCCATGAGTTCCGGACGCCGCTGACGCTGCTGTTGGGGCCGCTGGAGCAGACGATGGCGAGTCCGGCGCTGGGCGAAGCCGACCGCGAGCGTCTGGCAACGGCGCATCGCAATAGTTTGCGGTTGTTGAAGCTGGTGAACTCGCTGCTGGATTTCTCGCGGATCGAGGCGGGGCGCGTGCAAGCCACGTATGAAGCGGTGGATCTGGCCGCCTATACGCGGGATCTGGCATCGAACTTCCGGGCGACGATGGAGGCGGCGGGGCTGCAGTATAACGTGCACTGCCCGCAGCTGCCGCAGCGGGTTTATGTGGACCGCGAGATGTGGGAGAAGATTGTTCTGAATCTGCTCTCGAACGCGTTCAAGTTCACGTTCGAGGGGAGCGTGACGGTGGCGGTGGAAGCGTCGGCGACGCACGTGCTGTTGTCGGTAACCGACACCGGTACGGGGATTCCGGAGTGTGAACTGCCGCGGCTGTTTGAGCGCTTCCACCGGGTGGCGGGGGCGCGGGGGAGGACGTACGAAGGGACAGGGATCGGGCTGGCGCTAATTCAGGAACTGGTGAAGCTGCACGGGGGCACGGTGTCGGTGGAGAGCCGGTTGGGGCAGGGGAGCCGGTTCACGGTATCGATTCCGTTCGGCAGCGAGCATCTGCCCCAAGGCCGGATTGCCAATGCCGCGGCGCCGGACGGCATGCGTACGCGCACGTTTACCGAAGAAGCGGCGGGTTGGTTGACGCCGGAAACTCCGGCGGTTCCGGTGGCGGCGCCGGCACGTCCGCGGATTGTGCTGGCCGATGACAACGCGGACATGCGGGTGCACGTGCAACGCATTCTGGAGCCGATTGCCGAGGTGGTGGCGGTGAGCAACGGCCGGGCGGCGCTGGAGGAGGTCCGGCGGCAGAAGCCGGACTTGCTGCTGTCCGATATCATGATGCCGGCCCTCGATGGATTTGGGCTATTGGCGGAGCTGCGGCGGGATCCGAGTTTGTCGACGCTTTCGGTGATTTTGCTATCGGCGCGGGCGGGAGAAGAGGCGCGCAGCGACGGGATGCTGGCGGGGGCGGACGATTACCTGGTGAAGCCGTTCAGCGCGCGGGAATTGACGGCGCTGGTGACGGCGCATCTGAAGCTGGCGCAGGCGCGGCGTGAGGCCGATGAGCGGGCGGCGACGATACTGGAGAGCATCACGGACGCGTTCGCGGCCTTCGACCAGAACTGGCGGTACACGTATGTGAATGCGGAGTTCGAACGGCTGTGGCCGGGGTATCCGCGCGGGGTATTGTTGGGGAGCAACCATTGGGAGACGTTCCCGCAGGCGCGGGGGGCAGTGCTGGAGACGGAGCTGCGGCGGGCGATGACGCTGCGGGTGGCAGTGGAGTTCGACAACTACGACGCGTCGACGGACCGCTGGTTCCATACCAAGGCATTTCCGTCGCCGGCGGGTGGGTTGTCGGTGTTCTTTGAAGAGATCACGGGCAGGAAGCGGGCCGAGGAGGCGCTTCTGCGAAGCGAGCATCGTTTCCGGGCCTTCGTGACGAGCACCTCCGATGCGGTGTACCGGATGAGTGCGGACTGGCGAGAGATGCGCCAGTTGGATGGGAAGGCATTCCTACCCGATACGCGGCGTTCGAGCGTTTCGTGGCTGGACCGCTACATCCCCTATGAGGAGCGGGCGCGGGTGACGGCGGCCATCCGGCAGGCGGTGGAGACGCGGTCGGTGTTCGAGTTGGAGCACCGCGTTGTGCGGGCCGATGGATCGATTGGCTGGACGTTCTCGCGGGCGGTGCCGTTGCTGCAGGAAGACGGGACGATACGCGAGTGGTTTGGGACGGCACGTGACATCACGCGGGAGCGCGAGTCGCAGTTGGCGCTGCGGGAAGCCGAGGATCGGATGCGGCGGCTGGATCAGGAACAGAACCTGGTGCTGGAGCAGATTGCGGCGGGGGTACCGCTGGAGGAGAGCCTGCGGGAACTGACGCGGGCGGTGGCTCGGCTGGCACCGGGGTGCCAGGCGTGTGTGCTGGTGGGGGAGGCGGGTTCGGATACAGTGGGCGAGTGTTATTCGGCGACGCTAGCTCCCGAGACAGGGGCGGGGGTGTTACTGACAGATGCCCCGACGCGGTTGGGATTTGCGCGGACGCTCCCGGTATTTTTTGAGAATGACACGATTCCGGCGTGTTTCTGCCTGTGCCTGCCGGAAGGGCAACCAACGAATTGGGAACGGCGGCTGGCCGATTTTGGGGCACATGCGGCGGGGCTGGCGTTGCAGCGTCACCAGGCAGAGGATCGGGTGCGGCAAAGCCATCGGGCCTTGGCGGAGTTGGTGCAGCGGGCGCCGTTTGGGCTATACATTGTGGACTCGGACTTCCGTCTGGCGCACGCGAACCCGCGTACGCTGGCGGGGGCATTTCGCAACGTGCAGCCGGCGATCGGGCGGGACTTCGGGGAGGTGATGCGGGCGATCTGGCCGGAGCCGCTGGCGACGGAGCTGATAGGGCTGTTCCGCCGGACTCTGGAGACGGGCGAGCCGTACATTTCGAGCGACTTCGTGAGCCCGCGCCAGGACATTGAGGCGACCGAGGCGTACGAATGGGAGATCCACCGGATGGTGCTGCCGGACGGGCAGTTTGGGGTGGTGTGTTACTACTTCGACTCGACACGGGTGAGAACCGTGGAGGCGGCACTGCGGGAAAGCGAAGAGCGGCTGCGGTTGGCGACCGAAACGGGCAAGGTAGGGGTGTGGGATTGGGATCTGACGAGCGGGAAGATTACCTGGACAGACTCACTGTACGATGTGCATGGCATTGACAAGGCGACGTTCCCGAATACGCTGGAGGCGTACCAATCGCTGGTTCATCCGGATGACCGGGAGATGACCGAGAAGGCGATGGCGCGGGCCATTGCGGAGGATGTGCCGTATGAAGTGACGCGCAGGGCGATCCGTCCGGATGGCAGCATTATCTGGTTGTACAGTCATGCGAAGGTGCTGCGGCGGGAAGTGCGGCCGGTGCGGATGCTGGGAGCGACGCTGGACGTGACGGCATTGAAGCGAGTGGAAGAGGAATTGCGGCATGCTAACCAGGATCTGGAGCAGTTCGCCTACTCGGCCAGCCATGATCTGCAGGAGCCGCTGCGGAGTGTGAAGATTTACTCGGAGTTGGTGCGAAAGCGCTACGCGCAGCATTTTGATGAGCAGGGGCTTCTGTTTCTGGAGTACATCGGGACCGGGGCCACGCGGATGGAGACGCTGATCAGCGATCTGCTGACGTATACGCGGGCCACTCAGTTGGAAGGGCCGACGGGGCACGCCGCGGCCTCCGAGGCGTTGCGGTTTGCGCTGGATGGGCTATCGAAGGCGATTGCCGAGAGCGGGGCATCGATCCAGCTCGGCGCATTGCCGTCGTTGCCGGTGCATCGCACGCATCTGCAGTTGCTGTTTCAGAACCTGGTGGGCAATGCGATCAAGTACCGGCGGGACGGGGAGCCGCTGGCGATCCGGCTGGCGGCGACGCGGCAGAGCCAGGGCTGGCTGTTTTCGGTGGAAGACAACGGCATCGGGATTGAGCCGGCGTATCACGAGCGGATTTTTGGGATCTTTAAGCGGCTGCATTCGAGTTCGAAGTATCCGGGGACCGGGATTGGACTGGCAATCTGCCAGCGGATCGTGGAGCGGTATAACGGGCGGATCTGGGTGACGTCGGAACCGGGTAAGGGATCGACGTTCTATTTCACGCTGCCGGCTTGAGGGAAGACGCGGCATAATCGTCAGTACGCTTATGCTGCGAGCTATCGTTGTTTTTCTTGTTTTGCCGCTGTGGGCATTGGCCGAGACGCACACAATACGGCCGAACCGATATCACGAGACGTTTGCGGCGCATGAGCCGATAGCGCGTCTGCGGCCGGGCGATACGGTGGTGACGAAGCTGCTGGACTCGCGCGGGCGCGATGAGACGGGCAAGCTGATCCACGATGGGGACAACGTGCTGACCGGGCCGTTCTATATCGAAGGGGCCGAGCCGGGCGATACGTTGGTGGTGAAGCTGGACCGTGTGCGGTTGAACCGGGACTGGGGATGGAACGGGGTTCGGGTGAGTACGGACGCGCTGGCGCCAGGGCGGATAGAAGGGCTGGAGTCGCCGATTTGCTGTGAGGAGTGGCTGCAGCCGAAGCGGCGCAATGCGTTGAAGTGGAATCTGGATCCGGCCACGGGGGTGATGCGGCCGTCGCAGCCGTTGGGGAATCGGTTGAAGGCGGAGTTTCCGGCGCATCCCTCGGTGGGGTGTGTGGGGGTGGCGCCGCCGATCAAGCAGGCGATCTCGTCGGGGCCGATGGGCCGGTATGGCGGGAACCTGGACTACAACGGGATTGATGAGGGATCCGTGGTGTATCTGCCGGTGTACGAGCGGGGTGCTTATTTCCTGTTGGGCGATGCGCATGCGGGCTTTGGGGATGGGGAGTTGATCGGGCAGGGGACGGAGACGTCGATGGATGTGACGTTCACGGTGAGCCTCCGGAAGGGCGTGTCGGTGGGGTGGCCGCGGGTGGAGCGGGCGGATTCCATTGTGACGCTGGGGGCGACGCCGGGGGCGTTGGAACGGGCATTCCGGGAGGCGGTGTCGGAGATGCTGGCGTGGTTGCAGGCCGATTGGGGGCTGTCGCAGCGGGAGGCGCATACGCTGGTGCATATGACGGCGGAACTACGGGTGGCGAGCTGGTTTGGGACCGGGGCGGTGATTGTGCCGAAGAAGCATTTGCCGGCGCGATGAAGGTCTCTCGCTAAGAGGCAGACGTTTCCGGAAAGTCGCGCACAGAGACGCCAAGGACGCAGAGAAAACAACGCCAAGCCATAGGCACGTGCCCGCGGGGCTTGGGGTGCTCCGTTGAACGATAGTTTGCGGGGAGGGCGGTACTCGGCTTGTAGTCACCGCTACGTTCGGGGCAACGGGCGCGGGATGCCGAAGACTTTGCCTTCGTCGCCTTGGGCTTTCATCCAGGCGCGCACTTTTTCGCGAAGCTGCTGGAGGGTGCGGGCGTGGCTGGGGTCGGCGGCGAGGTTCTGCTGTTCGTGAGGGTCGGCTGTAACGTCGTATAGCTCCTCGGGGGGATGTTCGTGGTAGCGCTTGACGACCGCCGCGGCTTTGGCGTCGCCGGCGGTGGCTTGTTTGGCCCAGGAATCGAAGTAGATGCGGCCGTCGTTGGGGCCGGCTTTGTCGATGTGGGTGGTGTATTGGAACTCGGGGTGGAGGTTGAGGATGTACTTGAAGCGCGCGGTGCGGACGCAGCGCATGGGGAAGACGTTCATGTTGCCGTCGCCGGAGTGGGCGGCGTAGATCTCGTCGCGGTGGCGCTTGGACTTGCCGCGGAGGACGGCGGCGAAGGAGCGGCCGTCTAAGCTGGCGGGCGCCTTTCCTCCGGCGAGTTCGACGAAGGTGGGAAGGAGGTCGCAGAAGCTGATGAGGGCGTCAGTGCGGGTGTTGGGCTGGATGACGCCGGGCCAGGCGGCGAGGAAGGGCATGTGGATGCCGGCGTCGTAAAGGCTCCACTTGGCGAAGGGCCACTGGGCGCCGTTATCGCTGGTGTAGAGGAAGAGGGTGTTGCTGCTGAGGAGCTTCCTGCAGAGGTTGTAGACTTCGCCTAGCTGGCGATCGGCGAAGGTGATGTCGGAATAGTATTTGGTGCGTTCGGCGCGGGTTTCCGGGGTGTCGGCGAAGGTGGGGGGCAGGTCGACCTGGGCTGGGTCATAGCCTTCATTCTGGCGCCAGTAGACGTGCGGGCTGTGGGAGCAGATGACGAGGCATACGGGCTTCGGGTTGGGGGCGGCGCTGCGTTGGGTGAGCCATTGTTCGACCACCTTCGTGTCGAGGTCGGCGTTGAGCGGGCCGCCGCGGATTTCGCTGGGGACGTGGGTCCAATCCTGGAAGTTGGCGGGCGGCTGGAAGTGGCTCTTGCCGAAGTGATAAGTTTCGTAGCCGAGTTCCTTGAGGTAGGTGGGCAGGGTTTTGATACCGGGGGTGATGCCGGAGTGGTTGGGGAGGGCTCCATTGCGGGCGGGCAGGAGGCCGGTGGCGAGGATGGATCTGGACGGCACGCAGGTGGGCGATGCGGTGAAGACGCCGGTGAACACCATTCCTTCTTTGGCCATGGTCTCCATGTTCGGTGTGCGTACGGCGTTGCTGCCGTAGACGGGCGAATCGAAGTAGCCGTGGTCGTCGGAGAGGAACAGGACGAGGTTCGGGCGGCTGTCTTGGGCGGCGCGGAGCAGCGGCGCGGCTGCGGTGGCGAGTAGGGTGCGTCGGGTCATTGTGGTCCTTGGAGAGTGGGCAGGGAGCGGCGCCAGGCGAGGAGCCGGTCCGCGAGAGTGCGTGCGAGTTTCGGTTTCTGTTCGGCGAGGTTGTGTTGTTCGGCGCGGTCGGCGGCGAGGTCGTAGAGGGCGAGTTGGGAGCCATCGTCCTGTAGGAGAAGTTTCCAGTTTTCGGAGCGCAGGGCGAGGTTGGGGCTTTGGTCCTGCGGGAGGCCCGGTCTCAGGTAGGAGGCGTCGCGGCCGTATTCCCAATAGAGATCCTTGCGGCGGCGGGAGGGTTTGCCGAGCACTGCGGCGGAGCAGTCCTCGCCATCGAAGGCGACTTTGGGGGTGGCGATGCCGGCCATTCGGCAGCAGGTGGGGAACAGATCGAGGGAACTGATGACGGTGCGTTCGTCGGTGCGTCCTGGGGGGATGCGCCCGGGCCAGCGGGCGATCATGGGGACGCGGATGCCGCCTTCGTAGAGGCTCCACTTGCGGCCGCGGAGTCCGCCGGTGGAGCCGGGCGCTTCCTGCTTTTCGTTGTAGTAGCGGGGCCAGGCGGTGGGGCCGTTGTCGCTGAGGAGAATGACGATGGTGTTGCGCGCGAGGCCCTGCGCTTCGAGCCCGGCAAGGAGGCGGCCGAGCTGGCGGTCCATGCCTTCGATGGTGGCGTAATACTGCTGGAGGTACTTCCGCGGGGCGAAGCGGGCGTACTTGTCCACGAGGTCGGGAGGCGGGTCGTAGGCGTCGTGGACTTCGTTGAGCCAGAGGTGGGTGTAGAAGGGTTTTCGGGCGGCTTTGGCTTTTTGCGTGAACGCGAGAGTGCGGTCGACGTAGAGGCTGGTGAGTTCGCGCTGGGGGGCGTGGGTGATGGTGCCGCGGCCGAGCTTTTCGCTGAGTTTGGAGAGATTGCCGGGGGGCAGGACGCGATCGCCGAGGCCTTCGAAGGAGGTGAAGGATTCGTCGAAGCCGTAGTCGGTGGGGAGCGGGGCATCGCCGACGTCGCGGCCGCCGCCCATGTGCCATTTGCCGAAGTGGCCGGTGGCGTAGCCAGCCTGGTGGAAGGTACGGGCGACGGAGGGGGCGGCGGGATCGAGGTAGTCACGCATGCCGCGTTTGCGGTGGGAGGCGCGCGAGTCGAGGTAGGAGTAGATGTAGTGGCGCGAGGGGCATTGGCCGGTGGTGATGCCGACGCGGGAGGGCGAACAGACGGGCGAGGCGACGTAGGCCTGGGTGAAGCGAATGCCTTCGGAGGCGAGGCGGTCTATGTGGGGTGTTGCGGCGACGCCGCCATAGCGGCCGAGGTCGGCGTAGCCCATGTCGTCGATGAGGATTTGGAGGATGTTGGGTTTGGGGCGGGGGGCGGCAGTGGAGGTGGCTGCCGTTGCGGCGGCGCAGGCTCCCATGAAGTCGCGGCGATGCATTCCGGGATCAGAATAACGCATTGTGGGGGCGATGCTGTTGTCCGTTTTCCGCATGATAAGCTTGCGTGACAGAAGAGTACACAGAATGTGGATGCGTGGGGTCGCTTTCTTGTGCGCCGTGTTCGGGGTGCTGGCCCAGGAGACGGTGGAAGTGTTCAAGCTTGGGCCCGATGTGACGCCGCCGAAGCTGGTGAAGAAGTCGGAGCCGAAGTTTTCCAAGCAGGCCGAAGAAGTGGGGTTGGAGGGCACGGTCATTCTGGAGGTGGTGGTTACCGACAAGGGAGTGCCGAGTCAACTGCGCGTGGTGCGTCCGTTGGGGTACGGACTGGATGAAGAGGCGATGGCGGCGGTGAAGAAATGGCGATTCGCGCCGGGAGAGAAGGCGGGGCGTCCGGTGAACGTGCTGGCGACGATTGAGGTGAACTTTCGTTGGTTGGACCGGCCGGCGCCGCGGATCGACGGGCGGCTGGAGCGGTTTATGCCTGCCTATCGAGTGTTGGAGCAGGGCAATGCGGATACGGCGGCCAGGGAGGAGGCGGTGCGGACGATTCTGGGTCTTAGCGAAGCCGGGTTGCCGGAGGCGCAGTTCGTGGCTGGGACGTGGAAGCTGAAGGGACAGCCGAAGCTTGCGATCGCCGCGGATAGCGCGGTTGGGTTGGCGTTGCTGCGGAAGTCGGCTGCGGCGCGGTATGGGCCGGCGATGTACGTGTTGGCGAAGCGGGGAGTGGAGGGCGAGGATGGGCCGGCGGATGTTAGTGCGGCGATGAAGCAGATGCATGAGGCGGCGGGCAGGGGGAGTCCGCAGGCGCAATATTTTTTGGGGACGCGGTACGAGGAAGGAAACGGGGTGGCACAGGACGCGGGCAAGGCTGAGTTTTACTTCCGGCAGTGTGCGTATGATCGGGTGCCGCAATGCCAGTACCGGCTGGGGAAGCTGCTGTTGGGGTCGAGCGCGACGCGGGAGCGGGACCGGGTGCCGGCGATTGCGTATCTGGAGTTGGCGGGAGCAGGGGGCGTCGCGGAGGCGCGGGCGCTGGGGGCCGACGGCAGGGCGAAGCTGACGGCGGAGGATGTGGAGACGCTGGAGAAGTTGAAGCCGACGCTGGTACGGGAGTGATGGCCGTGGCGGGGTGCTTCACGGTCGGCTTCGCATGAGGATGGCGTTCAACACCGCCCTGGTCTCGTTGTCTTGGCAATCCACGAGGGCGGCGGCGGTTTCTGCGAACACCGCGGCATTGAGAAGGCTGTCGTTCCAACCGGACAGCGCCTCGGCTGCGGTCAACCGGTGGAAACGGATGCGGCTGCGGAGGCCGGCTCGGAGGATGGGCCAGCCGCTGCCGGGGAAGTCGGAAAGGGCCTGGAGGATCTGGAGGAGCAACTGGCCGTACACGGACGCCAGATCCGGTTCGGTGAGACCGTAGATTCCGCCGGTGTGTACTCGTGGCATGGGGATGGCAAGGAGTTCGGCCTGGCGCGCGGTCTGGACAGGATCGTGCTGATCGAGGTGTAGGAAGGCCGTTGCCCATTGGAGGACCGGGTCCAGGTCTGTGTCGTCGACAGCGGCGGCGAGCACGATGTCGAACCAGGTCAGGTCGCCTTCGTGCAGCCACGTCACCGACGGCTTCTCGCGCGGGTAGAGGCGCGACCAACGGAAGAGCAGGTCTTCGGGCCAGCTGGGACGCTGCAGGTACGCAAGACCTTGTTGCGAGAGCTGCTTGAGAATGGCACTTGTCCAGACCGTCGGGGCTTCCGGCGGTTCATTGGGGCGCGTCTTTTCAGCGAAGTTGACGATAGTCGCCACCGCCCAGAAGAGGCGCTCCTGCGGCGGGTGGCGTTCGCAGTGCGACAGCAGGAGGCTGCAGGCTTCCGGACCCACGGCGTAGTCCGCGAGGTCCTTCACGTTCGATGGTCCACAGCTGCTGAGGGCACGGAGAATCTCGGCCAGATCGAGCAACTCGGCGAGGTCGACGTGATCGGAGCGTAGGCGGCCGATCAGATCGCCGAGGACGGCGGACTGGTAGGCGGTGTAGTCGACGATGAGGGTGTTTTTGTAGCCTTCCCGCAGAAGCCAGTTTCGGTTCTCCGGCTTTGCCACGCTTGTGAGTGCATTGATGGCATGGATTCGCCCCCAAGACTGGTGGACCCTGGCAAGGTCGAGCAGTTTTTCTTCGTCGGCGCCGTAGCGGGCTGCGATGAGATCACAGGCCCAGCCGGAGAATGTGTCATGGAGGCCGAACAGGTGAATCGTATCGAGTGGCGGCACGGGCCCGGTTCGGCGCAGCATGTGAAGAGCGAACTTTACGGGGTGGATGTCGGGTGTGTTCTGGAGGAGCCAGTGCAGGTAGGGGTAGGCGAGAGCATGGTCCAAGACCGCATCGCTCCCCGGCAGAGCATCAAAGGTGGCAAGAGTACGGAAGTGCCAACGGTAGCCGGAAATCAGAAGCTGATAGAGGGTGATGCTGGAAGGAAGGTCGCGCTCGCGGAGTGTTCTTCCCAGGAGTTCCAACAGCACGGGCGCGAGTTCGGTGTCGGTACCGGTCTGCGGGACTGCCGGTTCGATGATCTGAGCGAACAGTTCTCTGTGCTGGACGAGTTCCGGGAGGGGCAGTTCCACCAACTTTCGGATGTTGTGGCAAGGCAGTTCGAGGTAGCTGTTGCCATTGCGGAGTTCTTGTTTGTGCTCCAGAAGGACGGGATAGAGGGGAACGCGCCCGCTGGCCCAGGGGGTAATGTCGGCGAATGTATCGGCAGGCATTGCCACCGGTCTAGAGTACCAGCGCCGATTCTCCCTTCGGCAAGTCGAAGCAGGTGAGGAGGTCACTGCCCTGGCGGCACCAGGTGTTGGCTTTCAACTGCAGCGGTGCTTTTACTTCGGTTAGTGTCACCTGGGATTGGCCGGCTTTCACTACCGGCGGTTTGGTTATCTGGCGGCCGGTGAGCTTCACGGTGAACTCCGGGCACGCGTAGGGCGCGCGCAGGGCCAGGCCGGTGCTATTGGCGGTGATGGTGGTGAGTTCCTTGGCGGCCCAATAGCGGGCCAGTTCGCTGAGCTTCATCCAGATGAGATTGTCATGGGAGGCGTGGAGGCGGCGGGTGACCTCCTTGATGATGTTGAAGCCGGACTCGGTGCCGTTGAAGTAGATGCCGGGCCAGTGGCAATACATGACGGCGGGCTCGCCGCGGCGGATAACTTCCTGCATGCGGCCGCCTTTCAGATCGGGCGTGACCATGAGGTTGACGTCGCCTTCGACGACGGCATCCCAGCCGCCGAACCAGTCGCTGGTGCAGCCGATGATGGAGACGACGCAGCGCGGGTCGGGGCCGTCGAGGCCAGTGGCGTACTCCACGCGCGGCGCAACGCTGCGGCTATCGGTGAAGGCATGGCGGAAGTAGTGGGGAATCTCGGTGCCGTGTACGTCGCGGCAGGACTGCAGTACGGCTTGGGCGAGTTCGGGCAGCACGCGGCCGCCAAAGCCGCCGGGCGTCGTGATGCCTTCGCAGTGCAGGCCGGCGTTCTTCAGGATGCGGAGGGCGTAGGAGAGGTAGTCGGTGAGCTCGTCAGCGGATCTGCCGACGGTCCAGCCGAAGTTTTCCATGTAGCGTTCGGTGCGCTCTTCGAAGGGGCGGCCGGTTTTGGTGTTGATGACCCAGGTGTGGGTGACCATCTCCGGATGGATGTCCCAGTTGGGCATGATGGTGGAGCGGACAAGTTTGAGGCTGTCTTCCAGTTGGCGGCGAGTCCAGCCGGGCACTTCGCGATCCATCCAGCCGACGCAGGCGGGGTTGGGGACGATGCTGTATTTGCCCTTCACGCCGTTCTCGATGCACCATTCGCCGAACTTGCGGACGAAGGAATCGGGGATTTCGCGGGGCATTTCGCGCCAGGGCTGCTTGTAGCGGTCGGGGAAGACTTCCTGGAACTGCGGGATGCAGAAGTGGGCGAGGTTGACCAGGCAGGTGGAGTCGTCAATCATCAGGGCGACGGGCACGCGGGTGCGCGGGTTGACGACGGTGACCGAGTCGGGGCGCGCGGGCGGGCGCTGGCCGGCGATCTGGGCGGCGGCGGGGAGGGCGGTGAGGCCGGATGCCAGCAATTCGGCGAAGTGGCGGCGGGTGTAATTCATGTTGGTCTCCTGATACCGTTTCATTGCAGGCAGGCGGCGAGGGACTCGCAGCGGGTCCCGGCGGGGTTCGGCATTTCGCCGTAGACTCGCACTTTCGCTCCCAACAGTGCCGTGGTGCGGGGGATATCGGTGTAGCGAAGGATGCCGAGGTAGTGCGGCCCCGCACGGTGAGAGGCGGGCGGCGAGTGCAGCACAACGCGGGCGACGTTGCCATCGAGCAGCGCGGCGTAGAGGCCGTTGACGCCCAGGGCACCGGTGCCGGTGATGGCGAGCCGGGTGGTGTCGGTGTTGTCCAGGGTGCGCAGCAGTTCAAGGGCGCGGAGGAGTTCGTAGACCTGGATGGATTCGAGCGTAGTGCCCACGGCCATGGCCTGGCGTTTCATGTGATGCAGCGAGTCGTTATCGGAATAGCTGCGCAGATTGCGTTCGAGGGCGCGGCTGCCGCGATCGAGGGTCTCCACCAGCAGCACGGCACGGTCGCCCCAGGCGTTGCGTTCGAGCGGTTGCTCGTTGCCCCAGACGGGGATGCCGCGACGATGGTCGGCGAGGAGGAGAGTGGGCAGCTTCTTCGATGCCGGTGTATCCGCGGGAAGGGAATACACGGCTTTTACGCGCAGGCCTTCGAGTCCGGTGAAGGTGACGCGGCGGGTGGTGCGGCCTTGCGTGGTAACCGGCTCGCCCCACTGCGGATCGAGCGGCGCGGGTGTGTGGGGGAAGTAGGCGAAGACTTCGCGGCGCAGTGTGTCGGCGAGGGCTTTTGCGGTGGAGAGCGGCGGAGGTGAGGTTGCGAAGAGGGCTTCGTCGGCGCGCGTGAGGCGTTCGTCGAGCGGGGTGCCGATGCGGTAGCAGACCAGGCGCTCGGCCGGCGGTTCGTCGATGGGGCCTTCTTTGTCGACTGGCGCGGTGCGGCTCAGGAATTCCCGTAGAAAGAAGGAATAAACAGGCAGGCGGATGGCTTCGATGTCGTTATGGCCGCCGGGAGCGATGGCGGTCTGGAGAGCCTGTTCGGCGCCGTACAGCTTGTAGGCCTGGCGCATGGTGCCGATGAGGTCGTCGAAGGCGTTCATGGGGAAGCCGGGGTCGGCGTCGGCATTGGCTTCCAGGTGCGGGCGCGGGGCGATAAGCGCGCCGATTTCTTCATATAGAAGGCCGTAGCGGTTGATGGGGAACTGGCAATCGCAGTGGGCAAACGTGAGGCGCTGCTTGACCCATTCCTTGGTGGAGAGCGTCCCGGAGACGGGCGCGGAGGCGCGGATGCGGTCGTCGAGGGCGGCCAGGAAGAAGGTGGTCATGCCGCCGCCGGAGCGGCCGGTGGCGCCGATGCGTTCCGGGTCGAGATCTGGGCGGGAGACGAGATAATCGACGGCGCGTTTGGCGTTCAGCAGTTCGACGGCCAGGGGAGAAAAGCCGCGGCTATACCAGTGGAACCAGGCGTTGGAATACACGCCGTGATGGGTGAACTCGACTTCGCCCATCTCGATGTTGTCCATGACGAGGGCAGCGATGCCGTTCTGGGCAAACCAGGCGCCGTGCTTTTTGTAGTAGTTCTTGCTGGCATGACCGCACTGGTAGAGGATGACGGGATAGGGCTTGGCGGCATTGCGCGGGAGGTAGAGGTTGGAGGTGGAATAGAGGCCGGGCGCCGATTCGATGACGATGTTCTCCATCGTGTAGTTGGCGAAGGTTTCGGTGCTGGTGAGGGTGGCGCGGGGTACGCCCCGCGGCGGTTTCCAGTCGTGCCAGAGCGAGCGTTCGAGTTTCGCGCGGAGCGGGCCTTTGCGCTGTTCCCAGGCGGCGCGGGAGTCCAACGCATGGAGGTGCTGGCGTTGTCTGGCCTCCACGGCGTGGTCAAAGTGCGCCTGCAACGCCTCATACTCCGGGGGGCCGGTGGTGGGGCGATTCGTGTTCTGTCCGGCCAGCAAGCCGGCCAGCAGCAGCAAGAGCAGTGTACGTTTCATGGGTTGGCCTGTACGACGACTCCGTTGGGTAGCGAGTGATGGCGCATATGGTCGAAGCTGGTGAAGTAGCCTGCCAGCACCAGGGCCGCGGCGCCGCGCAGGGTGGCTTCCCTGCCTTCGCGGGAGCGGCGTAGTTGTAGCGCGGAGAGGCTGTAGGCCGGTATGCGGCGGCGCAGTTCCTCTTCGATAATGTTGTGGACCAGGTCCCAGGCAGAGGCGTAGGGCTCGCCGAGGATGATGGCTTGCGGGTTCAGGACCGCAACGAGGTTGACGATGCCCAGCGCGAGCCAGCGGGCGGTCTCGAGCAGGGCGTGGCGGGCGATGGCATCTCCAGCTTGGGCGCGCTCCACCACCGTGAGGGCATGTTCCGGCGCGAGGGTTTCGCCGCCGGCTGCCGCGTAGTGCCGTAAGAGGGCCGTGTCGGAGGCGTACTGCTCCCAGCAACCGCGATTGCCACAGCGGCAGGGGCGTCCTTCCGGATCGAGCATGACGTGGCCGAACTCGGCGCTGGCCGAAGCCGCGCCATGCAGGACGCGGCCGTCCACTACAACGCCGGTTCCCAGGCCGCCTTCGGCCTGGATGTAGACGAAGTACCGCAGCGGTTCGGCGCCGGCGGGCAGGTACCACTGTTCGGCGAGCGCCGCGAGATTCGCGTCATTTTCGAAGTACATCCGCCAGGGCAGGTGCCGTGCCAGCGTCTCGCCGACGTCGACGTTAAACCAGCCAAGGCCCTCGGCACCGATGACGCGGCCGGCGGCTTTGTCGATGGTGCCGGGAAGGGAGATGCCGATGCCGAGGATCTGGCGCGAGGCGTGTCCGGCGGTGACGTCGCGAATGGCCGCGGCGAGGCGTTGGAGGAAGACGGCCGGATCGGAGTGCCATGCGATCTCGCGTTCGGCGACTTTGGCGCCGACCAGATCGACCAGCATGGCACGGGAGCGGCTGCGGCTGACTTGTACGCCGACCGCCAGACGCGCACCCGCCACCAGTTGGAGGGATGTGGGGGGACGGCCCGCCGACGCCGCCGGGCCGGAGTCGACCTTGTCTTCGACGACGAGCTTTTCATGCAACAGGCGGTTCACCAGGAAGGTGACGGAGGTTCGGGCGAGCCCCGTGGTTCTTCCGATCTCCGCACGCGAAATGCCCGGCTCTCTCCGGATGGCGTTCAGCACAAGCCTCTCGTTGGCCTGACGCAGCGCGGACTTGCCGAGTGCTCCCGACGTGGTGAAGCTGACAGTTGGCATTGCGTCACGATTGTAGCCAGAGTGCTCACCAATCCGCTCGAAGGCCCATGCGGAAGGCCCGCGCGCCGGGTTGGTCGCCGGTGGAGGCGCCATTCACGCCGCCGACGCCGTTGATGACGCCGAGCGAGCCGGGGGCGGTGATGGTGGTGCCCGGGTTGCTGTAGTTGGGGTGGTTGAAGAAGTTGGTGCCGGTGAGTTCCCAGCGCAGGCGCAACTGTTCGGTGACCTGGAAGGTCTTGAAGAGGCCAACGTGCCAGACGTTGACGCCGGGCCCTTTGATGACGCCCTTGGCGGAGTTGCCGAAGCGTCCGACGGGCGGCGCGGCGAAGGCGCTGGTGTCGAACCAGCGGTTGACGGTGCGGTCGCCGGCGGGGAGGTTGGCGTCGCGCAGGTGGTCGGGGCGGATGGTGACGATGGGGCGCGAGGCGCTGGCGGTGAAGGCGGTGCCGGTGGGATCCGGGCCGGCCCAAAGCGGGGTCAGGAACTGGCCGGAATAGAAGCTGTAGATGGCGCTGACATCCCAGCCGCCGACGACGGCGTTAGCGACGCGGTTGGCGCTGGAAAGGAAGGGACGCCCCTTACCGAACGGGAGTTGGTAGATGGCGTTGGTGCTGAAGCGATGGGTGGGGATGTCGGGGGCGACACTGACTTCGCGCTGGCGGTCGAAGGGATTTTCGAGAGCCTGGCCGCGTTCGAGATCGCCGATGTCGCGCGCCCAGACCCAGGAGCTCTGGAACTGCAGGCCGCGCGCCATGCGGCGCTCCACTTCCAAGGTGAGGCTGTGGAACTGATGTCCGGCGCCGTTGGTGAAGTAGTTGATGGCCGGGTACTGCGGAAATGGCCTGGGTTTCTCGATGAACAGGCGGGCGTCCGGGGCTGGGGCATTGTAGTTGTAGACATAATCGCCCTGGCGGGTGTTGGTGCCAATGTAGGAGGCGCGGAAGCCGGTGTCCCAGCGCGAATGCTCGATGGTGAGGCTGTACTGCATGCTGTAGGGCATGACGAGGCTGGGGTTGACGGCGTTGGGCAGGGAGACCGAGGAGGGGCCCGCGGCTCCGGCACTGGGGAACACGACAGGAAGAATGACGGCGGGGTTGGCGAGCGGGTTGTCGAAGGGCTGCTCGTTCAGGACGAAGGGCACGCCGCCCATGGTGAGTTCGCGAGGCACAACGTCAAAGTAGATTCCGGCGCCGGCGCGGATGACGGTGCGGTTGCCCCAGGGGCGATAGGCGATGCCGAGGCGCGGGGCGAAGTTGTTGCGGTCGGTGCGAAGCAGCGTGTTGCCGGGCAGGCCGGCGGCGCTGGCTTCGACGATGGGGACGTAGTTGCGCGGGAAGACAGCGCTGACGTTATTGAGGGAGCCATCCTGTACGACGATGCTGCGTGAGCCGATGTCGAACATGGCGAGGCGTCCGCTCTGTTCGCGCCAGCCGGGATGCAGTTCGTAGCGCACGCCGTAGTTTACGGTGAGCTTGGAGTTGACCTTGAAGTCATCGGTGAAGAAGAAGTCGAATTGCGGGCGCCAGCGGGAGACCAGGACGGGTGGGAAGGAGCGGGCGGCGGTGGTGGGCATGCCCATGAGGAAGTCGGCGTAGGGGTGGCCGGTGAAGCGATTGGAGAAGGTGAGGTTGCCGTAGGTGTTGACGTCGGTGCCGTAGTTCTCCGCTTTGATGTGGGTGAAGTTAAAGCCGAACTTGAAGTTGTGGCGGCCGCGGAAGAGGCTGACGTGATCCTGGATGTTGTGGAGGTAGTTGGCGGCGCCCGGGCTGCGCGAGGCGCCCTGGCCGATGCCGGTGAGGCCGAGGCCGGCGAAGTTCACGTTCAGCACGCCGGGCATGTCGGGGAGGTTGGGGGCCAGGCCGCGGAGACCGAACTCGCTGACGAAGGCCGGGCCGTTGATGGACGGGAAGATAGGGAGGTTGTTGGTGGCGAGGCCGTAGCGCAATTCGTTGATGAAGGTGGGCGTGAAGACGTGGGTTTCCGACAGGGTGACGGCATGGTTTTTGCGCATGGCGAAGCCGGCGCCGATGGTGGGCAGGGGACTCATGAAGTCGTCGGTTTTGAAGTCCTGGAGGGTGTAGCGGCCCATGAGGGAGTCCTTGTCGGAGAACTTATGGTCGCCGCGGATCATGTAGTAGTCCTGCTTCATGGCGGGCAGGGTGCGATTTTCGACGTAGTTCTGATTGGGGATGATGCCGGTGGTGGCGCGGTTGGGCTGCGGGTAGAAGCGCTCCTGGAGGGCGCGCGAGGTTGCGTTGATGCGGTTGGAGGGGATGACGTTGCCGGGGAAGGGCTGGCGGGTGGTGGGGTCGAGGACGGGCGTGGGGATAGAGGAGAAGTCGCCGCCGCGCCAGGGGGCGAGGGGCACGTTGGGGTTGAACAGGCGCGTGGTGACGCTGCCTTTGAAGGATTCGAAGGAGCCGAACACGAACGTTTTGTTGCGGCCGTCGTAGACTTTCGGGATGTAGACCGGCCCGCCCGCGCTGCCGCCGGGCAGGTGGGAGATGCCGGAAGCGCGCGCCGGAGCGAAGGGGTTGCGGGCGCGGAACCAGGGCGTGGAGTAGTAATCGAAGAGGCTGCCGTGGAAGCTGTTGGTGCCACCCTTGGTGACGATGGTGACCTGGCCGATGGTGCCGAACTCGGCGGTGTTGCTGGACGAATCGATGCGCACTTCCTGGAAGGACTCGACGTAGTTGGCGAGCGGGCCGATCTGCGTCTCGGTGACGCCGTCGCTCATGGTGGTGCCGTCCAGGCTCCAGTGCGACTGGTTGGTGCGGCTGCCGGCAAAGCGGATCGTGGAGCCGGAGGAGGCCTGGAGGACGTTCGGGACCAGCGATAGCTGCGCCCAGATGGCGCGGGAGTTTAGCGGCATGTCTCGCAGTTGCGTGGCGTCGCGGGTGTCGGAGATGCGGGCGGTTTCGGTTTCGATCAGCGTGGCGCCGCCTTTCACTTCGACGGCGGTGTCGACGGTGCCGACCTGGAGGACGATGTCGATGCGGCGGAGGTCGCGGCCGGCGAGGTTGATCTCGCGGACAACGAATTCCTGGAAGCCGGTTTTGGAGGCGCGTACGACGTATATGCCTTCGCGGAGGTTCGGGAGGGTGAACACTCCCTCATCGTTCGAGGTGGCCGCAGTTTCGACGCCGGTGGCGACGTTACGGGCGACGACTTTGACGTCAGGGATGATGGCGGCAGTGGCGTCGGTGGCGGTGCCGGTAATGGTGGCGAATGTAGTTTGCGCGGGCGCCAGGCTGGCCAGCACGGAAAGCAGACAGAGGACGACAACAGGGCAACGGTGTGACATCGAGACTCCCCCTCGCGGACCTACGGCCAACCGCGGCGCCGAACCCGGGAAAGGCGGGCTCAGGATCCAGTGCGGCAATTTGGCCGATTACCGTACTAATACGACGGATCGCGGCTGAGCGCAACAGGAATCTGCGAGGAGGAACGATTTTTACAGGTTTTTGGCATCGGAACTGGGGAGGGAACGCCGTGGTAACGTTCCTGTAGCGAGATGCGCGGGGGATCCGGGTTAAAGATGATCTTCCCATGCCTTCTCGCTTCCGCGGCCAATTGCAACGGCCGTTGCTGTTCTAGCTATTTCTTACGCTGTTGGGATGCCGCGCGAAGGAGCACTGGAGTTCGGAGGAGGCGCTGGTGGTGATTCACCAGATGAAGATGTTTCGAGCGCCCCAAAACGTTTGGCTCATTTCCGACCAACGCCCGGGTGTACCGGCGCGGAAGTTAGGGCCGGCGGTCTGGCAGTGCGGCGTTTCGAAAGGACTGTGGGAGCGTGAGGTGATCTTCAACAAGACCATCAACGCCGGGCGAACGTCGCCGCTTACGGCGAAGGGGAAGGAACACATTCAGTATCTAAGTTTTGCCGACAATCTCACAGAAGGCCCACCATCGGTCGACTTGGTTGAGAAATACAGGCCAGTGGCCTCAAACGCAGCCGTCGAGAGCGTTGAGGTGGTCTCTTCCGATGCCGTCACGGCCCAGGTGCGATATCGCATCAAAGTTTGATTGGAGACTCTCGTACCTTGATGAACTGGCCCAGTGTGGGTTGATGCCGTCTCCTCACCGGGCGTTCCCACCGCCGATTCCGGATGCCGCCTTGAAGACAGATCCAAACTACAAGTTGCCGGCGGTCCGCACCGGGACGGGTGTCGCGGAATTCGTGAGAGTGGAAGTCAAGCAAGAGAAGCGGGACATCTGGGAATGTCTTAGCCCGACGATTGATGGGAAGGCACTGAACGGTTTCTACAGCCGGATGCGCGAGCTATAAGGCGGATTCACGGCACCTTCACGGTGACGACGTCGGGCTTTGCCAACCTCGTCCGCCTCACGTCGGAGTACACCAGAAAATCGCCGCCGGCGTTGTTGCGATTGCGCCATTCGCGGAAGTCGGCGTTGTAGATGAGGCTGTCGTTGTAGCCCCACCAGCCGAGGAACTGATCGCCCTCGAAGTCGAAGGAATCCTTCACGTAGACTCCGACTTCCTCCACCGTGACGGCGTACTCCAGCGCGTTCAGGCGCTGCGTCTTGCCGGCGATGGCGATGTGGAAGTTGAAGTTTGCCAGGGCCGCGGCCATGCCGTCCTGCTCCCAGCCGTTCTTTACCGGGCGGGCGTTGATCCACTTCTCGTCGACCACGGTTACCGGCTTCGAGAGGTCGCCGATGAGGAAAGTGCCGGAGCCGGTGGGGACCGGGAGTATGGCGGCCATGCGTTTGGTGCTGGCGTCGTTGGTCCAGACGCGGTCGGCGAAGATCTTGTCGTAGACATCCTTGGCGCGGGCGAAGGTGAGTACCCAGTCCATGCGGATCACGTCGGTGACGGGGGCCGAGTACTTGGGGGCGATCGCAATGGGGCGTTCGAACCAGGTCTCGAGCAGTTTGGCGCCCTGCTCCCACTTGTGCCAGCGCATTTCATAGGGGATCTCCTGGAGGACTCCATCCCGTTTGTCCTGCTCGATCTTCTCGTCCAGCAGTTCGTCGAGCTTGCCCATCACCTGGTCTCGCAGGCGCAGCCAGGTGCGGCGCAGCTCCAGATCGGCTGAGCCGGTAGGGTTCAGCTTTCGCGTCAAGCCGGTCTGTTCCTGAAACAGGCGGTCCACTTCGCGGTCGACATCCTCGCGGATGACGCGCGCGAGGCGGTGGTACTCGCGCGACAGCTTGCCTGGAATGTACGGTGTGCTCATGGGAACTGGCCTCCTGTAGTGGAAAGCGGAAACCGCAGGCGAATTGCGCGCGCACGGCGGTATTGTAGGGGATATGCAACGGCGCACCTTTGTTTCTCTTTCCGCCACCGCCCTGTGGGCACAGGCACAGTCACCCTCGGCGGCAGAGCCCGTGCGGCTGGGCGTGATTGGTTCGGGAGGGCGTGGCACGTTTGTGATGAGCGTGTTCCAGAAAGACGCCGCCTTGCAGGTGGGCGCCATTTGCGACGTCTATGAGCCGAATCTGGAGCGGGCGTTGTCGGTGGCGAGCAAGGGCGGTAGTTCGGCAAAGGCGTACCGGAACTACAAGCAGCTGTTGGAGGACAAGTCGATTCGGGCGGTGCTGATTGCGACGCCGGAACATTGGCATGCGCGGATGGTGCTGGACGCGCTTGCGGCGGGCAAGGATGTGTATGTCGAAAAGCCGCTGTGCCGCACGCCGGAGGAAGGTCTGGCACTGGTGGAAGCCGAGAAGCGCACGAAGCAGATCATCCAGGTGGGCATGCAGCGGCGCAGCTACGATCTGTACATTGACGGGGCGAAGGTGGTGCGATCGGGGCAGTTGGGCAATGTGCGGATGGTGCGCGCGTGGTGGTTGAATAACTACGTTGGCGGGCAGAAGGTGACGAAGCTGGACGGGCCGCTCGATTGGGAGCAGTGGCAGGGGCCGCTGGAACGGCGGACTGCGATGAACCCGGATGTCTTCCGGCATTGGCGTAACTATCGGGAGTACGCGGGTGGCATTGTCGCGGACCAGGGCGCGCACGTGTTTGACGGGATTCATCTGCTGATGGGCGCGGGGTATCCCGCGGCGGTGACGGCGGCGGCGGGCAAGCCGCATCGCGAAGGCTTCGATACGCCGGAGTCGGTGGTGGTCACGGCCGAGTATCCGGAAGATTTCATCGCAGTGTTCACGATCAATTACGCGGCGATGAAGTACCAGTCGCGCAACGATCAGTTGAATCATTTGGATGGCGATAAGGCGCGCATGGATATTGGGCGGGAGACGTATCGGGTGTTTGCGCAGGGGCAGGAAGACTCGCCGGTTCTGGAAAAGAAATCGGCGCGCGGCTTCGGCTATGCGACGGACTTGCATGTGCAGAACTTCCTCCATTGTGTGCGGACACGCGAAAAGCCAACCGCGCCGATGGCCCTGGGTTTCCAGGCCACGCTGGTGGCGCAGTTGGCGAATCGCAGTCTGGCCGAAGGCCGGCGGATGGTGTGGAAAGCGGGGCGGGGTTAGAAGGCCGGGCAGACCTGTACGAGCGGGGCCGAGAGGCTGTTGGAAGAGCCGTCGCAACTGCCGCCGCCTGGAGTGAAGATGCGGATCGAGGTGGGCGACGAGAAGCTGCCGTCCTTCACTTCTGTGGCGCCGCTTGCTTCGAAGACGATGTTGCCGGAGATGCTGCCGGAACCCTTCTCCCACTTGAGAATTCCGGAAGAGCCGGTGCGGGAGGCGCGGAGCGTGGCGGAGCGGGCACGGCGGAGAGTTACTTCGGAGCCTTCGATGAGGCCCCGGTTGGCGCTGGTCTCGATGGTGATGCCGGCGGCGGCTGTTCCGGAGGCAGGGCCAAGAGTGGCCTTCGACAGTTTGATGGTGCCTTCGGTGCCGGTCAGGGTGAGGGCCAGCGAGTGGCCGAACAGCATCTGGGAGTCGCTGATTTCGAACAGGCTCTTGGAGCCGGTGGTGGTGAGTTGTATGGAGCCCTGCGGCGCGTTGAGGACCACGTCATCGACGCTCTTGAGAGTGGTCTCGGCGCCGTTGCCTTGTATCTCGACGCCGAGGTTGCCGCGGATGTTGGCATTGAAGAGGCCTGCGTTCAGCTTATTGCCGGCCGAGAGGGTGACCTTGGCGGTGCTCCACAGCGAGTCGGTCTGTCCGGAGTAGCGCTTTGAAACTTCGAACTGGGCCTCGTCGGTAAGTGCCACGGCCAGCGTCCCGCCGGTGGCGCGCAGGGTGGACTCCATGGTGGATACCTCACTGCCGGAGCCGCGGAAATCAACGGTGATGGTGGGGGCTGCCAGGAGGCTCTTGTTCATTTTCAAGGCACCCCGGGAGCGGCTTTGGATGTTGAGAGGGCCGGTGAACGTGAGGTTGGCGCTCTCGACGATCAGATTGACGTTGGCCGCCAGGTCGATGGTACAGCCGGAGGCGACCTGTACGGCACTGGAGGAGCCGGTGATGGCGAGGTTGGTGCGCACGCCGATGGCGCTGCCCTTGGTCGCTTCGCAATTGGCCTTGAAGACGGAAGGGCTCATGACGATGTCGTCATCGCCACCGATAACTGGGGGGCCGGGGACTACGGACGGAGGCGGGGGCGGATCGGTGGGTAACTCGGGAATCCGTTTCACGGAAGTGATGATCGGGCTGGGATAGATGGACTGTTCATAGTTGGGTCCGGCGGCCTCAAGAATCGCGAGTGCGACGGAACCGAGGTTGATGAGCATACTGCCGGTGGCGATGTTCACGTCGATGCGGCCCTGGATGGTGCGGTCGCGCAGGGGAGTGAAGTCGACCACGGTCGGCGTGCCGCCATGAGCCCAGGGGCTGGTAGCGGTTTTGAAGGAGGTGCCGAAGCCGTAGTAGGAGTAGAGTCCCGTGGCACCGGCACCAAGCGGCGAAAACGAGGTGCCCATAAGGACGCCGTTGTTGTAGAGGGACGCCGTGATGCCGGTGTGGGGTTGCTGGAGGGTAACGTACCCACCGTAGACGTTCACGGTGTTGGGTGCCAGCGGCCACGCGGCGGTGGGCATGCGGAACTCGATGCGCAGCGTGCGGGCCGCGGTCCAGGTTGCGGTCTGGGCAGAGGCGGCGGCTGTGAACAAAGCAGCCAGTAGCAAGCCGGAGCCTAGCTAGTTTCCTAACGTTCATTCGACGTCTCCTATTTCCAGGGTCTGGCTGAATAGGGTGAGGCTCCGGCGAGTTTGATATAGGCGGGGCGAAAATAAACTCGCGGGTTACAGCACGGCGTTGAGCCAGAAGACAATCGGGGCTTCCAGTTGCAGTCCGTGAAGCGGGCTGCCCAGATGGTCGATGTGACCGTAGGCATGGATGCCGATACGCGTCACCGATGGGGAACTCACTTTGTTGGCCAATTCGTCCATGATGGCGCCGAAGCCCTGGCCGGCTTTGATGAGCAACACCGGAGCGCGGAATCGGGAGAGTTTTGAGGTGTAGGCGGTTTCGACGCCGGCAAGGGAACAGTAGTAGTCGCGGCTGACGCGATTGGCAGTGACATCGTTGAACACGGCGATGGCGGCCATAATGCGGCGCTTTTCCGAATAAAAGAGTTGCCCGCTGAGAAAATCGCCGGCCGCGGTGATGAAGCCGGGGCGGGGGGAGGGGGCTACGGGGTTCGGCGCCGACAGCACCAGCACGAAGGCCTGCACGTTGGTTAAGCCTGGCGGGAAGCCCGGCACTGGAAGCACGAACGGGTCATTCGGAGCGGTGCGTGCCAGCGCGGCGAGTGTTTTCACGAACGGCAGATTCTGGTTGTCCACGGCGATTCCGCCGGCGACCATTCCGCTGTAGGCATTGCAGAAAGGCGTGTTGTGAGCGATGACGGCAGGGTCGTCGCTCACGGGCGAGCCTTCCCAGGCGAGCAGGCCGGCGTAGTCTCTGGGGTACTGGTTCACCACGGCGATAGCGGAGATGGCCCCGAGCGACAGGCCGCCGATCACCGGATCGCGGGTGGGGAACACCTGCTTGATGCGGGAGCGGATGTAGGTGGCATCGTCGATGACGGTCTGGATGCTCCAGTCGAGGGCGGGCGTACAGTCCAGGGTGACGCCGCAGGCCGCGGCGGTGATGCCGGTCTCGCGCGGCGAGTAGCCCCAGACTTCGTAGCCGGCGCGCGCGAGGTTGGCGGCGAAGGAGCGGGTGATCTCTCCCTGTTCGTCAAACAGGTAGCCCTGGAAGCTGTTTCCGAGCGATGGCAGCAGCAATACGGCCCCTTGTGCCGGGAAACCCGTCCTGCGCAGGCGATGCATCCGGAAGCGGTTGATGGCCAATGGCCCATCCTGGACGATGGTGTCGGTGAGTTCCAGTTGTCCGACGGCAAGCGGGTATAGCACGCGTGTTTCTCTGACGACATGATGAGGCGCGGCGGCGGCCTGGAACGATAGCAGCACAGGTAAGGCCGCAAGAATGTGAGTTGTGATCCGCATGAAATCAATCTCCTCTTCGATTGGCATGGGCCGTGTGCCCAGGGCGGAGAGAGTCTGTGCCGTCGATTCGCGGCGGTTCGCCCTTCCGCAATCCAGACAGGGGAATTGCGGGGAATTGCCAGTCAAAAAAGGGGAGATATTTTTGCAGGAGGGGGAACGGGCGCTGCCCGGGGAGTTGCAGCGCCGTTGGTTAGCAGCTTACAGTCCGCGGCATTGATCTTCCTTATCACCGGCTACGTTGCCGCCACCGGCGGGAGCGGGCACGTTCTCCTTGCACTGCATATTCTGGCGGATGGTGTTTTCGGTGAGGGTGGCACCGCCGGTGTTCTTGAACAACTGCAGGTCACTGCCGATGAAGACGCCGGTAACGAAGAGCGGGCCGGGGTTCTCGACATACTGCAGGCTGCCGCGAATGGTGGCGCCAGGCTGAATGGCGCTGTTTTCGTAGTTGTAAAGGTGCGGTTCTGGAGAGCGGCGGCAGGGTTACCAGGGCGAGCGCCGTTGTGGCGGGCGATGCGGCCGCTCCATGGGCCGATTCCTAACCACAGAGGCAAGGGCAGCACGCGCAGGGCCACCAGCAGGTCGGGAAGCGCGAGCACGGCGGAGACCGCGGCGCCGATGGCCCGTGCCGCCCACGCGCTGGGATAAGCAGCGCACCAGGCGCCCAGCGGCAGTGCGGTCATCCAGGCCAACACCAGGGCACCCAGGGCTAAGCGCGCGGTGTTCCCAACGCGGCCGGCCAGCAGTTCCGAGACCGGCCGTCCGTAGGCCAGCGACATGCCGAACTCACCGCGCAGCACCGATTGAGCCCACCGGCCGTATCGCGTGGCTATGCCCTGGTTCAACCCATACTGCTCGCGCCATTGTTCCAGCGTCTCTGGCGCCAGTGAGGGATCTACTTTCATTTCGTCCAGATAGTCACCCGGGGCGAGTTCGAGCAAGCCGACGGCCAGCAGCGAAACGCCGAGCAGTAGCAGGAGTCCCAAGGCCGCGCGGCGCATGGCGAATCTCATGGCTGGGCCTCCGGCAGCATGGCGGCCAACAGGGCCAGGCTTTCGGGATGGGTGGCCGATTCGAGGAATGTCGGCCCTTCCCGTTCCTCGACAATGCGGCCGTGCGCCATCACCTGCACCCGCCCGGCGAACGAGGCGAGGCTCGTCAGGTCATGACTGATGAGGAGCATGGCAGATCCGCGCTGTTGCTGCAGGCTGACGAGCAGGGCGACGATCTCCCGCGCGCTGCCGGCGTCGAGCCCGGCCAGCGGTTCATCGAGCACCAGCAGTTGCACTTCCGGGACGGCCAGCGCCCTTGCCAGCAGAACCCGTCTGCGCTGACCGCCGCTCAACTGCGAGGGACGGTGCGGCAGCAGGTCAGCGACGAGGCCACTTCTTCCAACCGCGCCGCCAGTTGCGCCGGCCGTTCGCGCAGTCCCCGGATCCGCAGGGGCTCTGCGAGGATGTCCGCGATAGACCAACGGGGGTTCATCGCCGCCGGAGAATCCTGGAAGACGAGTTTCACGGGCGGCGGGACCTCGCTCCAGACGAGGCGCCCTTCGGTGAGCGGCTCCAATCCGGCGAGGCAGCGGCCGAGTGTCGACTTGCCGGCACCGGAGCGCCGGGCCAGCGCGATTCGCTCGCCCTGGCGGATGGTGAGATCAAGAGGGCCAAAGGCGCGGTGGTATCGTTTGGTGTCCCCGTAGCCCCTCGATACGGTGTACTGCTTGCCTGCGGCCTCGGCGCGCAGCACGGCGGCGCTCATTCGTGCAGCCTGCCGTCCTGCAGGCGCAGCACGCGCTCGGTGGTGTAGTGCAGCGCGCGCACTTGATGACTGAACAGCACCAGGCTGAGTGCGGTGTGGCGGCGCAGTTAGCGCAGCAAGTCGAGGAACCTCCCGTTGCGCGATTGCGTCGAGGGCGGAGGTGGGTTCGTCGGCGATTAACAGGCTGGGGCCGGCGGCGATCGCCTGGCAGATGACGACGCGCTGGCGCTCGCCGCCACTCAATTGGTGCGGGTAGCGGCGTTGAATATGTTCGGCATCGGGAAACAGGCGGCAGAGTACGGATAGGGCCTGTGCCGGGCGATGTTGGGCGGAGTCCGTGTGCCCGCAGCACCTCGGCCACCTGCTGTCCGACGGGCATCACCGGGTTCAGGGCAATGGACGGTTCCTGCGGAATGTAGCTAATGCGCAGCCCCGTATGCTCCGCAGCTGCTCGCTGGAATACTGGAGCAGGTCCGAGCCGTCGAAGCGGATGCTGCCGGATGTGCTGGCGCTAGCCGGGAGAAGGCGGGGGATGGATCGGGCCAGTGTGGTTTTGCCGCTGCCGGAATCGCCGCAGATTCCAACGGAACTGCCCGGGGGCAACGTGAGCGAGAGGTGGCGCAGCGCCGGCGTTGTCTCGCTGCGTGCGGCGTAGCGCACCGACAGGTTGTCGATCTGAAGCCCCGCGACCATTTTCTTTCGATGCTCCTGACGGACCCGCGCTGTCTTTACTTTCCGGTGGCGAACACCTTCTGCAGCAGGGCGTGGCGGTGTGCAACCGCCTGCGGCGTGTTGACGTCCTGGCCGGCATCGTAGGTGGTTAACGAACGGCCTTCGGCGCGGAGGCGGCCAGCATAACGATACTCCAGAAACGGATCGTAGCGGCCGTATTGAAGCAGCACCGGTCCGCGAGCGGCCTTGAGGTAGGGTGCCAGGTCGAAGTCGCGCAGCGATTGGATGTATTTCGCAAACACCACGGGGCCGATGGCATAGCGCAGGTCGGAGGAATCCGGATCGTCGCTGGCCAGGCCGTCGGCGATGCTGGCCATGGGGCTGAGCAGCACGGCCCCTTTTATGCGTGGATCCACCCCGGCAAGGATGCCCGCCCACATGGCGCCGTAGCCGTGTCCGACGATGGCCATGCGTCCGGGGTCCACATCGTCGCGCGCGGCCAGCAGGTCCAGGCCGATGCGGGTGTCGACGATGGCCTGGACGCAGATGTTGCGGTCGTTGTTGTCGAGCACCGGGTTGAAGTTCTTGCGCCAGCCGGCGGGGCGTGAGGCCGGGGCGTCAGGTAGCAGGCTGATCACAGGCGAAGCGCCCTGGGCCAGCACAATCGCCTCGCCCAGGAACTGGTCATGTTTGCGGCCGGCGTCGTGAAGGAATACCACGGCCGGGTGCCGCCCGGTACGCGCGGGCCGCACCAGGGCACCGGAGACGCGCCCTTCCTTGCCTTGGTAGACAATCCGCTCCACGACCACGCCAGCGGCAGAGGGCAGGGAAGTGAGTTGGGTGTCCGGTGCCGGCGTCTGATAGGCGAACAGCGCCCGCAGTTCTTCGATTGCCTTCGGCTGCGGGACGGCCACCGGAGCGGCCGCGATCTGGCGGTCCTTCGGAATGGTCCAAAGATAGATCGTCTCGTTGCCTGCCTGCGTCACCAGGTCCGGCTTCCAACTGCCCATGTCGAACTTGTGCGTCACCACACGCGCGCCCACCGGCAGTTCGGCCAGCAGCTTCGCGCGCAGGCGGAGGTTGACGGAGGGCAGAAGGAACGCGGTCACAACGGTGGTTTTGCGCAGGTCATAGCCGAACAGGTCGCCGCTGGAGAACGTCACCTTGTCCGATACCCCGGAAGCTTCGGCGGTGAGTTGGGCCTGCTTCACGAGCTCCGGGTTGATCTCGACGCCGGACGCGCGGATGCCGAAGCGCTGCGCGGCGGTGATGGGGATGCGCCCGTCGCCCGAGCCGAGGTCAACGAGGACATCGCCGGGCCCCACCTTGGCGGCGGCCAGCATGGCGTCGATGACGGTCTGGCTGGTGGATACGTATGGAATGTCACCTTGCGCCTGCGCATACAAGCTTGCCGCCATTGCGGTGAATAGAAGGAACATGCGATTACAACCAAGATAGCGGACGCGATTCGGGACACGCTGTATACATCCTTGAAACAGGAACGCACTGCGCGTGTCTAACGGCTCAAGTCCCGACTGACCTCGTATCGTTCACATTCTGGGATGAAAGACTACACCGCCGCGTGCCGCGGGATGCTGGCCTTGTGGGCGCCGCTTCTCGCTCTGGGCTCGACGCCCCAGCCCACCGCAGGCGTTCAGTCGCTGAAACGGCTGAGCCTGGAAGAACTGTCTCAGTTGGAAGTGACGTCACCGGCAAAGACGCCGGTCGAGGTTCGCCGGGTGCCCATGGCGATCTTTGTCATCACCAGTGAGGATATCCGCCGCTCCGGAGTGGCGAGTATCCCGGAGGCGCTGCGACTGGCGCCGGGTGTGGAAGTGGCGCGGATTGAAGGCAGCAAATGGTCGGTGGGCATCCGGGGATTCGGGAGCCGGCTGTCGCGCTCGGTGCTGGTGCTGATGGATGGCCGCACGGTCTACACTACGTTCTTCGCGGGCACGTACTGGGAAGTGCAGGACACCGTGCTCGAAGACATCGACCGGATTGAAGTCATCCGCGGTCCGGGCGGCACCGTCTGGGGCCCGAACGCCGTCAACGGTGTCATCAATATCATCACCAAACGGGCCGCCGAAACCCAGGGCAGCTTCGCCACCATCAGCGCGGGCAACGTTTGGAATGGCATTCTGCAATACCGCTACGGCGGCAAAGCCGGCGATCGACTGCATTACCGCGTCTATGGCAAGGGCTTCAGCCGCGGCCCGCAGCACCACAGCGATGGCCGCCGCTTCGACGACTGGCGCGGTGCCCAGACCGGCTTCCGCCTGGATTGGGATCGCACCGATACCAGCAAGCTCACCTTCCAGGGCGACCTCTACAAACAGGAGGCTGGCCAGCGCGTCAACCTGGTTAGCTATACGCAGCCCTTCACCCAATTTGTGGAGGCCGATGCCGACCTTTCGGGCGGCAATCTCAACCTCCGCTGGTCCCAGACCCTGCGCCGCGGCGCCGTTCTGCAGTTGCAGAGCTTCTATGACCGTACCAACCGCCTGGAGCCCAACTTCGGCGAACGGCGTGACACCGTGGACCTGGACTTCGTGGTGCGCGAATCCCCCTGGCGCCGCCGCCACGTGGTGAGCTGGGGCGCAGGTATTCGTGCCAGCAACGGACGGGCCCTTGAGGTCACCAGCGGCCTCACCTTCGATCCCATCAGCCGCACCGATCATCTGCTCACCGGGTTCCTGCAGGACGAAATCTCGCTGGTTCCGGACCGGCTCTCGCTAACCGCGGGTACGAAGATCCTCCGCACCAACTTCGAGCCCTTCGCCATCGAGCCCAGTGCCCGCCTGCTGTGGACACCTAACGCCTCCCAGACTGTCTGGGCAGCCGTCACCCGCGCGGTCCGCACACCCTCGCGAGTGGAACACGATTTCTTTCTGTCGGGCTACATCGGCTCGGGTCCCGGCGGCCTGCCGTTCTTTGGCCGCTTTGATGCCAACCGCGACTTCAAGTCCGAACGTATGAACGGCTACGAAGCCGGCGCGCGCCAACTGCTGCGTCGCAATCTCTTCGTCGATGTCGCTTTCTTCCACAACCGATACACCGATCTGTTCAGCCAGGACATCACCGGTTCGGCCTTCGTTGAACAGACTCCGCTGTCCACCCATCTGCTGCTGCCGCTTCGATTCGGCAACGGCCTGGAAGGCGCGGCCACCGGCGGCGAGATCGCACCGGAATGGCGGCCGCGGGAGTACTGGCAACTGCGCGGATCCTATTCCTACCTTGCCCTGGACCTGCGGCGGGGCCCCGGCAGCCTGGACATCGGCACCGCGCCGTTCACCGAAGGCAGCAGCCCGGCCCATCGTGTGATCGCGCAGTCGCTGCTGCAACTCGGCAAGAACTTCGAACTGGATGCTACGGCCCGCTACGTCTCGGCACTGGCCCTCCGCGGAGTGGATTCCTACACCACGGTGGATGCTCGTTTCGGTTGGCGACCCACGGCCTCGGTAGACATCTCGCTGGTCGGCCGCAACCTGCTCCAACCCCACCACGTCGAGTTTCCAGCCGACCCCGGACCCAATATCGGCATCCGCCGCGCCCTTTTTGTCAGACTCACTTTGGTTCGTTAAGGTATGCCCGCAATGCCTTTCCGCCGTTACATCACGGTGCTCGCGCTGGCCGCCCTATTAGGGGGCGCCGATGCTCCGTCCGAGTACGACGTCAAGGCGGCTTTCCTCCTCAACTTCACGCGATTCGTGGAATGGGCTGCCGCGCCCAGCCCCGACGCGTCGCTGTCGGTTTGCGTCATTGGCGGCGATCCCTTCGGCCAGGCCCTGGATCAGACCCTCGCCGGCGAAGTCATCGGCAATCGCCGGATCACACCCCGCCGTCTGCGTTCGCTCGAAGGTGCCAGTTGTGATGTCGCCTACTTCCCGCACGCCAATCGCGACACCGCCCGCAGCCTGGCCGCGATGCCGCCGCGCGTCCTTACCGTGGGCGAAGGCGAGGAGTTCCTGCGCGACGGCGGCATGATCGCTTTCGTTATGGAGAACCGCCGTGTTCGGTTCGACATCAATATGGCTGCCGTGCGCCAGGGTGGCGTCAGGCTCAGTTCGCGCCTGCTGCAGGTGGCAAGGATGGTGAAGTGATGACGCTGCTCCGCGGCCTGTTCCGCGATTGGCCGATCAAGCGCAAGCTGCTGGCGGTTATCCTGGCCACCACCACTGTTGCGGTCGGGCTAGCCGCGGCCGGCATCCTTTGGACCGACTCCTTCTTCTATCGCCGGCTGCTCGAACGGGACCTGGCGGCTCTTTCCGAAATCATTGCCGAGAACAGCGCCGCCCCACTGGCCTTTGAAGATGCCAAGGCCGCCAGCGAGACGCTGGCTGCGCTGCGCGCTCGCGAACACCTGGTGGGTGCCTGCATATATCGCAACGATAGCAGTGTGCTGGCGCGCTACTTCCGCAGCGGCACCCGAGCCGTTTGCCCGCCGCGCCGCGAGGAGCTTGCCGTAATGCCCACTGCCGGCGCCATAACCATCTCGCGTCCGATTACACTGCGCGGCAAACGCCTGGGCACCCTCTCGATCGAGTACGACCTCGGCGAGGTGACCGAGCGGCGTACGCTCTACGGCACCACCGTGCTGGCGATTCTGGCGCTTTCGAGCATTCTGGCGGCACTGGCCTCCGCACGGCTGCGCGACAAGGTAGCCGAACCTGTTTTCCGGCTGGTGGACACCGCGGGCGCCGTTTCCCGCACACGTGACTACAGTATCCGCGCCGAACGCCTTACCGGCGATGAGATGGGGGTGCTGGTGGACGCCTTCAACGACATGCTCTCCCGCGTGCAGAGCCGCGATGAGGAACTGCAGCGCCTGCTGCTCGACAGAGAAGAAGCCAATCGCCAGTTGCTGCGCCTGAATGAAGACCTGGAGCGCTTCGCCTTCGTTGCCAGCCACGACCTGCAGGAGCCCATCCGGATGATTACGGTCTACACCCAGTTGTTGCAGAAACGCGCCCTGCTCGACCAGACGCCGGAAACCGCCGGCTTTGTGCATAACATTGTCGGAGGCGCGCGCCGCATGCGGGAACTGGTGGACGATCTGCGCGCGTACGCGGAGCTGGGTGCCCCAAATGAGCCTGATGTCAGTATCGACCTCAACCTGGCTTTGGAGAAGGCGCGGGACAACCTGGCGCTGTCCATCCGATCGAGCGGGGCCGAGATCCGTATGGCGGATCTGCCGCAGGTGCGTGCCTATGAAGGCCATATGGTGGCGCTGCTGCAGAACCTGATCGGCAATGCCATCAAGTACCGCGGTCCGGCAGCTCCGACGATTACGGTTGGCTATCGCGAAGCCGAGGAGTTGGTGTTCTCGGTGGAGGACAACGGCATTGGGATCGCGCCGGAGTTCCGTGAGCAGGTATTTGTTCCCTTTAAGCGGCTGCACGGGCCTACCATCCCGGGCAGCGGTCTTGGCTTGTCCATCTGCAAACGCGTGGTCGAACGATATGGCGGCCGCATCTGGGTGGACGGGGCGGAATCCGGTGGTTCCATCTTCCGTTTCGCCCTCCCACTGGAAATGCTGGTCAGCCGCTCGGAGAAGAAAGCTGTATGAACCGACTCCCGTTGATCCTGGTGATTGAAGACAATCCCGCAGACGTCCAACTGCTGGAGCTGGCACTTTCCGAGGCGGGCATTGCCGCCGACCTGATGACCTTCGCTGACGGCGCCAACGCCATGAGGTGGATTGCCTCCTGCGGCGATCCTAACCCCTCCGGACCCTGTCCGGATCTGGCCATCGTTGATCTCAACCTGCCGAAGTACGATGGTCTCGAGTTGTTAAATGCCTTGCGGCGAAACTCTGGCCTTGCGGACGTGCCGGCACTGGTCATGAGTTCCTCCACCAGTCCGCGTGATGAGGGGCGTGTCCGCAGCCTGCCCAACACGGAGTATCTGGCCAAGCCTTCCGATCTGGATGCGTACGCCGAAGTGGGTGCGGTGATCGCCCGCCTGCTGGCACGTGCGACGCATGGCGGGTGACAATGAAGACCGGTACCCCCATGATTGCTCCCACCTTGCTTATGGCTTGGTTCGCCGCCTCATTGCCCGTAGCTGCCACCGATTGGAGGACGCTGCCGTTCATCACCAACGGCCGCATTGACCCGGCCTGGCAGCAGGTGGACTGGGGCGGCTTCGTTGTCGACCAGGGCGCGCTGCGGACGCAGCCGGATCCGCGCGGGATGGGCCTGCTAGTGTACACGCGCGCCGCCTTTGGTGATTGCCGGATCCGCGTGGTGTATCGCAGCGAGAAGCCCAGTTCCAATGCCGGCGTGTTCGTGCGGCTGGATCCGGGGATCCTGCAGCGCCTGGGTGAGAAGACCGAGGGTGTGGAACGCGGGCCGAACAACCAATTGTCGCCGCCGATGCTGGCGCGCATGACGGCGTCGTCGGAGAAGCAGGCGGGGGCGTGGTATGCCGTGCATCATGGATTTGAGGTGCAGATCCAGGATTCGGGCGATTCCTGGCATCGCACCGGAGCGATCTACTCGCTGGCGGAGGCGGTGGAAGCTAAGGCGCGGCCTGGCGCGGAGTGGCGGACGATGATCATTACGCTGGAGGGATCGCGCATCTCCGTAACGGTGGACGGCAAGGCGGTGTCCAGCTTTGACTCTTCGGCGAAGAACCTGCCGGCGCGGCGCAGTTGGAGCGAGCCGGTTCGGGAGAATGTGCGGCCGAACAAGGGATACATCGGGCTGCAGAATCATGATCCTGGGGATGTGGTGTGGTTCAAGGAAGTGGCGGTGGCCGGTTTGAAGGATTGACGTACGATATCGCTCTCGTGGTGACCCGTTGAGGCCCTCCGCTTGCAGATGGGGAGACTATCCGGACACGTGCCGGTGGCGCGCGTACGGAAGGAATTTTTCACCGGAGGAGCGAATGAAATACGGAATTGCATGGCTGCTGGGAGTGCCGACGAGTCTGATTCTCGCCTGGTTTGTGTTGAACCAGGTAGGCTGCTAAGCGCGCGGCCGGTAGGGTAGACTCGCAGTGATGCGTCTGGCTGCCGGCCTGTTTTCGCTGGTTTTGATTTGCGCTCCGCTTGGGAGTGCCGAGGAGTGGGGAAGATTCCGTGGGCCGAACGGGCAGGGGATCTCCACGGCTACCGGCTTCCCTGTGGAGTTTGGACGTGAGAAGAACCTGCTGTGGCGGACGCCGCTGCGGCCGGGGAAATCGTCGCCGGTGCTGACGGCACGGCATGTCTTCCTGACGGGCTTCCAGAACGAGACACTGTACACGCAGTGCTTCGACCGCCGCACCGGGAAGCTGCTTTGGGAACAGGCCGAACCGCGCCGCAGCAAGGCTGGGGTGAATGGGCTGAATCATCCGGCGGCCATCACGCCTGTCACCGATGGGGACAACGTTTACGTCTTCTTCCCGGATGCCGGATTGCTTTCCTACAGCGGCGCGGGGAAACTGCGCTGGCGCGTGCCGCTGGGCCCTTTTGCGAACGCGCAGGGGATGGGCGCGGCGCCGATTCTGGCCGGCAATCGCGTGATCCTGCAGACGGATCAGATGGACGGGTCGTCCATTTCGGCCTACGCGACATCGAATGGAGAACTGCGCTGGAAGGTGGCGCGGGAGGAGTCAGAGAGTTGGGGAACGCCGATTCTGTATGATCGTCCCGGCTCCGGTACAGAGATTCTGACGGTGGGTGCGAATCACCTTGGTGGACATCGCGTGGCCGACGGCAGGCGTACCTTCACCACTGACGCGAGTCCGTCGATGGTGGCCGGCCCGGTGTTGGACGGCAGCACACTTTACGCGTTCGGCTATGGTTTCCAGACGAGCCAGCCGTTCGCACGCATTCTGGAACGTAGCGATAAGAACAAGGACGGCGTGATCAGTCCGGACGAATACGGTGGAGTGAACGTGCTGCGCGCGGTGGGCCAGTACATAGGCAATCGCGATGGTGTAGTGACGGAGGAGAAGTGGCGGCTGTGGAATGCGCACGTGCATGGGCCTACGGGGCTGGTGGCGGTGGAAATCGCGGCGGGCACTGCACCACGGCTGTTGTGGCGCTATGACAAGGGGTTCGAGAGCGTGATCCCATCGCCGCTGGTGTATGAGGGTGTTCTCTATTCCGTGAAGAACGGCGGCATTCTGACGGCCTTCGATACCAAGACGGGGGAAGTTCTGAAGACGGGCCGGATTCCGGGGGCGCTGGGTGGCTATTCGGCGTCGCCGGTGTTGGCCGAGGGGCGGCTTTACTTCGCGACCGAGGAAGGGAAGGTGGCCGTGGTGCGCCCGGGACGGGAGTGGGAACTGCTGCAGTTGAATGATTTGGGTGAGGAGATGTTTGCCACGCCGGCGCTGTCGGAGGGTAGAATTTTCATCCGTACCGGGGCGGCGCTGTACTGCTTTGGGCGCGGTGAACGGTGATGTTCTACGACCTGCTTGACCAGTTTCGGGGAGACGCGCAACGCAATGGGCCTGCCAGTCAGGCATTGCGTGAGATGCTGGCTTCCAGCCAATTGCGGAGTTGGTCCGAGGAGGAAGCGCCGCCTGAGGAAGGCTTGCGCCTGCTTCTGCTGGTCGCGACGTATTCCCGTTATGACCTGGAGTTGCTGGATACTCTGAACAAGCGGATGGAGTCGCCGCAGGAGGTGGTGCGCCGCGACGTGGCGAGCATCAATGACTTCAAACCAGGAGGAATTCGAGCGGGTTTTGCCGGGCATCGACCGGGTCCGGGCCGAACCCGTGTTGGGTGCGTGGCGGGATGGGGTTCTGACGGAGCGCTTATGGGGCTAGCGGCGAAGACGAGAGTGCTGGAGTTAGTTAAGCCGTAGCGTGTCACGCCCGCGCCGCGCACGCTGCCTCATACCCGAACCGCGCCATCGTCTCCCCGTGTGCCCGTTCGATCCGCGCCGCCTGGTTTGGCGTAAGTACTTCGCGCCACGCCCCAGCCTTCCCTTTTCGAAAGAAGGGCGTTGCGTTCAGCCGTTCCTTGAAGCCCTTCTCTGACTCCTGCCGCTGCAGTTCCTCCAGCCGCGAATGGGCGATTGCCGTTGTCAGCCGCGCGGTGTCCTCCGCATCTTCGCCCAGAAACCGAAGCACCCCTACGAAGGCCCCCGGCAAGTCCTCATAGCGAACCACGTGCAGCGGTACATCGCACCGGTCTAGCCAACTGTGCGCGTGCCCGGACCAATCTTCCAGCATCTGCGGCAACTGCCGGTGCCAGCGCTGCCCGGTCTGCCCTAGCACGCTCCGGCCATTCACGAACTCGACTGCTTCGTGGATCCCGATGCCGAAGTGGGCCGCGAGCGACGGCACGACGTCGCGGGGGTCGCGAACAATGTAGATGGCTGCCCGTGCCGTACTACTTCCGAAGGCCGGGGTGTAGGCGTTGTGCACCTTCACCAATGGGCTGCCCGGCGTCTCGCTTGCCAGCAACCGCATTACCGGGAGCCGCAACGGTTCGATCTCCTCCGGCAGCAGATCGTCGGGCTCCAGCAGGGTAGCCGACTCGAATCGCTCGCGGCTGTTGGGCGAGCATTCGCCACCGCGGAGCGAATTAATGTCGACGGCTTCGGCACGGTTGCCGAACCAGTTATCCAGAAACACGCGCAGCCACGTGTTGCCCGACTTCGGGTACGAAGCCAGCCACGTGATGCCGGGTATCACAACCGGCTCCACTCGTCCTGCAACAGCTTCACGCCATGCCCGAGTTGTTTCAGGCTCCACAGACGTTCCAGGTGGTATACGGGCGCCTGTGCGGCCAGCACCGTCGACCGGTTGAGCCAAAGCGGCTCCTGGCCTAGAGCTTTCACCAGGCGCGGGCGGTAGGCGAAGGCCCGGAGATGTTCCACCGCCTGCACCAGCGAGGC
>JAEUQF010000362.1 GCA_016789745.1 Bryobacterales bacterium
GATATCGAGCTTGGTATCTTCCAGCTTCTTCTCTTCGGCCCGGCGCTTGCGCATTTCCAGTTCGTACAACTGCGCCTTCAATTGCTTGATGGCGCTGGCCCGGTTCTTGTGCTGCGACCGCTCGTTCTGACACTGCACCACGACCCCGGTGGGGATGTGCGTCATGCGGATGGCCGAGTCCGTGCGGTTGACGTGCTGGCCGCCGGCGCCGCTGGCGCGGAAGGTATCGACGCGAACGTCTTCCATCTTGAGGTCGATCTTAATCTCGTCATCCAGCTGCGGGATCACAAAGACCGAAGCGAACGACGTGTGCCGCCGCGCCGCCGAGTCGAACGGCGAGATACGCACCAGCCGGTGCACGCCGATCTCCGACTGCAGCAGCCCGTAGGCGCCTTCGCCGTTGATTTCCACGGTGGCCGACTTGATGCCCGCACCCTCGCCGTCCTGCTGGTCGGTGATCACCGACTCATAGCCTTTGCGTTCGGCCCAGCGCAGGTACATGCGCATGAGCATCTCGGCCCAATCCTGGCTTTCGGTGCCGCCGGCGCCTGGATGAATGGTGACAATCGCGCTGTTGTTGTCGTTCTCGCCGCTGAGCAGCATGCCGGTTTCGAGGTCCGAAACACGGGCATCGAGTTGACGGAGCGCCCGCTCGATGTCGTCGGTGACCGGCTCGCCTTCGGCCGCGAGTTCAAATAGCGTGTCGATTTCCGACAGCATGTCGGCCACCTGCGCTTCGTCGGCAATGGCCTGCTCCAGCCGCTTGCGATCCTGCATGATCTTCTGGCTGGTCTCGGGCGAATTCCAGAAGTCGGGAGCCGCGATCTGGGCCTCTATCTTGTCAAACTGAGCTTTCTTAGTGGGCGAGTCAAAGATAGCTCCGCACAGCTTCTGCCTGCTGGCGGAGCGGGGTGTACTCCCGTTGGAGTTCTTCCAAGGTCATAAGTCTCTGATTTTATCAGACGCCCGGATGCGCCAACTGTAGCGGCTTGGTCTGCAGGCCCTGCTCGGAGAGCGTATATTCGATGAGCTTGCCACCGTCCGTCATATCCTGCAGGACGTAGGCGTGCACGGGCCCGAAGAACTGCGCCAGTTCCTGGGGGGAGCACGCCGGCAGATAGATCTGCAGGAAGCGTGGATCCCAATAGCGGAACAGGAAGCGGCGGCTATCCTCGGTCTGCACCACCATCAGGTTGCGCAGATGTTTGCGGATCTGGTCCACCGGATGCATGGAGGTGAAGAACAGGCACCAGTGGCGGCCCCAGCTTTCAAAGACCAGCTTGGGCAGGAGCGGCGAGGTGGCCGGCAGGTAGGTGAGGCAGATGCCCGGCGGCAACGCTTCGCCGAGGCTGAGGCCTTCGTTCAGGAACTGGTACATCTCGCCGGAGCCGATGAGCCAGCGGCCGGCACGTTCTTCCATACTGACGTTGACCAGGGCAAACAGCGGGGCTGGAAACAGCTTGAGATAGGCGACAAAGGCCTGCTGCTGTGGAGACAGGACCACGGTGTCGCGGGGCGGCGGAGGCGGCGGCGGGGATGCAGGGGCGGGCGTCGGCGGCGGAGGAGGCAGCGGTTGCATGCCCATCATCGCCGTCAGGTCTTCCGGGCGGGGAGCAATGAACAGCGCCGTGGACGTGCGGCCCGGATCAAAGGGCTGCTCGGACTCGGCCTTGACGCGGAACCGCGTCTGCCCGGCGGAGATCTGGTCACCTTCGCCGACAGGAGCTTCACCGACACGGTTCCCATTGACCCAGGTGCCGTTGCTGCTGTTGCAGTCCCGCAGCACGCAGCCGGTCTGGCTGCATTCGATGAGGAAGTGCATCCCGGACATGAAGTTGTCGTACGGGAGCATCAACTGCGACTTGGCGGTGCGGCCGATGGTGAGCGTCTGGCCAGGGAACAACTCTCGTATTTGCCCGGCGAACGGGCCATCTACGATCTCGAGAACGACCCGCATGATCCCTCCGTAGTCATTGAGCCGATTTTACTTCGGGGCTTCCGCTATGTCGAGGACGGAGTCCACCTTAGGAACGGCCACGCGCTGGGTGACACCGTTCGGCCATTGTACTTCCAGAGATGTAATGGTAGCAGCAGTGCCGAGCCCGAAAGTGAGCGGGAGTTCACTTTGGGAGCAATAGCTCGAGCCGCTGCGGACCATGCTCCACTGGCGGCCGTTCGGCGTGGTGATGCGCACCACGGCACCGATGGCGCTACGGTTGGACCTGGATCCGGTCAGCCGTACCCGCAGCCAGTGATTGCGGTTGCCGCCGTCGTTGCGATAGAGCACGGCAGGGCCGTTGTTATTGGCGATGACGATGTCGAGGTCGCCGTCATTGTCGATGTCGGCGTAGGCGGCGCCGCGGGCGAGCAGCGGCTTCGACAGGTCAGGTCCGGCCTTCTTCGTGTAGTCTTCGAACTGCCCCTTGCCGATGTTGCGGAACAGCGTCGGCGGTTGCCGGAACTTCACCTTCGGCTGCACCCGTTCGATCTCCTCGTCGAGGTGGCCATTGGCACAGAAGATGTCCAGGCGGCCATCCAGATCGAAGTCGAAAAAGAAAGCGCCGAATGTGAGATTGAGCAGGCTGGCGCGTCCGACGGTGGAACGCGGCGCCTCGTCGACGAACAGGCCGTTGCCTTCGTTGCGGTAGAGGCCGAGCATCTGGTTAGAGAAGTTGCCCACCAGCAAGTGCGGGCGGCCGGAGTTGTCATAGTCGCCGGCATCGGTGCCCATGGCGCCACGGGCCACGCCGTCTTCCCCAAACGCCACGCCGGCGGTGAGGCCGGTTTCGGTGAAGGTGCCGTTGTGGTTGTTGCGGTAGAGCTTGTTGGGCTGGGTATCGTTGGCGACGAAGATATCGGGCCAGGTGTCCTGGTCGAAATCGAGCACGGAGATGCCCAGCGACTTGCTCTTCGCGTCAGCCACGCCGGCTTTCTGGGCGGCGTCTTCGAACTTGCCGTTGCCGAGGTTGCGGTAGAGACGCGGGGCGACGCCGGGGTATGACTCTGGCGTGCAGTAGGACTTGACGGAGCCATCGAGCGAGCACCAGAGATCCTTGTCGGGGCTCCACTGCACGTAGTTGGCGACGAACAGATCGAGGCGGCCGTCGCGGTCGTAATCGAGCCAGGCGGCGCTGGTGCCGAAGTTGGCGTTGCGGATTCCAGCGGCGGCCGTGATGTCCTTGAACTTACCGGGCCCTTCGCTGTGGAAGAGGCGATCGCCTTCGAGGGCAGTGATGTAGACATCCTGGCGGCCGTCGTTATCATAGTCGCCGACGGCGACGCCCATGCCATACATCTCGACATCGAGCCCACTGCCGGCGGTGATGTCGGTGAAGGTGCCGTTCTTGTTATTGCGGTAGAGCTTGTGCAGGGACTTGGCGCCGCCGGGCTTCCAGGACTTGCTGTTGATGAAGAGCAGGTCGGGCCAGCCATCCTGGTCGGCATCGAGGAAGGCGACACCGGAGCCGAGGGTTTCGGGCAGCCACTTCTTGCCGCTCTTGCCGTTGTTGTGGACAAAGCGGATGCCGGCCTTGGCGGTGATGTCGGTGAAGGTAGGCTGGGCGTTGAGGGCGGTGGCTAGCAGGAGAGCAAGGACCGTGGTCATGATGTCTTGCGCCCTAGCGGGATGGATTCGTGGTCGTGGATCATCTGGCGTTCGTTGTTGTCCTCAAAGCTCAGGCGGCGCGGTTTGGCGGTGATGGTCTGGGAGGACTCGTCGGCCTTGAAGCGCTGGAAGAGCTTCGCGTGGTAGTTGGCCTTCTCGGCTTGTCCGGCGCCGCGCGCGGCGAGCATCATGCTGTAGTGCGCCTGGAGGTCCTCCGGATCAATCTGAAGCACGCGTTCGAGCACGCGGATAGCGTCGGCGTACTGGCGTTTGAGGAACAGCACGCGGCCCATCTGGTTGAGTACGACGCGGTCTTCGGGGTACTGCGATTCGGCCTGGCGAAGGTGATCGAGCGCGGCGTCGTAGTTGCCGTCGGACTTGTCCACCAGGGCATGGAAGAAGTGGGCGCGGGCGAGCTTCGGCGACAGTTGGAGAGCCTTCGCGAGCATCGGCTTGGCGGCGTCGGTCTCGCCTTCCTGGATCAAGGCACGGGCTATGTTGAGCGGACCGTCGGCGTAGTCGGGCTTGGTGTCGCAGACCTTCTTGAAGGCGTACTCGGCGCCCTTGAGGTCGCCTTGCAGGAGCATGCCGATGCCCCAATCATTCCAGCGCTGATAATCGGCGGCGTCCAGGACCTGCTGCCAATCGCTGGTTTCCCCGGGCTTGGCAATGTTCAGGGTAGCCTTGCTTTCGGCGAGCGTGACGATGGGCACGTCGGGCTTGGTGGGCTGGTCGGCGTAGGCGAACTGGGTGTAGCTCCAGGCGAACTTGCGGTAGTTGAGCTTGGCGTTCAGCGATACCGGGCCTTTCACGTTCTTCGGCAGATCGATGCGGAAGTGAGCCGTATCGGCGGCGCCGGGCGGGATGAGGCGAACGTACAGCGTGCTGCGGGTTTCGAAGGCATTGCGCTTGTCGATGTGGTTGCCTTCGCCATCGAGTTGGTAGCTGCGATAGAAGTGGGCGCCGCGTTCCACGGGCCCCTTGCCGTTCTGTTCCACCTGCCCGGACCAGAAGACGTGCTGCCCGTCAGCATCGCGGCCTTCGAGTTCCAGCCAGACGTCGAAGGCATCGACGGTGCCGCCGGGGAAGAAGTGGCCGATACGCTTGGTGCGGACGACGACATCGACGCGGACCGAGGAGCCGGGCTGGAACTTCGTGGGCGTGCGGTCGAGCGGCGCGGCGACGCGGCCGACTTCGCGGAGGAACACCTGGCCAGGGGTCTCGGCTTCCTCGCCGACGGCGAAGGTGGAGGTGGCTTGTTGGGCCTGCTCGCCGGCGCGGCGAACCATCTTCACGCCGGCGGCATCTTCGACCGGACTGGCAGCAAAGATGTCGACACCGATAAAGCCGGACTTGAGGAAGGCGATGGTGGTGTCGAGTTGTTCCTTGTCGTTGTTAACTAGGGCGACGGCGGTGTTGGCGCCGGGGAAGCGATGGGAGTGGACTTTGCCGTCGCGGTTGCCGGGGTCATTGGAGGCGACCAGCGGCATGTGGCAACCGCCGCAGGTGGCCGACTGCGGTGGGTAGTAGAAGGAGCGCGCGCCTTTGCCGGAGACGCCGCTGGCCTGCCAGTTGTCGTAATCGTTGAAGCCGCGGATCCAGCGGTAGTTGTTGACCGGGACGTCGAGGTGCACCTTGTGGCAGGAAGCGCAGAACTCGGAGTTGTTCTTGTGGATGGGCTTGAGGAACGTGCGGCGGTGCGGTTCGGGATTGAGGTAGGTGAGGAAGGAATCGAAGGCCTGGACGTACTTGTTCTTGTTGCCGGCGATCTTGTGGAGCCAGTTGTATTCGACGTTGAAGGCGGCATTGCCCATGGTGTCGCGGACGTGGGTAATGGAGTGGCAGGCAACGCAGGCGAGACCGGCCTGCGCTTCGGGCGTGTTGATCTGCTCGCGGATGGGCTTCTCCCAGCGGCCGCTGAGGAGGACGGCGTGATCATGGCAGCCGGCGCACCACTTACTGGGCTGTGTAGAGCCCTGGACATCCTGCATGCGTTCGATGGAGGCGCGGTAGAACTGGTTGTTGAAGCTGGCGAAGTGATGGACGCTGCTCTTCCACTGCTGGTAGATGTCCTTGTG
>JAEUQF010000373.1 GCA_016789745.1 Bryobacterales bacterium
CGGGTCCTGCCCTGACGGCGCAACACCGCTCCTCAAGCCTGTTGCGGCGCGGGAGGGCGACTGGGTTCAAGTCAAAGAGGCTGGTGTAGTCGTGAATGGCCGACTTGTCCCGAACAGCGCCCCACGTGGCGCGGACACAGCGGGACGGCCGATGCCCGTTTTGCGGGTTGACCCCACGCGGGTCGAGCCGGGTTGTGTTTGGGTGTTGTCGAGCTACAGTGCACGAAGCTTCGACAGCCGCTACTTCGGGCCGATTTCGTTGACTTCGATTCGGGCAACGCTTCGTCCCGTCCTCGTTCTGGAATAGATGAGCCGTCCATTCTTTTTGGGACCTGCCGCGGGCCTGATCATCGGATTTGCACACGCAACGGGCATCCCAGCCTTGATGTGTCTATCCGTCCTGATTCCTGCTCTTGCCGTCCTACAACCGACTCGTCGTGGTGCAGGATTGGCCGCGTTCACGTACTACTTTGCATGCAGTTGGCCCGGTGCTGTGGTGTCATACAACTTGCACCGGACAGCCCAGGCGGCTATCACAGGTGAGTTGGTATGTGTCACTGCGTCGATACTTCTGGCGATGCCGTTCGCAGCGCTCTGGTCGCCTATCAAGTCGGTTGCTGCGTCTCGGATGCCGATAGTGCTTACCGCAATCATCGTTCCTCCATTGGGAGTCATCAGTATTGGGCATCCCCTGGCAGTAGCGGGTTTCCTGTTTCCCGGCGCCGGTTGGGCAGGCGTCCTGGGCATGCTCACCCTACCTTCGTTGCTACTTCTCTATCCGCGATTTGGGGCTGCGACTTTAGCGATCGCGTCGTTCGGTTTCCACGCGCGATTTGACGGCACGCCATCCACGGCGGCAGGTTGGTTGGGAGTTAATCAAACGACGAGTTGCCCGCCCATAGAATGCGACCTCCAGCGGTTGACCGCTGTTCAGCGTCGGTCGATCGAGGCGCCAGAAGCGGTGTTGGTCTTTCCAGAGGCGGCAGTTCCCACCTGGACGGCGGCCACCGAGATTTTCTGGCGGGACACCGACGACCAACTCAGGCGTAACGGAACTACGGTCCTGATTGGGTCAACAATTGAGGATGGCAGATTGACACGAAACGTTCTTCTCGCCAGGGGCTCAGAACACGGATATTTCGAGCAGCGTGTGCCGGTCCCTGGTGGCATGTGGCGCCCGTTTGCAAATGGAAGCGTTCCATTGAATCCATTCGGATCGGCTGTCTTCCGTGTGCGCCACGAGCGGCTCGCGGTTCTCATCTGCTATGAACAATTAATCCCCTGGACCTGGCTGTCCGCGATGCGACTCAAGCCAACCATGGCGGTCGCGATCTCCAACGATGAGTGGAGTAAGGGAACCAGTGTGCCTGCCTACCGAAGGAGCGTGGTGCGGAGTTGGACGGAGCTATTTGGGTTGCCCTGCCTGGTGGCAACCCGCGAATAAGGCCGGAAAGATTAACAGCCACCTCAATGGGGTCTCACAACGATACATACGCCGCCGGCGCAGCATTGGATCCCGAGATAACGTCCATAGGCACGAGCAACCGAATGCCCAGCTTCGCAATGTGCTTTCTCTGTCAGCATAAATGAGCACGCGGCTAACGCACCTCACACTTCCATCGCTGCCCCCGCGGTAGGCGCGCGCCCACGTGCTCCTGCGTACCCACTATTCGTTCACATTGCGCGAAGGGCATAGCGGGCTCTGGATAAGCCCTAATATACTGGAGAAACTCGCCTCCGTTACTCCCCTCACTCCCAGACGATTCGCACTATGAAGAGGCAGGCCGCTCGATACAAGGAGAGGGCGTTGAGGTTTGCCGGTGATAAGCCTTGTGATTTGTTGTGGAGGCTTTCTTTCAGATGGCAATGAGGCTCCGTTGCAGTGCTGTCTCCAGCTCTGCGGCACTTGTTTACTTGGCTGCATCCCTCGTATTCGCCCAGATTCCGACGGGAACGATCACGGGAACAGTTTTCGACGAGTCCGAAGCTGTGATCCGTGATGCCAGGATCATCGCAGCCAATCAGGACACCGGGCTGCGACGAACGGCGAGTTCAGGTACGGAGGGGATCTTTGCGCTGGCGAGCTTGCCGCCTGGCACTTACGATGTCAGCGCTGAAGCCAAAGGGTTCCAGACGCTGACTTTAGTAGCAACCGTGCGAACGGGAGACACGACCCGCATTGATCTTCGTCTCAAAGTGGGAGTGCTGGAGCAGACGGTAGAGGCGACTGATCGCACGCTGCCGCTCGATTACGAAACGCACGGCGTCAAAGGGTCCGTATCGCGATTTCAGATTGAGAACCTGCCTCTGAATGGTCGAGAATTCCTGCGCCTGGCAATTCTCGAACCCGGGGTAACCTCAGTTCCTGCCGCAGGATTCTTTACGCGGCAGTTCGACGTCTCGATCCTGGGCGGTCCAGCGGAGCAGACGCGTACCACAATGGACGGCGGCCCGATCTACGGTCCCGCAGCCGGAGGCACGCCGCAGAACTTCTCCCAAGAGGTCGTGCGCGAGTTTCAGATCGCCACGCTGAACCTCGACTTGAGTATGGGTCTGACGACTTCGGGAGCGATCAATGTGGCCACGCGTTCTGGCGGCAACGCGTTTCATGGAAGCGGGTTCTTTTTCTTCCGTGACCACAACTTGGCAGCTTACCCGGCACTGCGCCGCGAGCCCACCAATCCAGAGCCCTTCTTCGCTCGGCGTCAGGCTGGCTTTAATGTTGGCGGACCCGTGAAGAAGAACAAGCTCTTCTTCTTCACGACCTACGAACACATGAATCAGGACGGCGCCGCAACCGTGCAGTCGCGGGCGCCAGAATTTTCAGCTCTCGGGGGCATCTTTCCCAGCGATCTGACCGGACACCAGATCACGGCTCGCTTCGACGCTCGCCTCAATGAGACCAACAACCTTTTCGTCCGCTATTCTCACGATCAAAACGAAGGACTCATTCCGCGTTCGGGGACGGGGAGCCTGCCATCCAACTGGAGCGTGAACCGTAACCGGGCTGATCAGAGTATGGCTTCGCTAACGACCTCCCTTCGTCCCACTCTGGTCAATGAAGTGCGATTCTCCTACTGGTACTGGCACACTCGCAATTTGCCGCCTACTCGCGATCGCTGCCCCGGCGACTGCATAGGCCTCGGCTTGCCGCAAATAGCGATCCTCGGCACTGATCTGATGATTGGAAACCACCCATTCGTGCCACAAGGCGGCGACGCCCGACGCTACCACTTGGCTGACGGCATGACTGCGCAGCGTGGGCTTCATCAGTTCAGGTTCGGCATCGAGTGGCAGTTCGACCGAAGTGATGGGTTCCTGGCGCTATTCGAACCTGCGGCCATGACTCTCTATTCGCCACAGCTCGTGCAGGTTTACAACGCAGATCCTCGGGTGCCGCCGCAGGCCCGGATCCCAATCCCGAGTTCATTTAGGACGATCAACCAGGTTCTTCAACTCCCGCTGCTGGGAGCCTCGATCGGTTTCGGCGATCCTCGCCAACCGCCGTCATTTCAGTTTGAGAATGCACGGAACGATCATATCCTCCGGTTCTATTGGCAAGATCGATGGCGGGTTACGCCCCGATTTACGCTCAACTACGGCGTGGCATACCACTACCAAGCAGACTTCACGAATCAGGATCTGCCCAAACCTGACTACCTGGCTCCTCTTCTAGGGTCCAATGGACTGGGAGCAACGAGGCGGGATTGGAACAACTTTGCGCCATCGTTGGGTCTCGCTTGGGCGGTCTCTCAAGATCGGAGAACGGTGCTCCGAGCCGGCGGTGGCACGAATTACGAACTGCCACTGGCATCACGTCGCCTTCTGGAGCGCTCAACCCTTGGCCCCAGAGGAACTGGTCGAGTGGTGATCGATGGATCTCTGATTCCGAACCCGATTCCGGGACTGCCAACGGTGCCCATAGGAAGATCCCTTAACTTTCAAACAGCCCCGACGCAGTTCACCGGCGCACACCTGCTCTCGATCCTACCGAGCGTTCGTGGGACGCTGCTGCAGCAGTTTGGGAATGCGAGTAACAACGACTTGTCGGTTAGGAACATCGAAACCTTTAAGCAGGGGACGGGAATATTGGCGCCGGGTTTCGTCTCGCCCTACTCGGCCCATGTGAGTGTGGGCCTGCAACGGGAGATCGTGCGGGACCTCGTCATCACCGCCGACCTTGTGATGCGCCGCTCTGTTCACATGGATACGGGCCCGATCGATTTCAACAGATGGAGCAGCGCGCGAGGGCCAGTGATTCCAGCCTGCGTCGGCGCCCAGCAAACACTTGATCCGACCGCGAGATGCTCGACAGGGCCGATCGAGGTACAACTGAGCGCAGGAACCTCGCGCTATACCGGCTTGTTGCTGAAATTGGACCGACGCTGGTCGCGGAGGTACCAGTTTACGGCTTCGTATGCCCGTGGGCGCAACGTTGGGCTGAACCGGATCATCAATAACGACAACTGGTTCGAGAGTTATGGACCAGCTGCTACGGATCGAAGACACTCGCTCACAATCTCGGGTATTGTGGACCTGCCCTGGGGTTTGAGGTTCTCGTCGATCACGTCCTACTTGAGCAAACCGCCCTTCCGCGCACAGGTTGCCGGCATTGACTTCAATGGCGACGGAACAATCAACGATCTGCTGCCGGGGACAAAGTGGAACCAATTCAATCGGGGCCTGGACGAAGATGACCTGAGGCGGATCGTCGAGGATTACAACAGCCGTTCTGCCGGGACCACTACTCCCACTGCACAGGTGAGGCCGCGGTTGAATCTGCCCGCAAGCTTTGGGTTTGCCGACACGTTTTTCTCAACCGACGTTCGGATTGGGAAACTCATCCTCTTCAACAACAAGAGGTACGAGTTGAACGTATTCGGGGAGGTGTTTAATGCGTTCAACATCGCCAACCTCGCCGGGTACAGCACTGACCTGCTCCAGCCCTCAACATTCGCACAACCAGCCAGCCGAAACACACAAGTGTTCGGCTCAGGTGGTCCGCGGGCTTTTCAGTTAGCGGCGAGGTTCAGCTTTTGAAGAGCTTGGCGTAAGCAGTCCTCTGCGCGTGGCCGTTTGGTTTCGCTACCGCAGTCGGAATGGCGAAGGCGTTTCGGGTGCAGCGTGCCGGGATCCAGAGATCAAGAGTTCAACTTCAGGCTCAGATCGTGTACCTCGGCTCCCCCCAACGGCTCCAAGAACTCAAACTACTGGGAAGATGCCCCGCAGTCCTGAACGCCGGACACAGGTGAGGATCGCACGCTCGTGCGCGCCGAAACAAAGCTGATGAGGGGTTGTGAGAGGTGAGAGAACCTGCCCGGCGACACTAGCCAGCCTTTCGGACCTGTAGTTTGGTGCCCTCGCGAATTTCGTCGCTACCCCGACGAACAATCACGTCCCCTGGCGAGAGCTGCCCCAGCACTTCAACCATGTCTCCTGCCGCCGCGCCCCTTCGCACGTTCACCCATTCCGCACGCCCGTCGGCCGATACGCGAATCACCAAGGTGCGCTCGGTTGTCGTTACGATCGCGGAGGGAGGGACCAGCAGCGATGTATGACCGCTCCGTGTTGGCCAGTCGATTTGCGGATACATTCCGGGGGATAACTCGTTCCGTGAATTGTTAACATCCACTTCAACCTTCGGCGCGCTGGAGAAATTGACCACCTCTGCTCGCTTAAAGTTGCCACCACCAGAAACAGCACATGGAACGGCGACACGCCGCTGAGCACGGCTCATCATCCGCGCCTGTAGGCGCGCTGTCGTAAGCGATGTTGGGGG
>JAEUQF010000376.1 GCA_016789745.1 Bryobacterales bacterium
TATGGAAAGAATGCAGGCGTGGCGTTCCGCTACTAGACTCTGGCTGGCGCTGCTGCTGGCCGCTGCTGTGCTTTTGGCACAGGGCGGACCGGGCTTTCGCAGCGCCGGGCAGTACACCGATCACTACGAAAAACACGGCGCCGAATTCGGCAAGATCACCAAACAACAGTATCTGAAAATGGCCCAGGAGTTCCGCGACGCTCCCAAAGGCGGTGACATCCTGGAAGCCGTGCGCCAGGACCGCGTCATCACGCGATTCCACAAGAAGAAGGGCTGGTTCCTGGCCGTCAACCAGGACCGTACCATCCGTACCTTCTTCATCCCCAATGATGGCGAGCGCTACTTCTGGCGCCAGGCCAAACGCCCCAAGTAAAGGTAACCTCCCCGCATGACTGACGCCGAAGTGAAAACATTTCTGAAAGAAAACGGATTTCCGGACCACCTGGTGAAGGGAGGCAAGCAAGGCCTTATCGAAAAGTGGAGCCACTTCGTCGCGGCTGTCGAAACGGGCTACCGTTTCGGGTTGGAAGACTATCGCAACGACTTGGACATCCGCGCCATCATCAGCACGCTGGGACTTCAGAGCGAGGTGGAAGAACTCGACCAGCGCTTCCGTCGCCTGCTGGTCTTCACCGAAGAGTCCATCTGGGACTGCGATGACTTCCCCGACGCCTTCTGGCTGTACGGCTATCCGCGCAACGCCAAAGGCGACCTCAAGGACGACCTTGTCAACGAAGGTTTCCTGGTGGGCTAAACGCCGTGGAATTCCTCCTGCTGGCCGGCTCGCTTGCCCTGCTCCTCATCGCCGCGCATTACTTCGTCGACGGCGTTTCGGGAATCGCCGCCGCGTTGGGTGTGCCGCCCGTTGTGATCGGAATGACCGTGGTTGCCTTCGGCACCAGCACGCCAGAACTCGTGGTGAATGGGCTGTCGGCAGCGCGCGGTTCCACGGACCTGGCGTTCGGCAACGTCGTCGGCTCCTGCCTGGTGAACGTCGGCTTTGTTCTCGCTATCACGGCGATCATCAAACCGATGAAGGTGGAACCTTCGCTCATCACCCGCGAGATCCCGATGCTTATCGTCGGGGTGGCCACGCTCGTCGTTTTGAGTAGCGATCGCTGGCTGGATGGTACCGCCGAGAACATGTGGCGCCGCACCGATGGACTGGTCCTGCTGCTGCTGTTCTGCATCTTCCTCTACTACACGACGCGCCAGGCCATCACCAGCCGCCGGACCGATGTCTTCATCGCCGAGGTGAAGGAAGAAGCCGCGCGTGCCAAGCCCCAGCCGCTCTGGCGCGAGATCCTCTACACAGTGGGCGGCCTGGTGGGTGTCTCCCAGGGCGCCACGTGGACCGTCGACCACGCCGTCCTCATCGCCCGCGCCTTTGGTCTTTCCGAAGCGGTCATCGGCCTCACCATCATTTCGCTCGGCACCACGCTGCCCGAACTCGCCACCTGCATCCTCGCCGCCCGCCGCGGCGACCCCGACATCGCCCTTGGCAACATCGTCGGATCAAACATTTTCAACGTTCTTTGTATCGGCGGCCTGGTGGCCACCATCAACCCGGTGAAGCTGCCTGAAGGCGGCCACACCGACCTCCTGGTCATGGCGCTACTCTCCATCGTGCTGCTACCCATCGCCATCCGCAGCCAGCGCACCATCACCCGCGGCGAAGGCATCTTCCTGCTCGCCGTCTTTGTCTCCTATCTGTCCTGGCGACTCTCGCAGGCGCTATAGCGCACGAACCGCCATCACCCGTGAAACAATAGCGAGTTGGCCGAAACGCTTTTCACCTATCCCCTGCTCTGCGGCGCCGCTTTCCTTGGCGGCGCGGTAAACGCCATTGCCGGCGGCGGCACGTTGCTCACCTTCCCTTCCCTGTTAGCCGTGCTCAGCCCCGTGCAAGCCAACGCCACTAGCACACTCGCGCTGTTTCCAGGATCGCTATCGAGCGGCTGGGGCTATCGCGAGGAACTCGCGCATACCAAGCGCGAACTGGCGCTGCTGTGGCCGCCCAGCCTGCTCGGCGGCATCATCGGCGCCTTCGCCGTCACCCGCTTCCCCGAACGTATTTTCGAATCGCTGGTCCCCTGGCTTATCCTCACGGCTACCGTGCTCATGCTGCTGCAACGGCCGCTGGCGCGCTACATCCAGACCCATCCGCACGAAAAGCCCACCCGCAAGACCGCCGCGACGATCATCTTCTTCCAGTTCCTGGTGGGTATCTATGGCGGCTACTTCGGGGCTGGGATCGGGATCCTTATGCTGAGTTCGCTGAGCTTCATGGGCATCCCCGATATCCATCGCCAGAATGGGCTGAAGGCCATCCTGGCCTCCACCATGAACGGCATCACGGCGGTAATCTTTCTCTTCGAAGGTGTCATTGTGTGGAAGTACGCCATCGCCATGGCCGTGACTTCCATCCTGGGCGGCTATGCCGGAGCGAGGATGGCCAAGCGCATGCAACCGGCGCATGTCCGGATGATCGTGATTGCCATCGGCTTCGGCGTAGCAGGCTACTCCTTCTGGCGCCGCTTCTCGCAGTAAGGACCGGTACCCCAAAGGGGTTCGGACGGGTAGTTTGTTGGGATTTCCAACGGGTTGGGTTTCGGCCATTTGGCAGACACATACAATCTAACGATATGCCTCGGGGACAAGGGGCGGAAACGGAAGAGCCAAGGCCTCTGATGCTACGATGCGGACATGCGGACGACTGTAACTCTCGATCCGGATATGGAGCATCTCATGCGGGCCGCGATGCGGGAGCGGTCCGTTTCCTTCAAGGAGGCGTTGAACGAAGTGGCTCGATCGGGTCTGTACAGTAAAGGGAAGCCTCACCGGATGTTTGTCCAGAAGTCGTTCCGCTTGGGTGCGGCGGAGGAGGTCTGTTGGGACAAGGCTCTGACGGTTGCTGATTCGATTGAGGATGAGAAACTGGAAATCCGGAACCCGTAGGCAAGCTGCGCGATACCAGAACTTGCTCTTTGCGGCCTACTCGATACCGAACACTTCTCGCAGGTCCGTATCCAGAGTCCTCCACATCACAACCGCAAAGCCGCCAACCTCTTGTGTTGGTTCTGAGGTAACCCTCAAGCACGCCACACGCTTCACCGGCAGTTGCCGCTCGCTCATCCTGCCGAGGAACAGTTGCGTCACCGTCTCCGGATACCCATGAGTTCCTGGGCCGGAGTCGCTAGTCCTGACGGCGCATCGGTGAAGGACCTCGGGCGGAGGGAGTTCCGCGCCTACCCAATCCAGCACCTCCACCACAGGCGTGCTACCACCACGATCTGTGTGGCAGCCGAGCATGCGGAAGACCACGAGATTGCCGGAAAGAAGCCGGTAGCTGATCAACTCCCCTCGCTGCCAATCGCAAGTATCCCGAAAGCGTTTCCTTAGCTTACGCGCTGCGGGCTGCGGCGAAAGCAGCGTCTGCTCCGCCTTCGCCAGCGCAGCCTCTCGTTTATGTAGGTCGCCCGTACCCTCCCAGGCCACCGTGGCGGCGCCAGTGCGAATCACTGATAGCGCTCGTTCTCGCATCCCGTCATCTAGCCGGCCCAGTTTCCACTGCGTCAGGGCAAGCGCGAGCACGATCACTGGCCCCGCGTTGACGTCCTCCAAGAACGCCGACCAGTGCTGCAAGATGGCGTCGCGGACTTGGTCCGGGGCGTACCCATCGCCGAGCAGGTCCCGGTACAACTCCCGAATCTCGCAAGCGACATCGTCATCGAAGATGCCTACGCCCCACGCTCCCACGACACCATTTTCTAACACATGCCGTCACGCCACCTGCCTCTCATCAGCCCCATAATAGAGTCATGCCTCGAGAACGGATTTTGCGCTGGCCTGACGGCGAAGCACGTCCTGAAGCTCTCCTCAAGGAAGCCGGCATCACCCGTGTGCTGGCGGCCCCCCCAAACGGCGCCATCACCGACGCCCTCTGGCCCGGCGTGAAGAGCCAGCCCAAGCGCGGTGACGCCGACGAAGCCAGCAGCGCCAGCCGCGAACCCTGGGTTGATGCCAATGGGTATCGCGTTCAATACGAACGCGCGCTGGGCCACAAAGACGTCATGCTCGCCGCCGAGCCACCCAGCGACCCTGCCGTCATCTCCCCCTATGAGAATGTCGAGATCGCGCTTGTGGAAGCCCGCATCAATGCTGGCAACGCGCTGCTATCGCCGGACGCGCGCTATCGCGAGGACCTGCGTAAGGGCAACCCCAAAGCCCTCGCCGCGTGGCGTTCCCTCGCCGCCACGGCCAAATGGCTGGACGAACACGAGACTTTCTTTGGACAGCCGGTCCACCCCGCCATCACCATGGTGGTGGATAAAGGCGAAGAGACGGCTGAACTCGCCAACCTCGCCTATCGCCGGGGCGCGACGCCCCGTCTGGTGAATCCCGCCGCCTTACCCAAGCCGTCGCCCGACACCCTGGTCATCGGCGCCGCCAGCCTCCAGCAAGCGCCCCCCGCCGCGCTTTGGGATTATGCCCGCGCCGGTGCCACCGTGGTCATTGACAGCAAGCCTGACGCCTCCTGGCGTGAACATAAGAAGGACAAGGACCGCACGTTCTACTCTCTGGGTAAAGGCTTTGTCGTGGCCTATCATGAGAAGGCAGCCGACCCCAGTGAATACGCCCTGGACCTCATCGATCTGGTCACGCACCGCCGCCGGGCCGCCCGAACGTGGAACTCGCTTTCCTCGGTGCTGCTAGCCACGCAAGGCACGCGCCCGGGCCAACTGCTGCTGCACGTGACCAACTACGGCTCGCCTACGGACAACGAAGTGCAGGCCCGGGTCCAGGGGCGTTACCGCAAGGCTGTTGTGCGCGAACCGGGCGCCCAACCCGCGGAACTCAAGCTTTTCTATCGCGGCACGATGACTGAAATCTACCTGCCGCATCTGAATCGCGTCGCCACCGTCGAATTTCTCAGCTAAACTTCACCTATGGGGCATTCCAGACGCGAGTTCCTGACTGCTGGCAGCGCGGCCGCGCTGTCCCCGTTTTCGCTCGTCGGCGCGCCGTCGTCGGCCGCTCGAGTTCCCAAGGCGCACTTCGCCGTTCACCCGTTCATTGAAGCCAATCCCCAAGCGGTCTTTATCAAGCGCACCAACGTGCCGCACAAGATGGATGAGGCTGCCAAGCTGAAGGAAGGCATTGCGTTCGCCCGCGACGTGTTTGTCCCGCATGAAGGCCCCGGCGGCATCCCCATCTCGCACCGCGTCATCCTGAAGCCGAACTTCACCAGCGTCCGCAACAAGCGGCCGCACGTAGAAAACTGGGGCACCGGCACGGACCCGCAGTTCTACGAAGGCATCATCGTCGGCCTGAAGGAAATCGGCCTCAAGAAGTTCTACTTCCTGGAAGCCAACAACTTCCATAGCTGGAATTACCGCGGCATGGCCGACATCAATGACCGCCACGGCGTGGAAGTGAATGAGCCAGACCGCCGCGTCCGCAACTTCGAAGAGAGCTTCGAAATGACCTGGACAAAGGTGCCGGACCCGGTGGTGTACACGCATATCCCGCACTACGCTCCGGTCAATGAGCCCGACACCTGGCTGCTGAACATCGCCAAGTGGAAGTCGCACGGCATGTGCATGTCGCTGGCCACCAAGAACCTGCAGGGTCTGGTGGTGAAGCCGTTCGTGCGCTTCTGTCCCGGCTGGCAGATGGTGACCGGCGCGCCCGAATGGATGCAGCCCAACATCCACAAGCAGGTGGAACCGCGCGTTTCCCGTTACTTCGAGAATCACTTCAAGATGGGCTACGCGCGCTACGACAGCAAGCACTCGCTGGCGCCCATTAACCAGGAGATTTGGGCCCATAAAACCTGCGATAACAACCAGGTTCTGAAGCCCGGCCTGCACATCACCGAAGCAATCTACGGCCGCGATGGCGACGGCTTCGGCATCGGCAATGACTACCTCACGAACTTCGTCATGTGCAGCAAGAATCAGTTCAAGCTGGACATGATCGGCATGTACCTGGGCGGCCATGAGCCGGGTGCCGTGAACCTGTTCCGCATCGCCAAGGAACGCGGCCTGCTGGATACGTTCAACCCGTGGGAAGTGCCGATCTTTGAATTGGTGAACGGCAAGCCGGAGCGCCGCAAGCTTACCGACTTCGAGCGCACGCCGATGAAGACGTATTACCTGCCGAAGGATGGCGAGCCGCTGTACCACCTGGTGAACGACCCCATCGACTACGACAAGGTCAGAGCCTAGCGCCTAAAGTCCGCCCGCGCACACTACAATCGTTAGGGTGCGCGGACGATCCTGGCAACGATGGCTCTCCATAGCCGTCGTGTGCGTCGTTATTGCCCTCTACTTCCAGTGGACGGCCCGCGTTGCTTCAGGCGAACGGTTTCGGTGGGGCAAGTCTGATCTGTTCGGATACTACAACCTGCTGGCCCGCGGCTTCGTCAACGGCCACCTGTATTTGCCCGTTGCTCCGAATCCGCAACTGCTCGCCTTAGCCAACCCTTGGGATCCCGCCGTTGACCCGGCGCTGAAGATGCACGATGTCGCGCTCTACAACGGGCGCTACTACCTTTACTACGGCGTCGCGCCTGCCGTGCTGCTGTTCGCCCCTTACCGGCTGCTGACCGGAGAGGACCTGCCGCAGAACTTCGCTGCGTTCCTGTTCGCCTTCGCGGGCTTTCTGCTCTATGCCGCTGCCCTGTTTCGCTTGCTGGGGCATTGCGGTGTCCGGCCTGGCCCCCTACCTACCGCAATGCTGTTGCTGGGCCTGGGAGTGTGCCAAGGCATGCCGTTTCTGTTGAACCGCGTGGATGTCTATGAAGTGGCCATCTGTTGCGGCTACTTCTGCACGGCGGCCGGGCTCTACTGCCTGCTGCGCGGGTTGATGGAGCCGGCTGGCCCATGGTGGCTGGCCACGGCAGGCTTGGCGTTTGGGCTTGCGGTCGGCAGCCGCCCGCATCTACTGTTCGTTGGCTTGGCCGCCGCGGTTGCGGTGCGGTTCACGTCGCAATGGCGAAGGTACGTGCTCCCGTACATGGCGGGATACATGGCGGTTGGGCTGGGCATCGCTACTTACAACTACGCGCGTTTCGCCAACCCGCTGGAGTTCGGCCTTCGCTACCACCTGGGCGGTCCGGGCCAGAATCGCGTCGAGTTCGCCACGGCCAACTGGCTTCCCGGCGTCTTCTACTTCCTACTGGCGCCTCCGGAGATCGGGCCTGTCTTCCCGTGGATCCGGCTCTGGTTCCGCTTCCCCTTCGACAACTTTAACCGATACCCGCTGCCGCCGGAATACTTCCTGGAGCCCATTGCCGGCGCGCTATGGACCGCGCCGCTGATTGCCTTTGCGCTCCTGACTCCGGCGGAGTTGGGAGGGCGCCCGCGCGGTGTGGCGCTCACGGCTGTCGGCGGCGGAGGGTGCGTGCTGTTATTTCTGATTTCCAATCATTTCGCGACGCACCGCTACGTGGCCGACTTCCTGCCGCTGCTGCTGTGGCCCGCCCTTGCGGTGCTGGCCGTTCTGGCGGCGCGCCGACGCTCGGCTGCTCTGCTGCTGACCGCGCTGGTGGCCTATAGTGTGTTCGTCAATCTCGCTCTTGGCATAGGCGGCCCTTACTTCGACCTGCTGAAGAACCGTCCGCGGAACTATGTGCGGCTTGCCTCGCGCTTCAGCGCCAGTGACGAGACGCGGCCCCTATTGAACCCCGAAATCAACGTGCGCTTCCAGGCCGTCTTCACACCTGCACGTCCGGGTCATGCCGAACCGCTGCTCACCATCGGCCATTCGCACCACAACTACTATCTGTTCGCCGATCGCTACGATGAACAACTGCATGTTTATTCCCAATACGGCGAGCAGCGCCTGGAACATCACACCGGCGAGGCTCCCGGCAACCGGCCGCAGACCTTCCACTTCCTCTACACACCGCAGGACCGGCTCATCAAGGTGTCCCTCAACGGCAGCCCGCTGTTCTTCCATCACGCGCCGCTGTTGGTTGCCGCACCGGCCGGGATCACGGCGGGGGAAAATCACAGTGATCCCGGCGTCACCCATCATCGATTTCCTGGTCAGGTGACTCTGTTGGAACGTAGGGTCTCTCCCGCACCTTGATTTAGCGGCGCCCGCGTCCACGCCCGCCACCGCCGCCATTGCCGCCGCCCGTTCCCGGAGGATGCTGCGGGCCGGAGCCGTCCTGGGGCCCCAGTTTCTTGCCCTGCTTTTTACCCTGCTTGTGGCCCTGTCCCTGGCCTTGGCCCTGGCCTTGACCCCAACCTGGAGTCGTGGGCGCCTGGGCGTACGCGCCAATGGCGCTCAGTGTCATCATCACCGCCGTCGCAACAGCAATCTGCACTCTCTTCATTTCTTCGGTCTCCTTTCAGACCTCGCCCTTCAGAAGTGCACTGGACGTGCCAAACACGGCCGCCTGGGAAACCAATCACTTACGGGGAGAACCGGGGCGAGCACCCCGCAGATCCTGCATGGCCCCACGCATACCATGCAGAATGAGCCGCGCTTGCCATTCCTTCCGGCCTGCAATAGGATGATTGAAACTTTATGGCCACGAAAATAGCCATCATCGGTTCGGGCAACATCGGCACGGACCTCATGATCAAAGTGCTCCGCGCGTCGAAAACGCTGGAGATGGGGGTGCTGGTGGGCATCGACCCGGAATCGGACGGGTTGGCCCGCGCGCGACGCATGGGCGTGGCCACCACGGACAAAGGAATCGAAGGCCTCAAGGCCATGCCGGAGTTCGACGACATCGAAATCGTCTTCGATGCCACCTCCGCCCCGGCCCACGCGCATCATAACGAAGCGCTGCAGGGCACCGGTAAACGCATCGTGGATCTCACGCCCGCCGCGATCGGCCCCTACGTGGTGCCAGTGGTGAACATGGGCCAGAACTTCGAGGCCCCGAATCTCAACATGGTCAGTTGCGGCGGCCAGGCCACCATTCCCATGGTTTCCGCCGTGAACCGCATCGCTAAGGTGCACTACGCCGAAATCGTGGCGAGTATCGCCAGCAAGTCCGCCGGACCCGGCACGCGCGCCAACATCGACGAGTTCACGCATACCACCGCACGTGCCATCGAAAGCGTCGGCGGCGCTGCCAGGGGCAAAGCCATCATCGTGCTCAACCCCGCTGACCCGCCGCTGATTATGCGCAACACCGTGTTCTGCCTGAGCGACTTCGGCGACGAGCAGCGCATCGCCGACTCCATCAAACGCATGGTGGACGAGGTGCGCACGTACGTTCCCGGCTATCGCCTGAAGCAGGAAGTGCAGTTTGAGAACTTCCGCTCGCCGAAGCAGGAAGGCCTGAAAACGTCCATCTTCCTGGAAGTGGAAGGCGCGGGCCACTACCTGCCAGCCTACGCCGGAAATCTCGATATCATGACTTCTGCCGCATTGAAGACCGGAGAACGGCTGGCCACGGCAGCCTAAGGAGGATCGACATGGAACAGCAACGCCTCTACATCCAGGACGTCACGCTTCGCGACGGCATGCATGCCATCCGTCACCGCTACACGCTGGAACAGGTAGCCACGATTTCCCGTGCGCTGGATGCCGCCGGCGTGGATGCCATCGAGATCACGCATGGCGACGGCCTGGCGGGCTCCAGTTTCAACTACGGCTTCGGCGCGCACACGGATCTGGAATGGATTGAAGCCGCGGCCGCCAACATCCAGCGGGCCAAGGTGACCGTACTGCTGCTGCCCGGCATCGGCACCATCGAAGACCTGCACGAGGCCTATCAGGCCGGCGCGCGCTCCACGCGCATTGCCACGCATTGCACCGAAGCCGACATCGCCAAGCAGCACATCGAATATGCCCGCAAACTCGGCATGGATGTCGCCGGCTTCCTGATGATGTCGCACATGGCGCCGCCGAAGGAACTGGCGCGACAGGCCACGCTGATGGAAAGCTACGGCGCGCACTGCGTGTACGTGGTGGATTCGGCCGGGGCTCTGCTGACGCACGAGATCGCCGAACGCTTTGACGCGTTCAATCAGGTGCTGAAGCCCGAGACGCAGCGCGGCATGCATGCGCATCACAACCTTTCCCTAGGTGTGGCGAATAGCATTGAAGCCGTGCGGCACGGGGCTATCCGTGTGGATGCGTCGCTCACGGGTATGGGTGCGGGTGCCGGCAATGCGCCGTTAGAGGTGCTGATCGCCGTCCTCAACCGCCTGAACATCCCCCATGGCTGCGAGCTGTTCGCGCTCATGGATGCCGCCGAGGACCTGATCCGTCCGCTGCAGGACCGGCCTGTACGCGTTGATCGCGAGACGCTGTCGCTGGGCTACGCGGGCGTCTATTCCAGCTTCCTGCGCCATGCCGAAGCGGCCGGCACGCGCTATGGCATCGACACGCGCGACATTCTTGTTGAACTCGGCAAACGCCGCATGGTGGGCGGCCAGGAAGACATGATCGTGGACGTCGCGCTGGACCTGATCAAAGCCCGCACCCCGGAACCCGTTACCGCCTGATCGCACTGCCCTTCGAAGGAGGCTATTCGTGAATCGCAGGAACTTCTTTGGCCTTGTTGCCGCTGGGTCCGCAGCCAATCTGGCCGCGGCCGCGCCCCGTTTAGACCAGCTCCCGGTTCGCAAGACCGGCAAGGTGGAGATTGTCTTCAAGTCGCCGGCCGCCAAGCCCAATGGCCTGCAGGCCACCAAAGACGGCCTTTGGATCATCGACCAGGGCTCCAAGAACGAGGCCCATCTGGTGGACTACAAGGGCAAAGTGATCAAGGGCTTCGAAACTGAGACCCAAGCCTCCAGCGGGATCACGTTCGATGGCGAGGCACTGTGGATTGGCTCCACCTATAGCCGTGAAATCGTGCGCTGCGATGCCAATACCGGGAAGGCGATTGAGCGGCATTTCACGCCCGGAGCCGGCGTCATCTATGAGATGGCGGGCGATGCCCCGGCGCGCAGCAGCCCCGTGCCCGAGCACATGCGCCAGGTGGCGCCGCCGGCGCCCAAGAAGGCCAACGCGCCGAAGAAGGTGGGCGGCTTCCAGATGGGCAAGGTCAGTTCTACCGCGCCCGGAACGGGTGCGCACGGCCAGGAATGGCGCGATGGGAAGCTGTGGTTCTGCGTGCCGCCGTCACGCCATGTCTATTGCATCGACCCGAAATCGTGGGTGGTGCAGAAGCAGTTCCCCACGGCAGGCAATCGCCCGCACGGCATTGGATGGGAAGGCAAGTACCTGTGGGTGACGGACTCCAACCTCAACGCGTTCTTCAAGCACGACGTGGAGACCGGGGCGATGCTGGAGAAGATCCAACTGGCCGACAATGACCCGCTGCCCCACGGGATGACAATCTGGCAGGGGTACATGTGGTACTGCGATGATGTCGGGCTGGTGTGCCGGTTCAAGATCTGAAGGCGCTTAGTGGCCGGCGGCCTTGCCATCGGCGCTGCGGGCATCGGAGGCTCCCAGGCGGACGCCGGTGCCCGGGTCAATGGCGATCGCATGCACCTGGCCGATGACGCGGGTGTTGGACGCCAGCTTCTGGCCCTTGGCTCTCAGGCTCTTTGCGACGTCATCGGATAAGGCGAAGCGCTCATACTGCACCTCGTCGGGCAGCCATTGGTGATGGATGCGCGGCGCATCCACAGCCTCCTGCACGTTCATCCCATGATCGATGAGGTTCAAGACCACCTGCAGCACGGTGTTTGGAATCGTGGTGCCGCCGGGGCTTCCGGCGACAAACGCCAGCTTGCCGTCCTTCGAGGCAATCACGGGCGTTTGCGAGGAGATCGGACGTTTGCCCGGCGCGATGGTGTTCGCCTCACCGGCGGGAAAACCGAACGCGTTCGGAGCCCCGGCCTTAGCGGCAAACTCATCCATCACGTTGTTCAGCAGGAAGCCAGCGCCTTCCACAGTAATCGCGCTGCCGTAGCCGTCGCGAAGCGTGTAGGTGTTCGACACGGCATTGCCTGCCTCATCCACGACGGAGAAATGCGTGGTTTCCGAACCTTCCACCGGCGGCTGTCCTTCGTGAATCTGCTGGCTGGGCGTGGCGCGATCCGGATCAATCTCCTTGCGTCGGCGCTCCACATAACCGGGCGCCAACAGCCCGGCAAGCGGCACCTTCACGAAGGCCGGATCGCCGAAGAATGCCGCGCGATCGGCGTAGGCCCGCTTCATGGATTCGACCATCACGTGATAAGTGGCCGAGGATCCGAAGCCCATCCGGCTGATTTCGAAGCCAGACAGCATGCCCAGGATCTGCGCCAGGAGGAAGCCTCCGGAGCTCGCCGGAGGCATGCTCAGCAGCTCATGGCCGCGATAGTTCACGCGCACGGGTTGGCGCAGCACCGCCTGATAGGCCTTCAGATCCTCGACGCGGATCAGACCGCCGTGGGCCTTCATCTCGGCTTCGAGCAGCGCCGCAGTCTTGCCTTAGCCCGCGCGGCCGGATTCTGCAATGCGCGTCAAGGTCGCGGCCAGTTCCGGCTGGCGGAAGGTACGCCCCTCGTCGACCGGTTTGAAGATGCGCTTTGAAGCCGCATATGGGGAGAAGCGCTTTTCCATGCCTTGCAATGCCCTTGCAAACGTATGCGATACGACGAAGCCGTCGCGCGCCAGACGCACCGCCGGAGCGACCACGTCTTTCCAGGGCAGTTTGCCGAACTTCTCGTGAGCCAGCACCATGCCCGCCACGGTGCCGGGTACACCCACGGCACGATGGCCGGTCTTGCTGGCATCGGGAATGACGTTGCCCTGCGCATCCAGGAACATGGTCTTGGATGCGAGCGCCGGCGCGGTTTCGCGATAGTCTATGGCGGCCGTGCGCCCATCGGCCATGCGCACGATCATGAATCCGCCTCCGCCGATGTTGCCGGCGGTTGGGTAGGTGACGGCGAGCGCGAAGGCCGTTGCGACCGCGGCATCGATGGCATTGCCGCCCTTGCGCAGCACCTCGACACCCGCATCGGTAGCAGGGGCTGAGGCGGACGACACCATGCCGTGCTTTGCCCGGACCGGCGGCGCGGAGGCTGCGTGCAAGAGAGGAAGGATCAGGAGAGCCGCGAAGAGTGGCATTCCGGCATTCTACATGGCCTTCGTGCTAGGGTGTGCGGCGTGAGTCTGCTATCGCGCTATAGCAACGGAGAACGGGTGCAAGTTTGGGAACATCTGGCGACGCAGTACATCGACGACCTCAACGCTGAACAGGAAGCCGATGTGCACGCCATCGCCTAAGCGCGCCCGGCACAACGTGGAGCTCATTCATGATCGCCTCTGCAGGATGGGCTTCGACTTCCTCACACCCAACACGCCTGTTTTGGAGCGGGGATCCACACGCTTCGGCGAAGTCGTCTATCCCTACCAGGCCTTTGCCGCCGCCGAGGCAGGGGACTTTGCGCACTACCTACCGAGAGTCACCGAAACCTGCGGCCAACTTCCTCTATCACTGGAGGCGTGGTACGAGCATGTCGGCACTGTCGCGTGGATGGGAGACTTCTCGGGTCTTTGCGGCTACCAGTACGATCTACTCACAGAACAGAAGGAGTATGTCCTCCCCGATCCGCTCTGCGTTTTCCCGCTCGCCTACGCCCTGATCGAATACGAGGACCATGTCTTCCGCCAGGAAGAGGACGGAGAACAGCCATCCGACGACTTTCTCTTCCCCATCACGCATGACATGCTCTACAAGCACCGCCTTTACGGCGATGGCTACGAAGGCATCCGCGTCCCCGCGGAGACCGCGGACGCCGAGTTCACCCTCACCAACGAGCCTTTCGTCCGCTACCTGCGCCGCAGCTTCGAATGGGGCGGCTTCCCCGGCTGGCGTCGCCACGAAGTCCGCCCCGAAACCTTGCTACAGCACCTCCGCGCCGGGCTGCTCCCCATTTAGGCCTGGTGCATCCGCGCATAGGCCGCGGTGTCAAAGAAGCCTTCGAAGTTCGTCACCTTGCCCTCGCGCACGCGGAACAGCATGGCGAAGTTTGTCTGCGCGGTGCGGCCGGTCAACTTGCTCCGGCATTCCTCATGCCCCAGCGCCACTACGCTGTCCCCGTTGACGAAGAACTCACGCACTTCAAACCGCGTGATGTCTTCCGACGCCGCCAGCCGCTCGAAGAATTGGGCGGCGCCGGCCTTCCCTTCAAACACGCCGGCATTCGGCAATCCCTCGCCCGGCGACACCCAGCGGCAGTCGTCCGACAGGTGCTCCAGAATGTAGCCGGTGTCTCCGCGACCGAAGGCCGCGTACAGGTCCTGAATCAGCTCTAAAGAAGTGGTTGTTGTAGTCACAGTGAAATCCTTCCTGCTTGGATTACGCAGTGACCAACCACTCCGGATTTCAACTTTATTCGAGAACTTCGTCCTTGGCGCTGGAGATCAGCAGCAGCACGCAGCCGCGCTCGGTGGTGATGCGGCTATGGTCACGATTCGCCTCAAACAGGCTGTAGTCGCCCTGGCTCATGATGACGTCGTCCTGGCGCACGTCGCCTTCCACTACCAGGCACTGCTCCAACGCTTCGTGATGGTGCTTGGGATAAAACGCTCCTGGCTCCATGCGGAGCAGGGTCGTCATCATCATGGTCTCGCGATCCAGGTGGAGCAGTTTGAACGTCACGCCCGGAAACGGCGTTGCCCGCCATTTGCCTTCATTCGCGCGCTTCACGTGCAAACCGGAATCAGGCTCCGGCTTGGCGACGCGACCTAACAGGCGTTCCCGTAACGAGGGCGGCGGCGCCACTGGCTCCACACTCCCGGCGAGCAAATCCGCAGCTTCACCGAACGCCTCAGCCTCCGCACGGCACACCGCACAGTCTGTTATGTGTTCTTCGAATGTCCGCGCCTCTGCTGCCGGCAGTGCCCCCGCGCTGTACAGGGCCGCCGTGGACCGGATCTCGTCGCTTACCTCGGTATGCATCGGCGTCATCCCCGGTCACCCTCTATCAACTCTCGCAATCGCATCATCCCCAAACGTACTCGTGTCTTTACTGTCCCCAATGGCAATTCCAGATGTGCCGCCATCTCGCTGTGCGACATGCCGCGGAAGTAGGCCAGTTCGATCACCACCCGATGCTCGGGCACCAGTGACGCCATCGCCTCCGCCACGGCACGCCGGTCCTCACTCATCGACGAAAGCTCTTCGGGAGTGGGCGCATCCGAAGGCCGGTCGTAGTCTACGGGCGCGGTCTCGCGCTTCTGGCGCGATTCGTGGCTGCGCAGGCGATCCAAGGCCCGGCTGCGGGCGATGGTCATCAGCCAGGCCCCGACACTGCCGCGCGTGGCATCGAAGCGTTTGGCATCCCGCCACGCTTGCATGTAAACGTCCAGCGAGACCTCTTCGGCATCGGCGGGATTGCCCAGAACACGCAGCACCAGCGAATACACGCGTGTCGACGTGGCATCGTAAAGCAAGGCAAAAGCCTCACTTTCGCCGCGCCCCATGCGCTCCAGATAGGCCCTCAGTTGGTGATCCCGCTCCTGCCAGATACCCGGGCGAGTCGCGGCTGTAGCACTCACATCTTCCGGTACGTGTCCGGGGGCTGGATTGGATTCCATAAAAATGGGAACACCAGCAATTGTGCCACGAACGGCACTAGGGCTGCGTATTGTCTTCGCCCAGTTTCACGGTGTGATCCAGCAGGACGGCATTCGGCAGCAGCGCTTCCTGCTGGCCCGATTGCAGTACGACGTGGGTGGCGGTGATGGCCTTCAGCACGCCTTTCTGCCCGGCCATATCCACCGGTTGGCCCACGACCAGCACCTTACGCGCATAGAAACCGGCGGAGATGTTGCGGACGATCTCGCGATTACCCAAGCCAAACGACAATCCAAAGGCGAGCGCCGCGCCGCCCAGCAGGAAGCTGGTCACGATACGGACAATGTCGGTGTCGATCTTCAATTGGGCGATGGCCATCATGGCACAGACGAACAGGATCAGCCCCGAAACCAGCTTGCCCAGCGTGGGGGCAAACTCAATGCCCGAACTCTCAGCCGATTGCGCCACGGTCTGCCCGGCGAACTGGCCCACCGTGCTGCCCAGGATCAGCAGGAGCAGGGCGGAGACGATGTTAGGGAGGTATTCGAAGAAAGAGCCGATGGCGTTGGAGATGGCCACCAGCCCGAGCGCATCCACCGTGGTCTTGGCAAACAGCAGCAGCACCAGGAAGTAGACCAGTCTTGGCACCAGCAGCGTGAGTTCCTGGCGAATGCCGAGTTGGTGCAGCGCGCCATCGATGCCGACGCGGCCCACCAGGGCGTCGAAGCGCACCTTGGTCAGCGCATAGCGCAGCGACTTCTCAATGAGCTTGGCAGCCACGAAGGCGCCAACCAGCAGCAGCACGCCCATCAGCACCTTGGGAACGGCCGCAATGATGGAGTCCACCAGCCCCAGGAAGGCCTGGATGAGCTTCTCTTTCATGACTGCTTATCCTTTCCGCCGCCTGCGATATCGGCCCAGTGCGCGCACAGGCTCAGCATCTCCAACAGAACGACTTTCGGCATCTGCCAGGCAAACGAGGCATACTGTCCGGCCGCTGCTTTGCGATGAATGCTGCGCTTCACCTTGCCGGCAAAATCGGTGGAGGGTTCCACTTCCTGATCGCGCAGCACCTCCACCAGACGGCCCTGTTCCAGATCATCACCCTGCCCGCCGTTCCCGGCGTTCATGCTTCTGCTCCTTCATAACGGCTGCGGAAGAATTCACGGCCGCGTTTGATGCGCATCTTGACGGCCGATAAACCCAGGCCGAGCGACGCGGCGATCTCCTCATAGGAAAGCTCATCCATATCGCGCATCACCAGCGGTACGCGCAAGGTGGGCGGCATCATGGACAGGATGCCTTCGATACGCTGCCGGTTGGCCATGCGCTCCAGCTTGCGTTCCGCGTCGGCGGGAACCCGCATCTGCTCGAAGGCCTCCGCGCCGTCGTCTTCTAAGGCGACGTCGCCGCGGCCCTGGCGCTTCTTCATATGGTTCAGGCAGTGGTTCACCTTGATGCGCTGCAGCCACGAGCGAAAGGCCGAGCGCCCCTCAAAGGTTCGCAGCGCGAAGAAGGCTTTGACGAAGACTTCCTGCGCCAGGTCCTCGGCATTGTTCTCGTCGCGGGTCAGAAAACGGCAATCGGCCAAGATCCGGCCCTGGTAGCGTTTCACCAGTTCTTCGAAGGCACGCAAGTCCCCCTCCGGGCTGCTCATCACCAGCCGCAGCAAATCCTCATCCGGATCAATGAACTCCTGAAAAGGCTCTCGCGTCAAAACGGTTTCGACCTTCGGAATTCAGAGTCTCTCATATTCAATGACCGGAGGGCAGCAGGAAAAGTCACATAGCCCGCACAGTACTGCCGTTGGAATTCCGCTTCTAAAAATTCTCGCCCGTTCGTGTGACTTTCCGCAAACATGTCCTGTCAGGAGGGTTGGAACGGCACAAGACACCTACTCGCAGCGCCTTCCACGTGGCGGCCCCGGAACCCCGGGGTCGCACCTTTAGAGGAGCCGGATATGCTTAACGACTTCAAAGCCTTCCTTATGAGAGGCAATGTTCTTGACCTTGCGGTAGCCGTGATCGTCGGTGCCGCGTTTGGAGCCATCGTCACTTCGTTAGTGAACGATGTGGTGACCCCGCCGATAGGCCTGCTGCTGGGGCATGTCGACTTTAAAGACCTTTTCCTGAGCCTGAACGGCCAATCGTATCCCACGCTGGCGGCCGCGAAGGCTGCCGCGGCGCCCGTCATCGCCTACGGCCAGTTTCTGAACACCGTGGTCAACTTTCTGATCGTTTCGATGGTCATCTTCGCGGTGGTACGCACCTCGGCCCGCTTCGAAAAGCCGGCACCTGCCCCGGCGGCGTCGACCAAACAATGCCCTTACTGCTGCAACACGATTCCGCTGGCGGCCGAACGCTGCGGCTTTTGCACCTCCAGCCTGTAATGTGCTGACCGGAGAAAGCCATGTTCAAGCGTCTATTGCTCACCGCGATTACTCTCGCCCAAACGGTTGCCGCCGATCAAATCGTCCTTAAGAATGGCGACCGGATTACCGGGGACATTGTAAAGAAAGATGGCAAGACCATTACCATCAAAAGTGCCAGTTTCGGTGTCATCAGCACCGCCTGGGAGCAGGTTGCCGCGATTGAAGCAACCAAGCCGCTCACCGTTGTCCTGCAGGACGGCAAAGACCAGCAGGCCACCCTGAGCACGTCTGGCGGGCAGGTGGAAATCGCGGCGCCATCGGGGAAGACGGCGGTGGCCCCCGCCGATATCGTCACGCTGCGCAATGCCGACGAACAGCGGGCGTACGAACGGCTGCTGAACCCGGGTTGGGGCCAGTTGTGGGCGGGCACCGGCAGTCTGGGCTTCGCGGGCACCAGCGGCAACGCCCGCACGCTCACCTTCACCACCGGCATCAACGCGGCCCGCATCACTCGCACCGATAAGACCATGCTGTACTTCAACACCATTAAGGCCTCGGCACTGGTGAATGGGCGCAGCGCGGGCACGGCGCAGGCTATTCGCGGCGGGCTCGGCTATGACCACAACGTCGGTTCGCGGCTGTTCGTGAACGTCTTTAACGACTACGAATACGACCGCTTCCAGAACCTGGACCTGCGCTTTGTGCTGGGCGGTGGCTTGGGTTACCACGCGTACAAGAGCGAACGCAGCCGGCTGGACCTGCTGGGTGGTGCCGCTTACAACCACTCGCGATTCTCCACGCCGTTGATCCGGAACGCCGCCGAACTCTACTGGGGCGATGAATATGCCTTCAAACTCAGCGGATCCACCTCGCTGGTGCAAAGCTTCCGCATGTTCAACGACCTCACCAACAGCGGCAGCTATCGCATGAACTTCGACCTTGGGCTGTCCAGCAAGCTCACCAAATGGCTTGTCTGGAACGCCTCCATCAGTGACCGTTATTTGAATCGTCCTGCTCCCGGCCGCAAAACCAACGATTTTCTATACACCACAGGCCTGGGCATTACGTTCGCGAAGTAGTCCTTTTTGCACGGCAAGCCGGCGGGCGCCTTCTCGGAGGGGCGCCCGATGGATGCCGCCACCCTTCACGTTGTCTACTGACTCCCGGAGATCCTTGTTATGTCCTCTTTCGATAGCTTGAAAGCCAAATACCAGCCGGTCATTGACCTGGCCAAAGCGAGCAACGTCCGCATCGAGCACCTGCATGAGGATGCGCAGACCGGCAAACTGGTCCTGAGCGGTGCGGCGCCAAGTGAGCGCATCGTAAATCGCGTCTGGAACAAGATCAAGGAAATTGATTCGGCGTATCCGGACCTGAGCTGCCAGCTTACGATGGATGGTTCGCTGCCGGAGCCGGTCCGCACGCACACCGTTGTGGCCGGCGATTCGCTGTGGAAGATCGCCAAGACCCATTTGGGCGAAGGCGGCCGGTACCCCGAGATCATCGCCGCCAACCCCGGCAAACTCGTCGATGCAAACAGCGTGATCCACCCGGGGGATGTACTGGTGGTTCCTGACGCCGACTAACATGTCCAGCCTTGCGTTTCGACTGAAGACTGCCGGTATGAACATGGGCCCTCTGGCGAATCTCTTCTATCGCCGCAAGCGCGAGAACACGGCCGAAGATGCGGAAGCCCGCACGCGTTTTGACGCCGTGGTCCGCAGTATAGGTACACAAACCCTGGCGGCAGGCATGGCCGCGGCCTTCCGCTCCGGCCGGTCGCCCCTGTTTTCGGAACTGGTGGCACAGTTGTTTGATCAGGGTTCGCGACTGGATAAAGAGCTAACGCTGCAGTTGCTTGGCTTGCCTGCGGAACAGGTGAACCGGACCTCGCGCGATGCGGTTCGACGGGCGGCGGAGGAGCTGGAGATGCTGGATACGCTGCTGATTGAACGCTTCAGCGCTGCCTACGCGCAACGGCCGGAGTGGGTGAAAACGCTGGGAGCACCGGTGCTGCACCTGGTGATGGAGAAGATCGCCGAGCCGTATAAATAGCAAAAGGGGCGACCCGCAGGCCGCCCTCTTCGCTTCTCACATTCACGTCTATTAGAACTGCAGCCTGGCTCCGATCTGGCCGACGCGGCCGCCGCCGAAGTCGACGCCACGCGCTCCGCGGATTACGCCGAATGCGTTGTCGTTGACGTTCATGACCGGGTCGCCGAGGTTGTTCCAGTTCGGGAGATTGGTGAAGCTGCCCTCGATCTTGAAGCTCAGCTTCTCGGTGATGGGGATCTGCTTCATCATGCCCATGTTCCAGGCAAACGTTCCAGGTCCCACCACGATCCCGACGCCGGAGTTCCCAAAGCGGCCGATGGGCGCCACGTCTCGTCCAGGAACGACACCGACGAGGCAGTCCCACTGGTTGGCGGCACCGGGGGCGCGGCCGGGGCAGTAGAAGGCGCTGCGATCGAGCCAGCGGGCGGCGGTGGGGTTATCCACGGAGCCGTTGCCGACGCGGTCCGGACGCTGTGTGCCGCGACTGGTGGCGTTGGTGCCCGAAGGGTCGCCTACGCTGACCGTGGGGGTCAGGAAGGGCCCGCTCTGGAGGGTCAGAATCGAGGAGATCTGCCAGCCGCCCAGGACGGTATCCACAAGACGATTGGCGTTGTTCATGAACATGCGGCCTTTGCCGAAGGGCAGTTCGTAGACCAGGTTCAGGAGCGCACGATGGCGGCGGAAGGCGTAGATATCGCCGCGGTCGCCGGCGCGGTTGAGCGAGTTGGTGACACGCCCGCCGCCGGTTTCGCCGGAGAAACTGCTGGACGCCGGGCCCTGGTTGTCGCCCAGCGCTTTGGCCAACGTATAGGCGCTGGTGAACGAGAGGCCCTTGGCGAAGCGGCGGTTCAACTCCACCTGGAACGAGTTGTAGTTGGTGTTGGCACCCGCGTCGCGGCTAAAGATGAGGCCCCAATTGGGGAAGGGCCGGTCGGTGTTCGGCCGTTGGGAAAAGAAGCGCGTATCGGGGGCCATCTGGTTCACGTCGGGCGCCCACGGCATATGCGTGCTCTTGTTGCCGATGTAGCTCAAGCGAAGGCCGGTGGTGTTGGACAACTGCCGGTCCACCGACATGGACCACTGCACCATGCGCGGCGGATGGAAGTCGATCTGGTTGGCGGTGCGGAACTCAAAGGTGCCCACCGCGCCGGAGCGGATGCCGCTGCCGGGGGTGCGCGTGTCGGGCAGGGTGAAGACGGGCTTGCCATCCGCGCCGACGTTGTTGAAGTTACGAACGTCACTCTGCACGGTGCCGGTGAGCGAGAAGAAGACGCTGCCGAGGGTGATCATGTTGTAAACGCCGCCGCTGGCGCGCAGCGTGGTTTTGTTGTCCAGGCGGTAGGCGAAGCCCAGGCGGGGCAGGAACTGCGTGTAGTAGTTCTCGCGCAGGCCTTCGGGCAAGCCCGCTTCTTCGGCGGTGACGATGGGCGTGCAAGGCACACCGTTGATGGCGGCGCCGGGGCAGCCGTTGAAGGACGTGATCGCACCCGGGGCCACCAGTTCGCGGGCCTTCGGATCACTCATGACGATGACGCGGCCGGTGCGCGGGACGCTGCGATCGAAGTTGGCGATGTTGAAGCCGGCATCGTAATAGCCGGGGTGGAACTCGTAACGAATGCCGTATTCCAGGGTGAGGCGATTGGTAAGGCGCCAGCTGTCCTGGGCGTAGAACTTGTAGTGCGTGGCGCGGCCGTCGTTGTCGCTGGAGAGCACGGCGATGGAGCTGGATGCGGGCGTGCCCAGCAGGAAGTCCGCCCAGGAGTTGCCGGCGAAGGTGCCGTTGAAGCCGAAGTCGCCGTAGTTGTTGCCGGTGGTGAAGCCGAGCGCGCTCTTGCCCTGCAGCTTGCGGATATCGCCGCCGAACTTGAAGGTGTGCTTGCCACGGATCCAGGTGAGGTTGTCGATGAACTGGATGTTCTTGGACACGCTGAAGCCGGGGCGGCCCTTGTTGAAGCTGGTGTACTGATCGATGGAGAAGTTCGGCAGTCCGTTGAAGAAGATGTCCCGTTGGATGTCCTTCAGGTTCAGGCTGTTGGTGAAGGCCCGCCCATCGAAGGGGAAGTCGGTGCGGCTTTCGGCGTAGCTATAGCCGCCGCGCACTTCGTTCAAGAGGGTGGGCCGGATGGTCCAGGTGTGGCTGGCCACCAGTTGCTGGTGGTCGTTGTTGTTGGTGTCTGAAGGCAGGGTGAGGTTGTTGGGGCTGAGGGTGGGATTCTTCTTCCAGGTGTAACGCCCGAAGACCGCATGCTGGGGGCTGATGGTCTGGTCAATGCGGACGTCGAACTGATTGGACTCGATGTTGGCGATGCGGTTTTGGATAAAGTTATTCACGCTGCGGCGCGTGCCGTCGCCGACGTTGATGGCCGGATAGAGTGGGATGATGGCGCGCGCGACGGCATTGATGCGGCTGGCGGGGATGACGTTGCCAGCGAAGGGCTGCCCGGTGAGCGGGTCGCGCACGGTGACGCCTTCGGCGGTGAAGTCGCCCTGGCGTAGGCGCTGGCTCGGGAGCGTGTTGGCCACGGTGGACTGGCGCGGGTAACGCAGGCTTTCCCAGGAGAACTGGAAGAAGGTGCGGTTGGTGCCGTTGTAGAGTTTGGGGATCCGCAGAGGACCGCCCAGCGTGCCGCCGAAGTTGTTGCTGACCTTGGCGGGTAGCGTGGTCTGGCCGAAGGTCAGGGCATCGAAGGCCTTGTTCTGGTGGTACCAGAACGCCGCGCCGTGATAGGCGTTGGTGCCGCCTTTGGACACGATGGTGACGTCGCCGGGCTGGCCGAACTCGGCCGCGTTGCCCACGCCCTGGACGCGGATTTCACCGATGGACTCGATGGACGGGAACAGATTGCGGTTGGCGCTGTTGCCGGTGAGGCTGGTGATGGAGATGCCATCGGAACTCGATTCGGACTGCGCGGGGAGGCCGCCCTGGATGGCGAGACCAATGCCGTTGTCGGCCTGTACGCCCGGAAGGGTTTGGAGCAGGTTGTACGGCGTGGTGTTCGTGCTGGCACGGAAATTGGCAGGCAGGCTCGCCACCTTCTCCGGTGACAACGCCGAGGCGATGGATCCCGTATCGGTGGCAATGACGCCGGCCACGGCGGTCACTTCCACGGTTTGGGTGACTTCCCCAACCTGCAACTGCGCGTCGACACGCAGGGTTTGGCGGGCCACCAGCGTAACTTCTTTCGCAATAAACGAACGGAAGCCCGACTTGGTGACCTCAACAGAGTACACACCGGGCTTTACGTTCTGGAAATCATAGGAGCCGTCTTCACGGCCGTCTGCCTGGCGCGAAACATTCTCGCCGAGGTTTGTTATTTTCACTTTCGCGCCGGAAACGGAGGCGCCGGAGGGATCAGAGACATTGCCCAGGATGACGCCAAGCGTCGATTGGGCGTAGATGGGGCATGCTAGAAAAAACAGCCAAAGCAGAGATCGCATGGATCTCCATATTTTAGCGGGCCACCGTTACCGTTGTATAAATTTCTAGTCCGCGCGCCCGGTGGTGGTGCTGGGGGCGCCCAGGTACTTCGCATACCAGTTCAGGTAGCGCTCCAGCCTGTCCTGGACATAGCTGGGCTTGCGGATGCCATGGAACTCGCCCGGGTAGACGATGAGTTGGGTATCGGTGCCGACCGCACGGAGGGCCTGGTACATTTGCTCGCCGCCGATGATGGGGACGTTGAAGTCCTTCTCACCGCCGAGGAATAGCGTGGGCGTGCGGATCTTTTCGGCTTCAAAGAAGGGGTAGGAGAGCTTCATCCAGAGATCCTTCGTTTTCCAGGGATGGCCGAGTTCCAGGTCGTACTGTTCGATGTATTGGTCAGAGCCATAGATGGAGATCTGCAGAGAACTGCCGGCACCGCTGATGGCGGCTTTGAAGCGCGGGTCTCTGGCGATGGTGTAGTTGGTGAGGATGCCGCCGTAGCTCCAGCCGCCGATGCCGAGGCGGTTGGGGTCGGCAATGCCGAGTTTGATGACGTGGTCGACGCCGGCCAGCAGATCCACCACTTCCTTGCCGCCCCAATCGGCGAAGATGGCTTTCTGGAAGGCCTCGTCGCGGCCGGCGCTGCCGCGATAGTTCACGTTCAGCACCGCGTAGCCATGGGCCGCGAACAACTGGCGTTCGAATTGGAAGCTGTGGGCGTCCTGGCCGTTAGGGCCGCCATGAATGCGGAGCAGCAGGGGTAGCTTGGTGCCCTCCTTGTAGTCAGGGGGCAGGGTGAGCAGGCCGTGTACTTCGGCGTTGTCGGGGGTTTTGAAGCTGACCTCACGCGTGGCGCCCAGTGCTATCTCCTTCAGCCATGCCTGGTTGTGCTGGGTGAGCGCGCGCAGTTTGCCGCCTTCGAGGGCATAGACTTCAGAAGGCATGTTGTCGGATGCCGCGAGCGCCGCCATGCGGCCGCCACCTTCCGATATCGCCGACACCACCTGAGGAGCCTGCAACAGCTTTGTGGGCGTGCCGCCTTCGGGGGAAACGCGCACGGGCAGTTCGGTCATGTCGTCGGTGACGAGCACGGCGATGCCGCCGCCACTCAACACCAGGGGGGAGTTGACGGCGCGATCGGGCGAGGTCAACATCTGCACTGGCCCCCCGGCGGCGGGCATGGCGGTGAGGCGGGTACGGTCATAGGCGCGCCATTTTCGGTCCAGTCCCATGAGGAAGTAGAGGCGTTGACCGGTGGGCGACCAGCGCACGCGTCCGCCGCGGCCTGGGCTCAGACGTTCGTCCTCCAGCACCACTTTCACGGCCGCGCCGGGCTTGGTATCCGCGGTGACGAGGCTCCAGCGGGAGTAGCGATCTGCGACGGTGGTGCGGTCACTGAAGAAGGCCAGGGTCTTGCCATCGGGGGACCAGGATGGGCCGGTTTCGGCGAAGGCTTCGCTGGTCAGCCGCTCGGGCTTTTTGGTTTCCAGGTCAAAGAGCCAGACCTGCGCGGGCTTTTTGGTGAGATAGCCGTCCATATCGCGCTTGAAGGTGTAGCGGTCAATGACCAAGGGCTTTGGCGTAGCGGGCTTCTCGGGGCTTTTCTTCTGCTCTTCGCGCGGCGATACGACCAGGGCCAGACGCTTGCCGTCGGGAGACCAGACAAGGTCCGAAACGCTGCCCTCCACGTTGGTGAGTTGCGTGGCTTCGCCGCCCTGACGCGGCAGGAGCCATACCTGCGAGCCCTTTTCCTTGTCGGCGCGCGCGGAGGTGAAGGCGAGCCACTTGTTGTCCGGACTCCAGCGCGGGGAAGTTTCGGGCTCCTTGCTGGAAGTGAGGCGCACGCGCTCCCCGCCGTCCCACTTGACCATCCAGATGTCGGTGTCGCTCTTGTCGCCGGACACATCGACGGTTGCCACGGTGTAGGCGACCCAGGTGCCGTCGGGGGAGACCTGGGGATCGGCCACGGTAATCTGCGCGTGCACGTCGGCAATGCGGAGCGGACGTTTCTCCTGTGCGGTGAGCAGCGCGGCACTGGTGAGCAGGACAACAGGCAGCAGAGACTTACGCATGTTCCCTCAATTGTGAACCCATCCGGGTTGCCGATGCAGCACCGTCATTGATAGATTCAACAATTCATGCACCGCCGATCGTTTCTCGCCCAATCCCTTGCCGGCGCCGCGCTGCTGCCCGGCCCCCGTGCCCATGCCGCCACCGCTCGCGAACGCGAATGGCCGAACTATGCGGGCGATGCGCATGGCACGCGGCATTCGGCGTGCGAGCAGATCACGCCGGCCAATGTGAAGAACCTCAAGGTGGCGTGGAGCCACCGCACAGGAGATGCGAGCACACGCCCGGCGACGACGATTGAATCGACGCCGGTGGTGGTGGACGGGGTGCTGTACCTGACGACGCCTCGCTGCAAGGTGCAGGCATTGAAGGCCTCGACAGGCGAAGTGCTGTGGACGTTTGACCCGCTACAGGGAAAGAGCGCGCGCCGTGCCCCGGGCGTGAATCGGGGGGTCGCCTATCGCGAGCAGGGCGATACGAAGCACATCTTCTCTGTCTATCAGGACAGCCTATGGTGCATTGACGCCAAGACCGGCAAGCCTGTGCCGTCGTTCGGCAAGGAGGGCGTGGTCGACCTGAAGGAGAACTTCGATCACGACATGAAGAACCTCAACTACCGGCATACGTCGCCGGTGGTGGTTTACAACGATACGGTGATCACGGGCGGGGGCGGCGGGGAGGGGCCTTATCCGGAGGCACCGGGCCACATCCGCGGTTTCGACGCCAAGACAGGCGAGCGCAAGTGGATCTTCCACACCACGCCGCGGCCGGGCGAGTACGGGAACGATACCTGGGAGGGGGACTCCTGGGCCACCACGGGCGGGACGAACAACTGGGCGGGGATGGTGCTGGATGCCCGGCGGGGCATTGTTTACGCGGGAATTGGGTCGCCGGCATTCGACTATTACGGCGGGAACCGCAAGGGCGATAACCTGTTCGGCAACTGCCTGCTGGCGCTGGATGCGAAGACCGGCAAGCGCAAGTGGCACTTCCAGATTGTGCATCACGATGTGTGGGATTACGACATGCCGCAGCAGCCGATCCTGATCACGATGCGGCAGGGGCGGCGCGCCATTGATGCGGTGGTGCAGTGCACCAAGCAGGGCTTTGCGTTCTTCTTCGACCGGCAGACGGGGAAGCCGATCTGGCCGATTGAGGAGCGGCCGATTGCGCCCTCGACGATTCCAGGCGAACTCCTGAGCAAGACACAACCGTTCCCAAGCAAGCCGCCGGCGCTGTGCCGCCAGGGCTGGAAAGATGAGTACATCACGGACATTTCGCCGGAAGCGCACGCGCACGTGAAGGCGCTGGTGGAGAAGGTGAACCGCGGGCCGATGTACACGACGACGAACCAGGCAGGAGCGGTGGTGCATCCGGGTTTCCGGGGCGGGATGCTGTGGGGTGGATCTTCGTTCGACGCTAAGCGCAACCGGCTGTTCGTGAATTCCGACGAGTGGAGCAATATCCTGGCGATTGAGCCGGCCAAGGACGGGATGCCGTTCCGTTATGCGGTGAAGCGGCGCGAGGTGCTGCTGGATCCGAACGGCTATCCGGGGATCAAGCCGCCGTGGGGGTATCTGACGGCCATTGACTGCGATAAGGGCGACTTTGCGTGGCGCATTGTGAACGGCGAGTACCCGGAGTTGAAGGCCAAGGGGATCAAGAAGACGGGTACGCCGAGCCATGGCGGCTGCATTTCGACGGCGTCGGGGCTGGTGTTCATGGCGGGTACATTTGATAAGAAGATCCGTGCTTATTCGAGCGATTCGGGCGAGGTTCTGTGGGAGTACGAGCTGCCGGCGGGCGGCTTTGCCACGCCGTGCACGTATGAGGCGGATGGCAAGCAGTTTGTGGTGATCGCGGCGGGTGGCGGAAAGAATGGCTTCGCGGCGCGGGACGAGTTCCTGGCGTTTTCCCTGTGAGGGCCGTGATGCGTCATCCTAGGACTATGAATCGCTTCGCGCGCGTTGCCGTCAGCGTATTGCCGGCCATCCTGATTCTCGCGGCCGAGCCGGTGTATAAGGCGAAGGTTGGTTACGCGCCCGAGCAACCCGTGCCCTACTCGCACAAGACGCATCTATCGATGGGGTTGAAGTGTAGCAACTGCCATCAGCCCGACGCGGAAGGCTTTGCGATGTCGTTCCCGAAGGAAACCTTCTGCATGGGTTGCCACAACTCGGTGAAGAAGGAGAGCCCGCACATCGCCAAGGTGGCCGAGGCAGCGAAGACCGGGAAGCCGATCGAATGGGCGCGGGTGTACCAGCAGCCGGAGATGGTGTGGTTCTCGCATGACATCCACGTGATGGACGCGAAGTTGGGGTGCGAAACCTGTCACGGGAAGTTGGAGGATATGGCGGTGGTGGCCAAGGCGCGGTTGCTGGATATGAAGGATTGCATGGATTGCCATGCGAAGGCGAGCGCGCCGAATGGTTGCTCGACGTGCCATCCGAGCCAGTAGCGGAGAAGCTCGGTTGTCTTAGCCGAGGCGTAGCGCGGCGGGAGACTTGGCGGTCAAAGCTTTGTGGATCAGCTTCTGCAGTTTCGGGAGGGAATCAATCCGTTCCAGTTTCTGGCGTACAGCAGGGTCCACCTTGCCGAAACGCGAGGCGAGAACATCCAAAAGAACGCCACGAAGCGCCGCGGCACCCGCTTGCAGGCCTTCTTGACGCCCCTCGGCCAAACCCAGTTCGCGGCCTTTCCGCTCCCAAGTAGTGATGTACTCCACAATCTCCTCCCGTTCCGCCGGGTCGAATTCGCCTGTTTCGGCTTCGCGCAGGAAGCGCTCGTTTTCCGCCGCGCTCAACTGCAAATAGGCATCCACGAAGCTGGAGATCAACCAGGTGCGCGCCGGGTCCAATCGTAAGGTCAGCATCAGCCGCAGGCACTCCAGTTTCACCCGCGGCCGGTCGCGCTCGGCTATTCTCATTTTACTCATCAGGGCGGACGCCACTGGATTCCGCACCTGCAAAAAGCGCCGCCACGGCAGACGATTCAACTGCACCACCCGGTAGCGGAATCGCAACACTTCGCCATCGAGAAAGCTTACCCGGTGAACGGAGGGCTGTTTGGCGCGCGGTTTGTCGTGGGAGTAGATCACGATCGGGTAGACGGGCAAGCCATGGCGCGCGGAAATAGCCGAATAGTAGCGATAGAACCGCTCCGGGAACGACGGCGGCGCGGTGCTCTGGTGCTCCACATGTACCAGGAAGCAGGCCACTTGGTGGCGGAATCGCGCCTTGACCAGCAGGTCCGCCCGGTAGGCCTTTTCTTTCAAGCGATCCGGGTAGAGCTCCTGGGAGAGGAACTCCAGCGAGTTGCGGTCCAGCTCCGCCGCCAGCGTTGGGAAGAACAGGTCGAGGAAGTCGGTGAAGAAGGTGGTGAGTAGTTCCTTGAACATGCGGTCGTGGTCAACGAGAACCTTCTCCACAAAACATAGGTGGCGGCGGCGGAGTGAAACTCTCTCCGGGTCTGGGTTGCCGGCTCCCGCTATGATGGAAGCTCCATGTCGTTTCAGCACATCCAACTGACTGACCCGCTGCTTTCCTACGTGAGGGAGGTCTCCGATCCGGAACCGGCGTACCTGGCCGAACTGCGGGAGGAAACCGCGCCACTGCCCCGCGCGCGCATGCAGATCACGGTGGAACAGGGCGCGTTGATGGCGATGTTGACGCGGCTGTTGGGCGTGCGGCGCGCCATTGAAGTTGGGGTGTTTACGGGGTACTCGTCGCTGAGCGTGGCGCGGGCGCTACCGCCGGATGGCGAACTCATCGCTTGCGATATCAGCGAAGAGTTCACGGCCATCGCGCGCAAATACTGGGCGAAAGCAGGCCTGGCTGACCGCATCCATCTGCACCTTCGGCCCGCCACCGAAACGCTGGAGGAACTCATCGCCCAGGGACAAGGCGGCCAGTTCGACCTTGCCTTCATCGACGCCGATAAGGAGAACTACGACACCTATTACGAGCGCTGCCTGCAGTTGGTGAAGCCGGGCGGGCTGATCCTGATCGACAACGTGCTGTGGCATGGCGACGTCATCGATCCGAATAAGCAGGACATCGACACGCTGGCGATCCGCGCCATCAATGAGAAGATCCGCAACGACGCGCGCGTGACCTGCTGCCTGCTGCCGCTGGGCGACGGCCTTACGCTGGCGCGGAAGAACTGAGCAGGCGGCACCATTTGGCGTAGGCGTCCTCCCACTGCGGGGCGTTCCGCGGCTCAAACACAGTGAGCGGGAAAGAATCGGCCACCACCTGCCGGAGTTCGGCCATACCGCTTACCTCGCGGGCGCCCAGGGCCTGTACGAGCACATTGCCGATGGCCGTGGCTTCCACCGGACCGGCCAGCACCGGACGGCCCGTGGCGTCGGCGGCGAACTGATTGAGCAGCGCATTCTTCGATCCGCCGCCCACGATATGGATGTGCGTGATGGGCTTGCCGGTCAGGCGTTCGAGGGTTTCCAAGACCTGGCGGTAGCGGAAGGCTAGGGCCTCCAGGGTGGCGCGGCAGAACTCGCCATCGGTGGCCGGCGGCTGCTGGCCGTGGCTGAGGCACCACTCGGCGATGCGTCTGGGCATTTCGCGCGGGGCCAGGAAGGCATCCGGATCGAGCAGCGCGCTAAAGGGGCGGGCCTCGGCGGCCATGGATGCCATCTGGTCGTAGGAGTACTCGCGGCCCTGTTCGGCCCAGGCGCGGCGGCACTCCTGCCACAGCCACAGTCCAGCGATGTTCTTCAGCAGGCGTACGGTGCCGGCGACACCGATCTCGTTGGTGAAGTTTGCCTCAAGGGCGGCGTCATTGATGACGGGAGTGGCAGTCTCGACTCCCATCAAGGACCAGGTGCCCGAACTGATGTAGCACCAGCCTTCGCCCTTCGCGGGCACGGCAGCGACGGCGGCGGCGGTGTCGTGGCCGGCAGTGGCATACACCGGCACGCCCGTCTCGCGCTCGGGGCCGAGCAGCGTGCCGGGCTCGATCAGCTTGGGCAATAGCGAGGCGCGCAGCCGCAAGGGTTCGAGCACGCCGTAAGCCCACGTGCGGGCTACCGGATTGTAGAACTGCGAGGTAGATGCGATGGTCACTTCGGCGCGCTTTTCGCCGGTGAGCCAGTAGTTGAACAGATCGGGCATGAACAGCAGGCACTCGGCGGTTTCAAGCGCGGGTGAATGCTGCTGCACCATGGCATGCCACTGGTACAGCGAGTTCAGTTGCATGAACTGGATGCCGGTGGCGGCGAAGACGTCGCGCCGCGGGACGATGGCGAAGGTACGCTCCATCTGGCCGTCGGTGCGGGTATCGCGGTAGTGGCGGGGATTGTCGACCAGGGCACCGTCGCGGCCGAGGAAGCCAAAGTCGACGCCCCAGGTATCGACGCCGGCGCCGTCCAGTTGATCCGCGGTTTTACGCGCGGCGTGGAGGCCGCGCCGGATCTCCCAGAACAGGCGGAGGGTGTCCCAGTAGAGGCCGGTAGGCAAGCGCACCGGATCGTTGGAGAAGCGGTGAACTTCCTGTAAGGTCAAGCGCGCGCCGTCCAGCGTGCCGAGGATCGCGCGCCCACTTTCGGCACCTAGATCGAATCCCAAGTAGCGGCCCATGGTTAGACCTCGATGACGACCTTGCCGACGTTGTCTTCGTAGTTGGCCAGAAGTTCGAAACCCTTGGCGGTGTCGTTCAAGGGGAAGGTGTGGGTGAGGAAGGAATCGCGCACGCGCCCGGCGGCCAGCAGTTGGGCGGCGGCGGCGCCCTTATGATTGGAGCGTTTGAGCGTCTTGATGGTGATCTCCTTGGCCATGGCGGTATGCAGGTCAACCATGGTTTCGCGTACCGAGGGGATCCCGATGATGAGATAGGTGCCGGAGGGGCGGGTGAGAGCGATGCCGGTGTTGATGGTTTCGATGGCGCCGGCGGCGTCCAGAACGAGATCCACACCTACGCCGCGCGTCTCATCCAGGATCGCTTCGGCCAGTTGCGGCACGGGCAGCGCGAGATCAGCGCCCATTCCCATCGCCATGGCACGGCGATGCGGCAGTTTGTCGCCCACGTACACGCGTGCGGCCCCGGATTGCTTCGCCATGGACGCGCAGAGCATGCCGATGGGCCCGGCGCCCAGCACGGCCACCGTGTCGCCCATGCGGACCTGCACGAGTTCGAGGACGTGCACGATGACGGCGAGTGGTTCAATGAGAGTGCCTTGCAACCAAGTGAGGTTGTCGGGGATGAGATCGGCGTTATGTTCCGGCACGACGGCGTACTCGCGGAAGAGGCCGGGTGCCTGGGGGCTGCCCAGGAAGACGCAGGCCGAGCAGTTATTGTGCTGCCCTTTGAGGCACCAGTAACAATGGCCGCAGGTGATGGAGGGCTCGATGGAGACGCGATCGCCGACCTTCCGGTGATGGACGCCCGTGCCGATGGCGATGATCTCACCGACGGGTTCATGGCCGAGCACCTGGGGGTACTTGGCGACGCTGTGGCCGATGCCGCCTTCGAGGTACCAGTGCATGTCCGAACCGCAGATGCCGACGGCTTTCAACTTCACCAGCACCTCGCCGGGGCCTGGATCCGGGGGATCAGGAAGTGTGTACGGTTCCAACACACGCGGGGCAACGAGAGCAACGGAGCGCATAAGGAATCAGTTTAGCGTCGAAGGGGAGGGGTAGCGCTAGTGGGGGCAAATAAGAAGGGCGCCCGTCGGGTTGTTCCCGGGGCGCCCTTTAGAAAGGAGTGCTGCGACAGAAAAACTACTTGGCTTCTTCCTGAATGATGCCACCGACGGCGGGCGTACGGGCAGCCTTGATTTTCTTGGTTTCCAGGGCCTTCTGCACCCAGTTGTCGGCCGTCTCGATGTCCTTCTTGTAGTCTTCCGGCGTTTCCGCCAGATCGGCCCGCTCACGAATGAGCAGGTTCATGTAGGCCATCGCGTCGTCGTATTCCTTGTCGATCTCGAGCGCTTTCTCGAGGTTCTTCAGACCGTCGGCGATCGTGCCGTTGTACTTTTGCTGAAGCTCCGCCTTGACCTTCTTGTCCTTCAGCGGACCCGGATCTTCGGCCTTCATGCCCAGGTTGGCACGAGCGGTCATCAGCGCCGGATACCACTTGGCCCAAGCGATCACGCCCAAGCTGTAGAAGGCTTCCTTGTTGGTGGGGTCGACTTCAGCCAGCTTGGCATACCACTCGCGGGCTTCGTCGAGCTTCTCGAGCTTTTTCTCGAGTTCCGGGATGCCCTGCGCCTGGCTGTAGGCCAGCGAGGCGAGCGAGGCCACGGCGATCTTGTCTCCAGGGCTCTGCTCCAGCACCTTCAGGAAGTTGTCCTTGGCCATCTGGTACATCTTGCGGTTGTCGTCGCTTTCGGCGCCCGGGATGTATTGGCTCATGTAAGCAGTGGCCAGATACAAACGAGCGGTTGGGAACGTGGGGTCAAGTTCCACCGACTTCTGGAAGTAGTCGGCCGCCTCGGCGTATTTGGCGCTTTTGTAGGCGGCAACACCCTTGTTCAGGTTGTCGCGCGCCTGGAGCTTTTCGCAACCGTAGCTGGCAACAGCCAGAGCAATGACAAGGCCTGCGGAGAGATACGTATTGAGCCTGCTCTTCATGGATCTGCCTCCTTACTGCCCTGCTTCAATTTTCGGCGTCATTAATCCGACCTTGTCGATCCCGGCGCCCTTGGCGATGTCAATCGCTTTCGCTACGTCGCGGAACTCCAGATCGGGGTCGCCCTTGACGAACACCACGCGCTCGGCGCGCGTCTTGAATACTTCTTCCAGACGGCTGCCCAGCCGGTCTTCTGCGATCGGCTCGGTGTTGAGCATCATGGTGCGGTCTTTGTTGATGATAATGACGACGGTACGATCCTGGCCTGGCGGCGGGGGCGGAGCGTTCGGCGGCGGGGGCTGCGGAACGAGCGCTTCCAGGCCTTTGGGCGTGAGCGGCGTGATGACCATAAAGATGATCAGCAGCACCAGCAGCACGTCGATCAGCGGCGTCATGTTAATGTCGGAGCGGGCGCCAGCCCCTCCGCCCATTGCCATACCCATAGTAGAATCTCCCTTCTCTCGCTCGCCCTACTTGGCTTCTTCGGTGGCCGGAGCCTGACCCTGCTGCTGGACCTGTTCGGTCAGCAGGCCGATGTTGTCGACGCCAGCCGTCCGAATGTTGTCCACTACTTCGACGACACGTTCGAAGCGGGCGCGGGAGTCGCTCTTGATGTACACCGTTTTGTCCAAACGGTTGGTGAGCATGTCCTTAGCCTTGCTGGCGATGGCGTCGGTGGTCATCTGGGTCGTGTTCATGTAGACGCGGCCGTCACGAGTGACCGCGATCAACACGGCGTCTTCCTTGTCGGCGTTGGCCATGGCGATGGGATTCTTCGTCTTCACCAAGTCCACGCTCACGCCCTTACTCAACATCGGCGTGATGACCATGAAGATGATGAGCATGACGAGCATAACGTCCACCATCGGCGTCACGTTGATATCCGCCACGGGCGGCGGTGCATGGTATTTGCCCATTTCAATCTCCTATCGAGCCTGAACACCGGGAGAGGAGCCCCGCAATGGGGCGGCTCTCCCTTGTTCTGTTTGCCTATCAACTCGCGAATGGCCGCCGCTTACTTGCTGGCGTGCTTCTGCGACCGCTTCAGGAAGTAGTCGATCAACTCGGAGCTCGAGTTGCCCATTTCCACGTCAAACGACTCGACGCGGCTCGTGAAGTAGTTGAACATGACAACGGCCGGGATAGCGACGAAGAGGCCGAATGCCGTGGTCACGAGGGCTTCCGAGATACCGCCAGCGACGGCGCCGAGACCGGTGGACTTTTCAGTGGAGATGCCCTTGAAGGCATTGATGATGCCGACGACGGTGCCGAACAGGCCGACGAACGGGCCGGTGGAGCCGATGGTGGCGAGGGCGCTGACGCCGCGCTTCAGTTCCGCGTGAACGATGGCTTCGGCACGCTCCAGGGCGCGGCGGGAAGCTTCGATTTCTTCACCGGGTATCTCAGTACTTAACTGATGAGCCCGGAATTCCTGTAAGCCCGCAACGACGACTTTCGCGAGGTGGCTTTTCTTGTAGCGGTCAGCGATCTTGATGGCCTCATCGAGCTTCCCTTCGCGAAGGGCGCCGGCGACGGCCGGAGCAAACTGGCGGGACTGGTTGCGAGCGGCGTTGAACGCCAGCAACCGGTCGATCATCACACCGATGGACCAAGCCGACATGATAAAGAGGATGATCACGACGGCTTTGGCGAGCCAGCCCATCTGGTTCCACATGGAGCGCAAGTCGAAACTTACGGCACCGCCCTCCTGCAATAGCAGCAAGGCCCATACCTGCATCTGAAGGAACATGTTGAATTTCTCTCCTGCGAGTTGAGTGTTTCTAATCGGGGGCAATTCCCGATATGGATTGCTGATGAAATGAAAACCACAAGGTACCGGATTGGGGGCCGCGGGGTAGCGGCCCCGTATCAGGTGCCTAACTGCTCAAAGTGAAGTTCACGTCGATCTGGGTAACAACCTCGACCGGTTCGCCGTTGAGCAGGGTGGGCTGGTACACCCACTGCTTGACGGCTTCGGTCGCGGACGGGACCAGCAGCGGGTGGCCGCTGATCAACTGGAGATTCTGGATCGTACCGTCTTTGCCGATGATGGCCTGGAAGCGGACTTGGCCCTGGATGCGCGCCTGTTTGGCAAGCGGCGGATAGACCGGCTTAGGCTGGCGGACGAGTTTGGCCGACTGGACGTTTCCACCAACGCGGATGCGCTGCGGGGTGGCCGGCTTTTCTTCCTTCTTCACAGGAGGAGGCGGCGGCGGCGGGGGCGCGGCAGAGGGAACCGAGCCGATGATGCCACCAATCACACCACCCGGGGTGCCGCCGGGAACGCCGCCCGGGACGCCACCGACTACGCCAACGTTGCCCGCCATGGTGGGCGGCATTTCTTCTTCCTTGATGTTGGCGATTTCTTTAGGAATCTGCTTGGGCGCCATCAGCCGGCCCGCGTCGAACTGGCGAGGCACAACTTTGACGATCTTGGGAGGAGGTGTCGCCGCGGGTGGGGGTGGGGGCGGCGGCGGTGGAGGCGGGGCGACCAGGAAGCTGGTCAGCTGCGCCTTCGGAAGAGTCTCGTTATAGATCAACGGGATGATGATCATAACGGCCAACAAGAGAATCTGTGTGGCGAACGAAACTACAACGGTCCAGGGTTTACTTGTTTTGCCCTTGCCGTCGACGAGGCTCTGTTCAAACATGATCTGTTTCCTCTCCTAGACTCCACACCCAACCGGCGCGGAGGAGTCCCGACTATTTGGCCGCTTTCACCTGCTCCCGGCGTGCGGCCTTACTCTCGACTGCCCGTTCCGAACCCTTTCCTTCTCCACGCTTCTCCATCCATTCCTTCCAGAAGATCAGGATGGGGCTGGCGATGAAGATAGAGGAAAAGGTTCCTACGATAATACCAACCACCAGTGCGAACGCGAATCCATTCAAGACCTGACCGCCGAAGATCCAGAGCGCCAGGGCGGACAGGAGTGTCAGACCGGACGTCAGGGTGGTTCGGCTCAGCGTCTCGTTGATGCTGGCATTCACGATGCTGTCGAAGCTCTCCCGCCGTTTGGTTTTAAGGCTTTCGCGGATACGATCGAATACGACAATGGTGTCGTTCATCGAGTAACCGACTAGGGTAAGCAATGCCGCGATCACCGTCAACGAGATTTCCTTATTGAAGATAGAAAAGAGCCCGATGGTGATGATCGTGTCATGGAATACCGCGATGACGGCCGCGACGCCGTAGATCCATTCGAAACGGAACGCGATGTAGATCAACATCCCGCCCAAGGCGTACAACGTGGCCAGGATCGCCTGATTGCGCAACTCCGCACCAATCTTCGGCCCGACAAACTCCACCAAGCGGATATTGAAGGGAGCGAGGGCCATTTCCTGCTTGATGACATTCAGCACCTGCGGGGTGACGCCAGGCACTGCGGACAATTGATCGAGACTCTTGATGATCCCGAAGTTAGGGTTTCCGTCGCGGAAGGCGAGAATCGCTTTCGCCAGCTCGCCGAGTTGCTGGTCATTGAGGCCAGCGCCGGCGCGGCTGAGGGGGTCGCGCAGCCGGTCAGCCAGCGCCACCGCACCCGTGTTGTGCAGGTCGAGTTTGCCTTGCGTGCCCCCGAAGTTTGCGGTCAGCGTCTCAATCATGGTACGCCGCGCGGCTTCGAGGTTCTTCTCGTCCTTCAATTCGGTTCCGATGATCAGCTCGCTGGTTCCGGGCACTTCCACCACGGAGATTTCACCGCTGATCTTTTGAGCCAAGGCGCCGCGGATCTTGTCGACCGGAGGCGCGTCGGCGAACTTGACGTACATGTTGACGCCGCCCCGGAAGTCGATGCCGTAGTGCGGTCCGCCTTTAACGATGAGGCTTCCCAAGCCGGCGGCCGTAAGCACGAGCGAAGCGGCAATGAACGGCCATTTCTTGCCCAGGAAGTCGAAGTTGGTGTTTTTGAATAACTCCATGAAAGTCTACGAATTCCGGTGCCTTGGATGCTTAGACACCAGCATGTTAAAAGATGTTCCCGATTGGCGACCAAACAAAACTATCATAATCGCCCTAAATACTCAAACTCACAGCCTTCTTGCCGGAGGTCTCCCAATCGAAGATGAACCGGGAGATGAAGACCGAGGTAAACAGGTTTGCAATCAAGCCGATAACGAGGGTAACGGCGAAGCCGCGGACCGGGCCGGTGCCGAAGATAAACAGGAAGGCACAGCTCACCACCGTGGTCACATGAGTATCAATGATGGTGAGGAACGCCTTGCTGAAACCGGCGTCAATGGCGGCCACCGCGCTCTTGCCTCCCCGGAGCTCTTCGCGGATGCGCTCGAAGATCAGCACGTTGCTGTCCACGGCCATACCAATCAGCAGGATGATGCCCGCGATACCCGGAAGAGTCAGTACAGCATTAAAGTAGGCGAGGACGGCGATCAAGATGAGGGCGTTTAGTACTAGTGCGATAGTGGCGTTGATACCGGACCGCTTATAGTACGCCAACATGACCAGGACAACAGCTATCAGGCCCACGACGCCGGACACGAGGCCCTGGCGAATGGAGTCGGCGCCCAGCGAGGGTCCAACCGTACGCTCTTCGAGGTAGGTAACGCTGGCGGGCAGCGAGCCGGCGCGCAGAACGAGCGCGAGATCGGAGGCGTCCTGCTGGCTGCTGGCGCCGGTGATGCGGCCCTGGTCTTCAATCTTGCTCTGGATGGTGGGCGCGCTGCGGATGTTGTTGTCGAGCGCGATCGCCAACTGCTTGCCGATATGCGTTTCCGTAAACCGGCCGAAACGGCGGGCGGCGTCCTGGTTGAGGGTGAAGGAGGTCTCCCACTTGCCGAACTCGCCCTGCTGCGGACGTGCGTTGCGCAGGTCGCGCCCGGTGACCACCGGGGTCCGCGACACGATGTACCAGCCTTCGGACTGGTCGGCACGGGCGCCGGCGCGCATCAGTTTGGAATTGAGGGGCAGCACACCGCCGTTCTGCAGGCGCGCCTGTTCGGCGTTGGCATAGGGGCCGCCTTTCACTTCGTACAGTTCGAGGATGGCAGCGGTGCCGAGAATCTGCTTGATGCGGGCGGGGTCGTCGACGCCGGGCAACTGCACCAGCAGTTCGGATTCAGCATCCGAACGGCCGCGCTGCTGCACGGTGGACTCGGCCAGCCCCAGGCCGTTGATGCGGCCCTCGATGGTGGCCATGCTGCGGGTGAGTGTATCGCGGCGCAGGTCCAGGGCCTTGGTCGGCTTCATGTTCAGCTTATAGTCGGTGGAGTTGATGGCAGCCACCGTCCAGGAATCGTACTTGTCATTGATGAGGGAGCGTACCTGGCTGGTCTTGTCGACCGGCACGCCCTTGATCTGGATCTCGATGGTCTCGGCGTCGGCCAGCGACTGCGGATCATTTCGGTCAATGGAGCTATAGTTGACGCTCTGCTTACCGAGATCTTCCTTCAGCCGTTCGATTTCCGCATCGGCTTCGGATTTGAAAGCATCCTGCACCTGTACCTGCAGAACAAGGTGGCTACCCCCACGCAGGTCCAGGCCAAGCTTGATGTTATTTTTCCAGTTGGCGACAAGCTGATCCTTCGACGTCGGCAAGCCGATAATGCCGTATAGGGATACCAGGATGGTGGCGACGATGACGATCAGTTTCCAACGCAAAGATCTATCCATACAGAAATCCTTATTTTGTCTCCTCTGTCACTAGGCCGGAGATGGCGGTGCGCGCGAAGGTCAGCTTGACGTTATCGGGCTTGATACGGAGCGTGACGGTGTCGTCCGTCAGGGCGACAATGGTGCCGATGATACCACCGTTCGTCACGGCAACGTTGCCCGCCTGCAATCCCGCCAACATGGCCTGCTGCTCCTTCCGCTGGCGCTGCATTGGGCGAATCATCATGAAGTACATGATGCCAATGATGACCAGGAACGGAAGGAACTGCACCAACGGGTTGGCCGGACCTTGTAGTGGCGTCGCTTGCAGCAGCAATGCAGGTATCAAACAATCCTCTTCGTTACTCGCGTGAGGTGGTACACAGGGAGGAACAACTCAGCCTCAATGTCCGCTAACGGCAACAGCTAAGCCCCTTTCAGCAAAGCTCCGGACCGCCAGCGTCCAAGCAATTCCGGAAATGTCCCAAGGAAGATACTTTCTCTGATTTGCCCCATGATGTCAAGGTACCAACGCAAGTTGTGGAGGCTCGACAAGGTACAGTACAACATCTCGCCCGCCAGGAACAGATGGCGCAGGTAGGCGCGGGAAAAGTTGCGGCAGCAATAGCACTGGCAGTCCGGGTCGATAGGCCCGGCGTCATCGCGGTACTGGGCTTGCTTGATGATCAGCTTTCCCTGGCGCGTGAACAGGCAGCCGTTTCTGGCATTACGGGTCGGCATCACGCAGTCCATCATGTCGACGCCCAGGGCAACATACTCAATGAGTTCCTCCGGCATACCCACGCCCATGACATAGCGGGGGAGTTGGCGGGGAAGGATTTCCGCTGACACGGCAGCCATCTCCAGGCTGAGGGGGCGAGGCTCGCCTACGCTTAATCCCCCGATGGCGTAACCGTCGGCATCGAGGTCCATGAGCCGGCGAGCGCACTCGCGGCGCAGGTTCGGGAACATGCTGCCTTGGACGATGGGAAACACCGCGCCCGCGCCGGGGTTTTCGGCTAGCCGCCGCCGGTAGTGCGACATGGCCTGGCCGGCCCAGCGGATGGTGCGCTCCATGGAGGCCCGAGCGGCGGTTTCGCTTACCGGATACTCCAGGCACTCGTCGAGGACCATGCAGACGTCGCTGCCGAGCGCCAGTTGTACGTCGATGGTCGATTCGGGGGTGAAAAAATGGGGGTCGCCGTTCAGGTGAGAACGGAAGAGCACGCCTTCTTCGGTAACCTTACGGAGTTTGGAAAGGGAGAAGACCTGAAAGCCGCCGGAATCGGTGAGAATGGCGCCCGGCCACTTCATGAACGAGTGCAACCCGCCGAGTTCGCGGATCAGTTCATGGCCTGGACGCAGATAGAGGTGGTAGGTGTTGCCAAGGATGATGCGGGCTCCAACATCGTCCCAGATGTCCCGGGGTTGGACGCCTTTCACGGTGGCCTGCGTGCCGACGGGCATGAATACAGGGGTCGGCACGGGACCGTGCGGGGTGTGGAGAATGCCGGCGCGCGCACCGGTGGTAGAACAAGTAGCTTGTAGTTCGAATACGACTTGCGACATGAGCGAATGAGGAGCCGGGGGAGGTTCTCCCTATAGTACCCCGGCCCTCAAACGCCCCTCGCCGTTACGCCGGGTACGCGGGGTAGTCCGTGTAGCCCTTAGCGCCTGGCGTGTAGAAGGTGCTGTTGTCGGCGGCAGCCAGCGGCCACTCGTTCTGGAAGCGCGCCGGCAGATCAGGATTCGAAATGAACAGGCGGGCATAGGAGACCAAGTCGGCGGTGCCGGCCTCGATCAGTTTCTGGCCGCCGGCGAAGTCGAGGCCGCCGTTGGCGATGAGGGTGCCGGGGAACACCTCCCGCAGCGTGGCGAACACATCGAAGTCGAGGGCGCCCATGCGGGCGATGTGCAGGAAGGCGGGTTTACGTTTGGCCAGTTCGGCGGCAAGCCAGGTGTGGGTGGCCTTGGGGTTGGGGTCGTTGATGTCGTTGAAGGTGCCGCCGGGGCTGACCCGGATGCCGACGCGGTCGGCCGACCATGCGGCGGCCATGGCGTCGTAGACTTCGAGCACAAATCGCCCTCGATTCTCGATCGACCCGCCGTAGGCATCGGTGCGCAGGTTGGTGTTCGGGGCCAGGAACTGGTTTGGCAAATAGCCGTTGGCGGCGTGCAACTCGACGCCGTCGAAGCCGGCATCGCGGGCGTTCCGAGTGGCCTGCGCGAACTCGTCGACCACTTCGGCGATCTGCGCGATGGTGAGTTCATGCGGTACGGGATAGGGCTGCATGCCGCCCTTGTCGGTCCACATGGTACCGGCCGCCGCGATAGCGGAGGGAGCCACGACGCGCGCCCCGTCAGGCTGGTTCAAGGCATGGGCGATGCGTCCGACGTGCATCAACTGGATGACGATGCGGCCGCCGGCGGCATGGACGGCATCAGTGACCTGCCGCCACGCTTCAACCTGTTGCGGCGTATAGATTGCGGGAGTGCGGGCATAGCCAAGCCCGTCCGCCGATGGCGATGTGCCTTCGGTGATCAGCAGGCCGGCCTGGGCACGCTGTGCGTAATAGGTAGCGGTCAACGCTGTGGGCGCGGCGTTCTCATCGGCTCGGGAACGCGTCATGGGTGCCATGACGACGCGATTGGGGATCTCAATCTCGCCGGCCTTGTAGGGGGTGAACATCGAACACTCGTCCTTTCAACAACCTTTTTCAGGCAGTTGGATGAACGTCGGCGCCCACAGGATGCAGCGTTCGTTCGGGCTACTGGCGGGGCAGAGGCAGCGGACGGCCGCCGCCGCGCGAGTTATCCCAATAGGGCTCACCCATAGCCTGGTACTTGCCGAGTTTGTCCCAATGCTCGCGGGTACGGCCGTTCAGGTCATACATGACGCGCCCGGAGGCCACGGTCATCTCGTTTAAGAGCCGCAGGGTGCCATCCATGCGCGCGCCGAAGGAATCGACGAACGCGAACTGGCCCTTCTCCACGCGCAACACCGCAATGTCGGCGATGGCGCCCGGCGAGAGGTGCCCGATCGCCTTCTCGCGATGGATGATCTTGACGGGGTTCCAGGTGGACCGCAGGATGACGTCGTCCAAGGGCATGCCCATGCTGAGGAACTTCGACATCACGTTCAACTGGTCCTTCATGCCGCTGTTGATGCTGCCCGAATGCACGTCGGTGGAGATGGAGTCGGGCGGGAAGCCTTGTTTCACGGCCGGCACCGCCTGGCGGAACTCGAAGGCCGCGCCGCCGTGGCCCACATCGAAGATCACGCCGCGTTTGCGCGCGTCAAACAGATAGGGCATGATCTTGCCGTTGTCGTCGATCATGGGCACGGGGGCGTAGTAGCAGTGGGTGTAGATGTCGCCCGGGCGCAGTTTCTTCAGCACCAGCTCCTGGAAGGGGCGCTCGGGACGGAATTCGCCGAAGTCGATCATGATGGGCAGTTTCGCCAGGGTACCGGCTTCCACGCCGCGCTCGACGGGCGTCCAATCGGCGCCGCGGTAGTGCGCCACCTTGAAGCCGACGATCGTGTCTGGGTTGGCCAGGGCCAAGTCGGCCGCGGCCTTGGCATCCATGTCGGCCACGTTCTGTTCCTGCGCATCGCCGGGCATGCCGACGCCGCCGATGTTCAGCAGCACCAGGACGCGGGAACGGGCACGGTCAATGATGTTCTTCTTGAAGACCGCGAAGTTGCGCCGTCCGGACGAGCCGGCATCGACCAGCGTGGTCACGCCGGCGCGGAGGGCGAACGAATCGGGATGAATGCTGGAATCGCCATTGGCCAGGCCCTTGCCTTCCGTGCCAGCGAAGACGTGGGCATGCAGGTCGATCAGGCCCGGCACGACGTAGAGGCCCTTGACGTCCACCACCTTACGCGCCTGCGAGGCGGGGATGTTGGCCGCTACCGCCGCAACGTGCCGGTCCTTGATGGCTACGTCGCGCAAGGCGCTGATTTTGTTTTTCGGGTCGATGACGTGGCCGCCCTTCAGCAGCAGATCATATTGAGCCTGGGCAAACGCGGAGGCCGCGACGAGCAGAACCAGAAGATAGCGCATAGGCAAATGGGATTATCATGATACCCATGAAAGCCACTCGCCGTCGTCTGCTCCAGGCTGCCGCCGCCACTCCCGCCGCTGCTGCCGCCGCTAATAAAGCCACTGCGTTGACCGCCACATCCACGTCTTCGCTCTATGCCAGCCTCGGCGTGAAGCCTGTGATTAACGGCGTTGGCGTGGTCACCGTGTTGGGTGGATCCATTATGGCGCCGGAAGTTATCCAGGCGATGGAGGAAGCGAGCAAATTTTTCGTCCCGCTGCCTGAACTCGAAAAGAAAGTGGGGGCCCGCATTGCCGAGTTGCTGAAGGCGCCGGCGGCGATGGTGACCTGCGGGGCGGCGTCGGCGATCAGTGTTGGTACGGCCGCCTGCCTGTCG
>JAEUQF010000272.1 GCA_016789745.1 Bryobacterales bacterium
CCGTAACGCGTGCACTGTTACTCCTTCTGCTGGCCGTCTCTACCTTGTGGCCTCAAAAACGAATCTCGATTATCGTCGACACCTCCACCTCCATGAACCAGAACGATCCGCAGCGTTACGCGGCTCAGATCGCCAAGATCCTTGGCGACCTGGTCAATGATAGCGATCGTGTTCAGGTTGTCAGAATGCCGCCACAATCGGTTGCTGGTCAGGTTAAGCTTCCCGGAAGCTGGAAGGATATCCTCCGTCCAGGGGGGGGCATTGGCTTCAGTGAGAATTGTGATGCGGCGCCTAACCCTTCCCTGGCTATCGAATTGTCAGGAGCGGACCGTGGGCAGTTCAAGGGTGCGATTGACAGCTTGCTTGTGAACGACACCGGCACGTATTTCGCAATGGCGTTGAACACCTCCCTGGACTTCCTTGGTACCTCGCCTTCGACGCCACGCATGCTGCTGTTCCTGGCAGACTCCGGCGGCTTCGGCTCAGGGTGCGCATCCCAACTGACCCAGAAGTTGATCGATTTGCGCCGCACAGGGGCATACGTGGCCTTAATCAATTTGGGTTCTTCCGCGGGCGGTTTTAGCGGGAATCCAGGATTCGACAGCACGGCAGCCGCACCCGACTCCGAAGCTCTGGTCCGTGCCGTGGCCCAGTGCTACCAGCGCTTTCTCGGGGGCCGGAAGGTCCAAACAGGGTCGGCCAGCAGCACCGTGGAGGTCATGATCGACCCCTATGTTAAGGAAGCTTACCTCGTTGTCGCCGCCGACGGTCCGGTGACCGAACTGCGGGTCGCGGCCGGGAATCCCGGCGCCGCGTCTGTAGAGACTGATTTTCGCGGTGGAGGATCCACCGTCGATGCACGTGGATTCAGACGTGGCTATCGTATCGTCCGGCTCACGAACCCAAATCCCGGCAAATGGACTGTCGAGGCGCCCGGCGTCCAGGATGGCGGCTGGATGCTTATCCAGGATTATTCCATTGCGCTGCGAGCCATGCCAGTGCAACCCGTGGCTGCGGGATCAAAGGCGGAGATTCGATTCGAAGTCGTCGACAGCCGCAACGGCCAGCGGATCAAGGATCCCGCGGTGCTTTCTGGAATGAAGGTCGATGCCAACATCGATGGCGCAAAGGTCCAGGCTACTCCGAATGGAGATGGCACCTTTTCGGCTTCCCATCAGTTCTCCAAGGTGGGAACACATTCTGTGATTGCGAGGGTGAGCAACGGCATCATTGATCGGGAGGCGCCCGTCGCCGTTGAGGTGGCCGAGGGCGGATGGAACTTAGTGCCCCAGACCGTTCCACAAGCCGAGGCTAACAGCCCTCTCCAGTTGAAGGTCAAGTTGGAACAGCAGGGTGCGGTGGCTACCGCCAAGCCCGACAGAATCATCGCTCAGATCGATGGAGATCAGGTGGAGTTGACCCCAGCCGCCGGAGACACGTACACCGGGAGTTGGACGCCGGCCACGGCCGGCAGAAGAACCGTCACGTTCACTCCAGTGGGCGGCTTTCACGTTTCACCCGCTACAGCGGAAATCGACGTTCGGGAGACACCCCCGGAACGGATGACGCCAGCCGTACCACCCTCCGGAAATGAGGGCTCCCAGCCTCCGCCGCTGGCCCCTGCCGCCCCTTCTTTTCGTCTCGGCTCCCCGAAGCAGGTGGAGTTCGGATCAGTTCACCCACGCAACGTGGCTGCCGCCCGCATTGCCTTCGAGAATTCCGAGGTGCCTCAGGATACCGACCTCCGCGTCAGCACCGATCTCAGTCATCGCGGAGCGACTCTGGAGATCGAGACGCCGTCCGGTTGGCGCAAACTGAGTCATACTCCTATTCTGGTGAAGGCTGCTGCCGGACAGCCAACGGCTTGGGCGATACGGTTGACAGCCGCCGAATGCCCCGCTCTCTGTCGGCAAAGCCATAATCACACCATTACCTTCGTCTCCGCACGCGCTAGCGGCGGCGAGGACCGCACCGACGTTCCCGTCAACCTTGAAGTCGTACCGGGGCCTTGGCTGGCTTGTTACTGGAAATGGCTTGCAGCGGGAGTGTCTCTGCTGCTGGCGGGTGTGATCATTTATGGCTTTATTTGGCCGGCCGGCTTTGGTCCTCGTCTGGGAGTGCAACTCTCGCCGGAGATCGATCTGTCCGAGGGTTGCTTCCACATCCTTCGCCAGCAGCCGGGGTCCCGGATCGGCTTCTATCGGCACGCGCGCGTGTTTGTTCGCAGCGACTATCGCATCACAGGCAAATCGAAGGCCGGGGCGTTAGCCAGGCTGCGCGCCGGCCGGCGCGGCATGTTCATACAACCGGTCGCCGGACAGTCCCTCTGGCGCCAGCGGATGGACGGAGAGTGGGAGCGCCTGGGTCCGGAGGAGACTCCCGTCCGGGAGAGCATAACCTACCGGAACGAAGACCGCACAGTCTTCTTCGATCTCAGAATACGCTAAGCCGTCAGCCTGTAGGGAATTTTTGAGCAATTCGAGCCGTGATTGCCGCCACTCCTGGTGGGCCGATCCTGTAGGATGTTAGGACGCGAGAGGAGACAAGGAAACATGTACGAGGATTTCATGCAGCAGCAGGGAACCGTGATCCCGACGATGTTCATCGGACTTGGTGGCATTGGGTCACGGATCGTGGACCGCATCGCCGACCGTGCCATGCGCCTCCCCAATTGGGAGCTTCAACTTCGCGGCCTGACCACTTTCGTCGCGCTGGATACGAACAAGCTTGACCTCGATAGCCTCAAAGTGGTCCCAAGTGGCTATCGCATCCACATCGGCGCCGTCGATAAACAACACATCGTCGACAACTACCGCAAGAGTAACAACCGCCAGGCGCTGCATTGGATAGACCGCAACTATCGCCCTCGGCCTGGCGAAAAGCCCGGCGCCGGCCAGATCCGTGTCGAAAGCCGCCTTGGCTATCATTATGCGAGCCCTTCCATCCGTACCAATTTGGAGAACCTGGTCCGCTACACGCTGGACCCCTCCAATAACTGGCGCACGAAGACGCGTGCTTATTATGTCTATCTGTTCGCGAGCCTGGGCGGCGGTACCGGCTCGGGCAGCTTCCTGCCGGTTGCCTACCTGATCCAGGACATCCTCCGTCATCTCGATAAGCAGCCTCGGGTCATCGGCAACTTCGTTCTCTCCACGATGCTGACGCACAAAGTGCAGCCTGACCTTCACTTGGATATCCATGCCAATACCTACGCCGCGCTCAAGGAGCTGGAGCATATGATGAAGCTCGGCTATCCCTCCGTGCAACTCGAGCGGCCGGAAGGCGAGGAGTATGTGTTCTGGAACAACGAGAACGCGACGGAAATTCCGAAACTGAAGAGTAGCCCCTTCTTCCACGCATTTCTGTTTGACAGGCCAAGCGAGAATGCGGTTCGAGACGTCGAGGTCACCATTGCGGATTCATCGTTCCTGCAATTGTTTACTCCGGTCATCAACACCGTAGCAGGCTACTACGATAACTACGAAAAACATCTGCAATCCCTGACGCACTTTGCCGGCGAGAACAAGAACGTCGGCACGGGCTACGCAATGAACTATGGTGCCTTCGGCACCGCGGCGCTTGTTTTGCCCGCCGCCGATCTGCTCGAATACTGCGCCCTCCGCTTTGCGGCTGAAGCCCTTCGACGGCAGATCACCTTTGGGACCGCCGCGGGCGCCCGCGCCAGCGAACGCGAGCGCGCACTGGACCGGTTGAAGGTTAACTACAACGACCCGGCATTTCGGAACCTCGATGAATCGGCCCGTTTTGAGCGCATTAACGATTCATTCCTGAACTGTGTCCAGACCATGGCGGATTTCGACGACAAAGACGGATATCGGGCAGGGTATTGGTATCGTCTCGTTGAGGACGTGGACCGTGGACGCCCCGCCGGTACCGACAACGAAGGTAAGGAGATTCGCACGGAGTCATTGAGTGCAAGGGTTCTTCGGCTTCTCGACGAGGCACGCAAGGTATACCTCGACCAAGTCAACGTTCGAAATCGTTCGCTGGTCATCACCCGCGAAACGGTGAATCAATACCAGGACTTCCTAAGCAGGGTCAAGGAAGATGTCCGCACTTCGACGGTTGCCATTGAGGCGGGCAAGAAAGTGTTGCAAGCCGCCGGTGCCGAAGGTGAGGTGTTTGGCCGCATCGATCCGCGTCCAACACCGATGCAGGAGCGGTACTTGGTTATCCAACTGCTGAAACTCTGTGATAGTAAGCTCATTCCCGAAGCACGGGACGTTCTGGAAAAGACGAGAAGCAAGAGTTTCACCAGTAACGGTGTGCTCGAGAGAATCGAGCGTGAGATTCCGCGTTTGTTGGAAGATGCAGCGCAGGCACGCAAGCTGTTTCCGTTCCCCGGCTGGGATGAGGAAGGCTTCGTCGCCGTCCGCAATTCCGTTGGCGCGGAGTTCCCCGAATTCATACGTGCTCAAACCAAGTACTTCGACGCCGACCTGAAACTGGCACAGTATGTCGCGCTACGGGATTATTTGGCGGCAAGGGCACGGCAGTTCGCAATGCTCTCGGCGCAGATGAACGACCTCGTGACGCAACTCGACAGTGATGCCGAAAGCGTTAAGGACGGCGTTGCCCAGCAGTACCCACGCCTTGAACTCAGCGTCGAGATCTTTGAAACCATCGAGAATCCGCGCCGCCGTATTTGGTCCGACGTTTACGAGCAGCTGTTCCTTGCTGAAGGCAGGGAACTGAGCACATTCGACCGGCAAACGCTCGCTACTGCGATCAGTGCGCAACTGGAGCCGGTCAAGGATCGCACCGGTGTCTACCACCCTAAGCCGATGCACGCACTTGTCGCTGACCTCAAGCGCAGTATGGTCGAATTGGGCAAACAGCGGCTGCGTCCCACCATCTTCGGCGACCAGGGACAGCGTGGGTTGACGCTGGAGAGCGGCCTCGAGTTAGAGGCAAGGATCATGCTGCCGTCAACCCCTGGAGTCCCCTTGCCAGAGGAAGCAATCCAACGCTACATGGAAGAGAAGTTCAAGTCTCTGCATCTGATGGCGGCATTGTTGTCCAGGACGCGGTCGGAACAAATGAGAAGCCTGGATGACGGGGTTAAACTCGCATCAGACCGTCACTTCCTGCTCCGCCAGGACTCGGTCTCATCCCGCTTTAACGAGAAGTTCCGCAACGTAATGGCGAATACCTCACGGACATTCCAACCCAACCAGGTTACAAATCCACACTTGGCGCTCGTGCATGACGTGGAGTTGCCGGTTCCTCTTTACTACTTTCCCACCGTCGTCGGGGAGATTCAGGCCAGCTATGAGCAGGTTATGGCGAACGACCGGCGGCAGTACCAGGTGCACACCGACTTTAACTGGGAGTACTCACTCCCCAACCTGGATCCGAACAAGGCGGAGTTGCAGGTCACCGCATCCATGGAAGCGCTGCTCGACGGGATCATCACCAAGGTATTTGTCCCCGAGGCCGGCCAATGGATCTGGAGGCGGGATGCTACCGCCGTGTACCCCCTGGGCCGCAACCTCTCCGCCGTACTGTACGAAGTGGTTAAGCTGCTTGGGACGGCTCACCTCGGCGACTCCATCCGTAAGATGATCCAGGATCATAAGGAGATCTCCGGGCCGGTTGAGATAGCCGCGGGTCTGGCCACATTTCGGGATAAAGCAACTAAATTGCTTGAGGATGCGGCAATGCGCAAGTTCAAGCATGAGAGTACGCGAGAAGATGAGTTGGAATCGCCTATCCTTCGGGCACTCGTGAAGCTTGCCGAGAATCGGCTGTCCGGGCCCGGCACTGCCGAGCCAGGCCGTACGGGTGGTCTGCCTGGCGGAGGAAAGGGCGCGGCAGCCAGCCTTGGCGGCTTGGTGTGAGCGGAATTGAGCGTCGGCTTCGCCCTTGCCGCAAGGCTTGCTGGACTGCCACATGAGTCACCACCCAACCATCCTTATCGGTTACGGACAGTACGGGCGCCGTTGTCTCCAAACACTTCTGGCCAACGCAGCCGCCCGTGGTGTCCTGCCTTGGGAAGATACGCATGGCACGGAATTGTTTTCAGACCGCCGCTTGCAGTCCCTGGCCTTATTCTACGTTCCGGATCTGTTCCAGGCCGGCGACGACGGGTCTGGCGCGTTTGCTGGCCGGGACAACTTCGAGATGATGCAGGATCTCTACGGGCAGATTGAGACGGTCGAGCCCAAAGGCCCCCAGCCCGGACTTGTTCTGGCGCAGCAAGTAGAGAAAGCCAAGAGCCGCCTTTTTGCGGAGTATCGCCTAACACGGTCGGGTCCTCTCAATATCGGTCTTGACGTCATCCTCCTGGCCCGCCCTCTGGAGGCCGCCGCGGTAGGCCGGCTGTCCGAGTTGATTGCGCCGGTTATGGAGCATCTGGCGCGTGATCCGGGCTTTCAGGCCATCGAAGGTCAGGACCTGCTGAATTTCATTGAAATTCTCGATTTCGAGGATTTCTGGGATGACTCTCCCCGGCAGTCTGCCACACGCGAGGCCATCTACCAGGAATTAGAGCGTGCAAAGGAAGCAGATGATCACAGACGGCCGGCGTTTGGCCGGGTCTACCTGTTTGACGGGCGCACGGAGCGCGGCAATCACGACGAGGTCGCGCGGCGGGATGAAGCGGTCTTGTTCCTGGAGTTCCTGCTACTCGAGGGTCATCGCACCCAGGCTTCTACAAGGACCTTCTACGTACGGGAGCCCCTGGCGCATTTGCTATGCACGGTCGGCATCCGCGCGATCGAGTTCAGTTCCGCCAGGCTACGACGGCTTGCCGCTGCCAGCTTTGCCCGCGGGTGGCTTGGGCACCTTGCAGGGCGGGGCACCGAGGCTGGCACACCGAACGCAATTGAACCGGTGGTTACGTCGTTCCTCCCGCCATCGGTCGAGGAGACGTTCGGTCCCGATCGCGTGGAGAGTTGGTTGCAGCGAGGCCTACATAACATCGAACAGGGTTTGCTTCGATTGGATCCGGCGGCCACGGACTGGCCCTTGCGCGTCGAGGAGACCGCCCGGGAACTTGCCTCCGCTCAGCGATCCGCGCTGCTTGAAGAGTCGGCGAAGCTTACGCGGGAACTCGTGGCCCGGCATGTCAATCCGCTTCCGGACGAGATTCATGCTGCCGTATCAGGCGGTCTCTCGGACGATAGCTTCCCTCGCACTGCGGGAAGCATGGTTCAGGAGTTGGATGATACGGCCGAGCGTATCATGGCTGCCGCGTCTTCGCGTCCATCCCTGCCCGCCGTCGAACCCGCCCTCGCCCCCTCTGCGCAAAGCGAGTTGCACCTTAGATACCTGGATTTCCGGGCCAGGCAGGTAGACCCGACACGCCTGCGGAACTGGTGGCTGCTTTTCGCTGTCTCCGCCGCCATCGCCTTCCTGCCCATCTGGCGTGATCTGTGGCAGGAGGTCCTGGGTGAGGACTGGGCATCGGCCGGGTGGCAAACGACTTTTTTTCTGTTGAGCTTGCTGCTTCTGTTCTGGGCCATCGGCGCGAAATTGTTTCAGCCCTGGATTGAACTTGCCGTTGCGCGCCCGTTGGAGTTCTTCACGCACCCCCAACGTGGGCGGTTCGCCGCGCTCCTACGCCGCAAGGTACATAGTGCGGAGATCGAAGGTGCTTTGCGGTCCACCGCGTATGAAACCTTGCGAGCGCAGCGCCAGAGCCTCGCCGCTAAGGTTTGTGCCCAATTGGCGCAGACCAGCCGTCCGCTAAAGGAACGCCAGCGTGAAATGCGATGGCTATCCACGCAACTGGAAGGCTATCTCAAACTGCACCGGGTTAACGAGCATGCCGATCCGCCGCAGTACCATCCGGACCGCGAACTGCCCCGTGTTCTCCGGGTGCTGGAGACCGATCAGGATCTGGCAGCTACTTCCAGTGCGCACCCGCGCAATCAAGCTGAGTATCATCACGTGCAGCGGACCCTCAGAATCTTCGAACATTGGCATGTGCGGTTTTCACCGACCTTCCTCGATCCTCATCGCTTCCTCGACCAGATCGCCACCGTGTTCCCCGAATCCTTCGAGGAACGGCGAGTGGCTGCCGGGGTGATTGAAGGGCTCAGTCATTATGAGGATTTCCCGGCTAGCTTTCAGTGGTTGCAAGCCTCAGGATTGCCGCAGGAGCGGCGCTCCTGTTCAATCCCGGCGCATTGGCTCCGCCTCGATGGGGTAAACGAGGGTCTGCTGCGCGGCGGCTATCATCAGTCCGTTCTGGCCCGCAACAGCGGAGACCGGCTCTATCTGCTCCAAGGACGATTGGGCATTCCCCACGAGCTCTTGCGTGTTGCCGGCAGGAAAGGAGCCGTATGAAGTCCGGTTATGCGGCGCTCCTGGTGATCGCGGTAGTAGTGCTCGGATTGACCATCGATTTTGGATTGCTACGGCCCCGCGGTGCGCACCGTGACTCCGGGCCTTTTTGGGCACGCCATTCCCTGTGGTGGTCCGTCTTTTGCGCGGCGCTTCTTGCACTGACCATCGCCAAGGACTTCTTCGATCGAGTGGATACGCGCTTGCCGTCCTTCTGGTGGCAGTGGGCTATCCTGCTCTTCGGCCTATGGTCGGTCCTCCTGGCGTTAGGCTCATTGTGGCGTCCAGATCCTGAGAACACCGGGCTCTGCGGCGGTACTGGCTTCGCCAACCGCCGGCGATGGATCGGAGGTTTTGCCGCCGTGCTGGCAATCCCTCTGGTGTTTACCGTCGGTGGGTCCGACGTCCACCAGGCCGCCCTTTGGATTGCCACGCTCCTGCAATTCGCCACCCTCTTGTTGACGGCTATGAGTGTTGCATCGGATGAACAACTCGTGCCACTCCGCAAGGACAGCAGGCTAAGCACTCCAACTAACCCTACCATCGGAAGCTGGCCTGAGCTGATGCAGACCGCGGGAATCACGCTCGATCCGCTGCCTGCTCTGGCGCCGGTCTTCGACGATTCCGAACCCCTGATCCCTGCCGAGATGGCTGCTGCCGTAACCCGCCTCGCCGCATGTGGCCCGATGGACCCGGAATCCGATTTGGTGGCGATGATCCTGGCCGCGCCCGGCTTAGGCCAAGAGGATGCGCTGGCGCTCGCCATCACTTCCATTCTGGAGCGTTTCGAGGAGCGAATCGTCGTCGTCACCCCCGACGATCCCGACTCACTAACCGCCGCCCTTACCCGCAGATTGGGTGGCAGCGTCCAAGTGGCGGTCGTGGATCCGAACTCGACCTGGAATGGGGCTAACGTATGGGTTGTGGAAGCGAGTGTCCTATCCGGGTACCTCCTCGACACCTTGCGTACCGACTCCAACCAGGTGCATCGACAAGATTTGCCGCTCCTCAGCCAGGTGGGGATGATTGTCTGGTGGGACATCCATAAATACAGCGGCGTGCGTGCTGCTAACTTATGGGCGATCACAAGACGATTCCATCGGCTCGTTTCCGTTGGCGGACGTTCCGGCGTCCGCACCCTGCTCTTCGGAACGCCGCCATCGGAAGCCGCCGATCGGGCATCCGCGTTTTACGCCCATCTGTTTCCAATGTCGATTCCGCAAGAAAGGCAGATTCGGATTAAGCCCAAGCCGGCACGGCGAGTCGAGTCCTACATCTCAAGAAACTCGGCCAGTGCAACCGTCGAGGTATCTGTGCGCACTGGCTGGGCGACACGGGCGGCCTGTGCCGACCCGCTGGCCCAGGCATCCTTGCACGCCACGCTGGATCCCAACATCGCACAGTCTTTGACCAACTCCCCGTCACAGGCGGACGCGACTGTGCTTATTGCAGCACCGAGCCAGATTCCAACCTTGAGCGACTCGCTCATGGCGATGGGGCGATACTGCCATGCGGAACTTCCACACTATGTAGCCGTCATTCCACCGCGCAATCCCTATGTCGACTACCTCCTCGCCCAGTATAAAGAGCACCAGCGCTTACCAGCCCGCCGGTTGCTAGTGGGCGCGGAAGGACATCCCGCCTTGATCGCACGGCACGCGCAACGGGCATTACTCGACTACCCAGACACTCGTGCAGGACTGAGAGCCATTTTCCGCTGGGACGACGAAACTCTATCGAACACGCTGCGCGAACTGTTGGAGGAAGGGAATCTTCATCGTGAGCCTGTGCGCTTCCTTGATGGTAACCAGCGCTTGCAGAGAGACTTCCTGTACTTCAACCAGCGTCCGGACCGCACCGGGCAGTCTCTCGATACCATCAGTTCCCAGCTTAGAGAAGTGCGTGAAGTCGTCTCAGGGCTGGAACTGCCAAAGCTCGAGGTTGAGCCAAAGCGCGCGATCATCGACGCCTACCCCCAGAAAGTCCTTCTCTACAAGGGTCTGAGATACTCTATCCGAGAGTGGCAGGGGAACATGATCCCATGTGAAAGAGTGGATGAGGACGTCCAGACATGGCGTGGGCGCACATCCCGCTTCGATCGGCTCAGTAGGGAAACTACTCCGGTGGCAATGCGCGGAGTACGGCGCTATTCGGTTTCCGGAACTTACCGTGAGGAACTCCACGAAGTGATCTCGCTGGTGAATGGCTCGCTGCGGCGCAGCGCCTTCGACCACCCACTGGTCACCGAGTTTCAGACTCGGGCGCTTTTTCTCGAGACAGCACGTGAGGCTGACGAAGATGTGCTGCAACTCCTCGCCCTCGTTCTGCGATGCATCACTCCGGTTCACGTCGCCGTGGATGAGTCCCATCTCGAAGTGCTGCCCGTCGTTTCCGAGCGCCTGCCCGGGGACGGTTTTGTCAGTGGCGTGGCGTTCGTCGATCTGATGCCGGGTGGAATCGGCCTGACCGAGGCCTTCCACCAGGATGAATCCTTGATTCGGTTCCTCCTTGACCAGGCAATCGCCTGGCTCTTGGATTGCCGCGGCAAGGGGGTGAAAGCACAGGAGCTATTTCGGGATGTTCCGGCGGCGGTTGCCACCGGAGGAGCGGCAGGCTTGCGGATCGAAGGCGCCATCAGCTTACTAACTGAAATGAACCGCGGCCGTTAAGGAGAGTTGATTTGCAGGATTTGGAGCTGGAACGTCTAATTTTTCAATTGGAAGAGCATGCGCACCTTATTCCCGTGCGCGCCGAAGCCCTCCACAATCAGATCCGAAAATGGTTACGGGACGCCGCCGCGGCCAGGAAAATCCAATTGAGCTCGCATCGCAAGCAGGAAACCGCCCGGCTCTTGCGAACAGGCGACGAAACGGACGAAATCTGCTCGATGATCGTCCCTGTTTTTACGGGTGTCCTATCTGCCGAGGCAGAGTTAACCGCCATCCTGGCGCAAGTAGAGGCCAGCAACGATCCCCTGCTGCTCAATGCGGTAAGGTTGCACTTCGGGGATATCCGCCGACGGCTTTCGGAAGTCGGCGTCGATGCGGTGACCAAGGATGCCGTACGCGTCGCGCAGGACCAGTTTGCCACCCACAAAGCGCTGCTCGTTCGCGTGCGAGAAGCCATCCAATTGCTCCGTGAGGCTGCCTCACTGGAGTCTAAACTGGGTGCCCACAATGAACTCGCTGCCGTTGCACTGCGTGTCGACCTTGACAATTGGCGTAAAGAGTTCGTGGCATCGCCGCCTGATTTGGGTTGGACATTAAAACTTCAGAAAGCACTGGAACAACACAATCGGGTACTAAATCGTCCTCGGTCGAACGCCGCTACCGCTAGTACCACGGCGCCGGAGCAGCCTCCCCAAACGCCGCCGCCCTCATCCGCGGCTCCGGCCGCTCAGCCTTCCGCCGCTAACCAGGGACGGTCAGGCCCGGTCTTCACTGGCCAGACCGTCAGCCAACTCCTGGCGGAATCCCGCGAATGGGCAAAACTGCTCAATACAAATATAGCGGCTGTCCGCGAACTGAATGACCAGAGACGCAAGCTGGACGACGACAGTGCGCCGCAGCCTGCCTGGAATGCGTTAGGACAATCCGTAACGGAACTGCGCGACCAGCTCCGCGCGGAGGTTATCTCCAGGCAGGAAGTGAAGCGAGCGGAACTTCAGAATCAGATAAACCTGTTTGGGGAAGTCTGTCCCACCGCCGCTCCCCGCCTTGGTGAGCTTCCGGCATTCTCGGCGTCAACTCCGGCGGCCATGGCCGAATATCAGGATAGCCTCGAGAAGGCCCAAGCCTCATTCACCTCAACAGTCCAACTGCACCGGCAGCCCCTTCATCAGAAGCGCGGCGAAATCCTGACAACCCTGCGAGAGGAAATCAGGCAATCGAGAAAGCTTCGCCGGCCTGCGTGGATTGACCAGGAACTTACCAGGATAGAGCAGAGCCTCACCGACCTTCCTCCGGTTCCCGCCGACGGCATTGTCAGCCTGGCCGCGCTTTCCGCTCTCGGAGACCTCCGCGCCCAAGTCGCGTCATACCAGCAGAACAGCCGCGCCCACGAAGACAAGCATCTTGAGCGGACCAGAAGGTTCGCGGCTGAGATCTCAGCCTGGACCGCCGTATGCACCCTTCTGCATCCCGAGCCGCCACAGACTATTCGGATCTATGAACAGGAACTAACGCAACAGATCGACTGGCCCCAGGACGCGATCATTGATCTCTTTGACACCCGCCAAACCGAGCGCGAAAAGACCTTCGCCAAGGATCGCGACGAATGGCGCCGCCTTGCTCAGGTCCAACTTGCCGCAACGCATAGCCGTCTCAACCAGGAGTTCGGTACCGGTCTCGAGTTCGTCGGTATCCTTCCCCTGCCTCCGCTGAACATACCTTCCGAGCCTGCTGATCTCGCTGCTGCGCTCAACCAGATCTCCCGCGAGCAAGGCAACCTGGAAGAGGCGGTCATCACCGCGGGTGAGAAACTCCGATCCGAGCTTCCCGAAGCGAGAAGATTTCTCCAGGACTTTCTTGACCGTACCCCTGCCAGCAATCCTCTCCAGGGTTTTGCCACCGACATTCTCGCCGAGTATCCAGCCGAAGCACTGGAAAGCCCCCGAATCACCCCTGAGGGATTGCGTCCGCTCAACTCCTGGTCCCGCCTATACAGCAGTTTTCGCTTGGAACTGGACCGCGCGGCGGCGGCCTTTGCCGGAGAACTGGAAGCTGTACGATCTCGGGCCATTGCCTTCCAGCGCGATCACTTTTCTCATTTTCGGCCTGCGCTCTTCCGTCGCGCCTGGAGTATGATCGAGGCGGCCAAGGCTGCCTCCACCGAACCGGCGCTTCGGACGGACTTGATCCGCGGCAGTCGTGAGCTGATAGCTGCGCTGGAACGCGACGCCAAGCGTCAGGTCGCGCGTGAAATCATCACGCAGATGGAATGGCTCACCGCCGAGGCACGACGCTCCGGAAACGAGCAATTTACCAGGCGCGTCGCCGAGGTCCTCGGCGAGATTCGCCGGAACCCGAGTAAAATCCCATCGGCCGCTCTCCGGCGGGAATTGCAGATTCTCAGCATCAGGAGCATGCACACTGTATGAAACAGGTTGCTCTTTGGGGGCCACCCAGTTCCGGCAAGACCGTTTGGCTCGCCCAACTCTACATACGGCTGCAACGCACCAACACCAATTGGCAAGTCTTTCCTGCATCCTCTGCTACCCAGGCTTTCATTGAAGAGATGCGCAACCTCATGACCAACCAGCGAAGGTTTCCCCAGGGCACCACCCTCGAGAACCCCGTGAAGATTGAGTATGAGTTTCGACATCCGGCGTTTCCGGAGCATCGCAGAGTCTTCATTGAGGATCGCGCCGGTGCCGTCTCCCTCGGCGAAACACCCGATTGGCTCGAGGCGTTTTCCAAGGTCGATGGGTTAGTCGTTCTATTGGACCCCAATCGGCAGGAATATCTCAGTGAAGTTCAGACGGCGCTCGAGAATTTCTATCACAAAGCACGCGAAGCCGGCGGCCAGACCGATGACCGCCCCGTGGCTTTCTGCTTGCCAAAGATCGACCGTTTGCTGCGTGACGCCAACGAGGTCGAGTTCGCACTGCAGCATCCGGATGCCTTCGTTCGCGATCAACTACCCGCTGACTTCATCCGCTTCATCGAGCAGTACACGGGCAGCCGGCATAAGTTCTTCCCCGTATCAGCCATCGGCGTCCAGATGGATTTTGGCGTAATCCGCCCCACCGTGTACTATGACGAAAGATTCGAACTCCGTCTGTTGCCGGATGGTGCACCCATTCATCTGTTAACCCCGTTTGAGTGGCTGTTTCAGGAACTCGGATGATCACGAATTGGGTTGCCCTCGATGGCCTCGGCACCGAACGGCGGTCTATCACCTACGTCCGCTTCCTTCGCGGCAAGGTGCACCGTGCGCGTACCGACTATCGTTGGATTGCTGTTAGCGAAGGGCACGACCCCGACGCCCTTAATCTGATTCCGCGCCTCGCTCTCGGCCGCGAAGATCGCCCCAAACCACTGTACGCCTGGGCTCCCGTTTCAAATGGCTTGGCCGCCGTCGCTGCTTACCCAAGCCAGGCCCGCGACGCTGACGGCCGCCAGGGCGGTTTGGAAAAGCAGATCCTCTATTGCCAGTTGGACGACGCCAGCCTTCCCCTTGTAGCCGCGGCTCTCGTCCTCCTCGATCAGGCGAGACGCTTTGCCGATTCCGTTAGCGCCGGATTGTGGGGTGGTGATGTTTGGGAGCAGACCCGGCACCGGCATTTGTTCACCGCGGACGATTGTCCTCCCCTTGTGGTAGATCCCGAAGATGTCCGGAAGCGTCTCGAAAATGGCCGCCAGGAATTGTTGGCGTGCGTCACCCATGCTGAACTGGCCGGAGTCTACCAGCAGTTGTTGGAACCAATCAAGCCTGCGATCCTGCATACTCCCGGGCAAACCCTTTCGCCGGAGGCCCTGCTTGCACTGCTGCTCCCACTGCCGGCTTCCATCGCAAACGGGCTCTCCGTCGTAAGTGATTTACCAACGGCCCGCTATGAGCCGGACTTGTTTGCAAATTGGTCTCTCACCACCTTGCAGGCGGGCAGCACGCCTCGCTTCGCGGGCCCCGCCGCAACTGCCTTGGCTGACGCGCTGGCCTCCTCGCACGACACCGCTCTGCCTGAGCCGGTATTGTCAGCCGGGGCACTTGCCCTCCAACGATTCCTCGCGTTGCATGCGCGCAGTCTGCCGCTGAGCGACATATCCGAACACTGGCGCTGCAGCGAGTCCGAAGCACTGCTCCTTGCTGACCAGATCAGCGAGTATGAGGTAGCCATCGAAGCAAGTCCCCAGTACCCCTCCGATGCAACGCGCGAGGATGCCAGACGCCGCCACCTGCAGGTTAAAGTAGAGGTTGCCAGGGCCTTGCTGACGGCAATTGCCCCCTACCCAACAGTGCGATCGAGGCTCGCGCGTTTCGTTCCGGCGAAGGTCCCCATCGACTATTACATGAGCCATCGCCCCCGCGCCGGCACTTGGCCCACCCCTCGCCAGGAACGGTAGTAAGTCATTCTCCCTAGCCGCGGCCCAGATTATTCGGACCCCCTCCGGGCCTCTTGGTTCCTCCCCACGCTGCCGATAAATAAGCAAGACGGTGCTTCGCCTGTCGCCCGGCTTGGTTATTCAGGAAAGGAACCGAGAAGCGGAATGATTATCGTGCTGTACTGCGCCGCGGCTGTGAGCGCAATCTATGGGTTCGTCACCTCATCCCCCACCCTCGCCTTGATGGCTTGGCTGGGCGCTGGCGGATACTGTGTGCTGGCTGAATGGCATCGCGCCTTGGATTGGCAGCAGGACGCACCCGACCCCTCGACTTACGTCAAAGAATCGCGTCCGCGCCCGTTATCCCCGCCCAATCCCGCTGAACATCGAAAAGTCGCTTAGTTAGTCAGCACTCTTGCGGCTGCCGTTGATCGGCAACGCACCCATCTTGACCGGTGATATCATAGGCAGCACTGTGGCCGGCTTCGCGGCCAAGTGAACTATGGGTCTTCGCGCCATCCCTGAGTTACGGCTGCAACTCGAACTGCTAAAGAAAAACACGCCCGACCGGGCCAAAGCGCTCCGAACCAGGATTCTCGAAACAGAGACGACCATCAACGCGTTCCACTTTCAGATCACTCACCTGTTCCAGGAGCCAACTGACCTCACCGTTCGTCTCCATTTCCTCAAAATGGCAGCTGCGGCCTCGACATGGCTCGAGAATCGCGCCAGCGCTGTCGAGAACGAACTCAAGTCCCTCCAGATTCCCCACTGGGCGATACCCACGTTCCGCGACGAAATGGCGGCCTTGCTCGCCAATTGGCAGCAGCAATGCCAGTCGCTCGGCACCGACGCCACTTCCGCCGATGAGATTCGCGATGCAGCAAGACCTTTAGACGCAATAGCAGAGCGCGCCGCCCTAGTGAGGGATCGTCTGCATGAACTGTCCGCCGTATACCAGTCGTTAGACCGCTTAAACGGCCCCGCATTAGGTGATGGGCGCGACAGGCTGCACCAGTTGCAGAATCATCTGTTGAATGGAGGCAGTGACCAGTGGACCGAGCGTCTCGCGGTTGCGCGCCAGTTTCTGGAACGTGAGCTGCAATCCGGGAACTCGGATTTATCGCTGCAACAGGCCATTCCCAAGTTGGATCAAGGCATCGCGGAGGCCGTCGGGTGGGCACCGCTTCTCCAAGGCGAGATCCCCCCCGCCACGTTTCTCGTTGACCGCCGAAGCCAATTGGACCAAAATCGCAACCAGGATATCCGCAAGTTGTACGAGTTGCTTTCGGAGACAAAGCAACATCTCGAACAATGCCAAGCAGTCGCGGCTCGACGGCGGAATCTGATCGAGCAGCAATGGAAGCAACTGGGCGACATTGTCGGATGCGTCGGTTACCGCGTTGGCGTCCCTCCCTCATTGCCCTCCTTTACCCCAACGGCGTTCGAGTCCTGGATGGCTCAGGTGAGCAAAGAACTGGCCCTCATGGAAGAGTTCGGATCCAGCAACGTCAGAAAACTCGGCGATCATCTGGAGCAGCGTCGCGCGGATTTACGAAAACGATGCGAAGATCTTCTGGCGTTGGCCAGTCCGGATACGGTACATGCCCAGGCGAGGGATCTACATGCGCGGCTCCTACCTCCAGTTCCAATGGAAGACTTTGCGGCTCTCGCCCGCGCTTGGACCGAAGTCGATCAGCAGACCAGGAGCGTGGACTGCCTGAAGCGCGAAACGGATCAATGCCGCGACTCCTGGAATCAGGAACTCCGCGCCGCTATGCAATTTCGCCGATCTCTGATCGAGGCATGGCAGTGTTTCGGGGTGCAGTCCAGTGCCAGTCTGCCGTCCTTACCCGCGCTCCAGGAAGGCGTTGTGCTGGAACCACAGCTGAAGGCACTGCGCGACGTTCACAGTGGCTTCCTGCAGGATTGGAGCGTCCTGCGCGCGCAGGTGAAGGAGCTATTGACGGGTAGATATCAATCGATCAACAGCATTGCTATGGTTCTCAATGATCAAGCGCTCACCCCCCGCGACATTCCCGCGGATAATGAGCCTCCCGGCAACTGGTCCGCAGCCCTCCGCGAGTTGACCTACCAGCAGGGAGAGGCCAGCAAAATGGCTGAGTTCTACGAGACGGCATTACGTGCGGAGATTGAGCAGAGTCAGGCGTCCTTGCGGGACGCATTCCCGGAACTCCCGCCTCCTCTCCAGGAACAGGCCAGGCGAGTAGTCCAGGAATCCGAGATGCCAATGCCAATCGACTTGCTGACACCGCTCTTGGACCGCTGTAGGCTGCTCAAACAGCATCGCGCCAATCTGCAGTCGCTCCAGAACCGGCTGGGTGCGGGTAGGGCTGAGAGGGCGCAAAACCGGGCTCGCATTCAAGCCGGACTCGATCAGCTTCCGCAGCGGCCAAGTGGGGGAACACTGAGACTCGCACGGAGAGTCGCGGCGCTTCTGGATTCGCTCCCCGGGTTGCAACTGACCGCCGAGCAGGAGGTGGCCCAGTTAGCAATTGCCGATGCGTTGTTGCGGCGGCTGCAGGCTCATTTCGCGCAGGCGGCTTTCGCCCGTTCGTCCTGAGAAAATATGGCACGTACCATCGGACTCTGGGGCCGCTCAGAAGCAGGAAAGACGGCGTTACTGTATCAGCTTTGCACACATGTCACCCAAACCGGGTGGCAGGTGTTTCCGAACGAGGCCGCACGCCCCTTCTTGGAAAACGCGGCCAGTTTGGCGGCACAGAATCGCTTTCCCCAGCCAACAGCTCTCGGCACTCGTGCCCAGGTCGTTTACGACCTATGCAGCCCTCAGGGCCAATCCGCATCCATTCACGTCACTGATAAGGCGGGCGAAGAGTTGGAAGAGCTAAGTGATGAAGTGACGGCGGAACTCAATTCGTGCGACGGCTTGTTATTGCTTTTCGATTGCATGGAACCACGGTCTCAGCTCCAGACCGGACTGAAACGCCTACTCAACAGTCTGCACATGGCCAGGCAGGCTGGCGCGGCACGTAATCCAAAGCCAATAGCCATTTGTCTCACCAAGGCGGACCGGCTAATGGAAACGGAGGCCGACATGCACTTGGCGATAGAACAGCCAGCTCGGTTTGTCAGCGAGCGGATTGACCCTGCGTTGGCGGTTATCGCGGAAACACGGCTATCCTGCTTCCAGTTGTTCCCAGTCTCGGCAGCGGGTGTTTTTGTGAAAGAGGGGGCTCTCCGAAGCGCCACTTTCTTCGATGAGTCACTCTCGCCTCGTCTTGCAACCGGGGGCCGTGCGATCAACCTTACCGCTCCCATCGCGTTCCTTCTGGAAGGCAGGTATTAATGCTGAATCTGGATTGGCCCGCGCTGCAAAATGGTAGCGTCTCGCCAGGAAAGGTGATTCGTGCCGAACGTGCGATTTCGGGCAAGGTGCATGGCACGGTCGGATTTCGCTGGATTGCGCGCAGTCCGGGTTTCGAGGGGGCGGCGCTTCGGGTCGATCGGGCACTGCTCCTGTCTCTGGAGGACGCGCCCGCCAGCATGCCCGCATGGCGTTTCTTCAAAGGCCATTACTACGCCGTTTGGGCGTACAGGAGTAGTGCCTCCGATGCGGCGGGCCGGTCCAATTTCCTTGAGAAGCAGATTCTGGAATGGAAGCCCGTTCCCGGAATCCCCCCAGTCGCCGCGGCTCTGGTTTTGCTAAACCGCGCCTCCCAGTTGACTGAGGACGATTGGATCAACGCCGCAGCCGATCCAGCCTGGAACGAGAAGGACCACTTCCTGGAGATTGAACCCATCGAGGAGCAACTGCAAAGCGAATCGCTATCAAAACTGATTGAAGCGGGCTCCACGGAACTGTCCGCTCTGCCGGCACCAGCCATCGAAGCATTCTATGCAGCCCTCCGCCTGGGAATAAAGCCTGCCCCCCTGCCTCACGACCGGAAGCCGCTTTCGCCGCTGGCGCTGGCTTGCCTGCTGCTTCCGCTTTCCAGCCAAACCGCCGACAGGCTGTCCCTCGCCGGCTGGACCCCCTCCACTGTGGTTGACCCTGGCGATGGGGAGCGCTGGGACGGAACTGCGCGGCTGGACAAGCAGCCCGCCATTGACCATATCAGCGAGGCCGACCGTTGCCGCGCCGAGGCCATTCGCACCTTCACGCCAGCTCTTGCCAGTCGGCCGCTCCCATCGGTGGAACGGCTACTTCAGTTCGCATCCGGCAACCAGCGGTGGTTGCCCGCGGACCAGTTACCGAAGCGTGGCGGGGACCTTACCCCGTTCGAAGAACGTTGGTTGCGCGACGCTGTGCGGCGGATTTGCCGAGATGCATCGGCAGATACCCAGTTGCCTGCGCATCTTGCGGATGCGAGAACACGGCACCTGCTCTTCAAGGCTGCGGTGCTGGAAGCGGCTTGTGCGCGCCTGTTCAATCTGAAGCCCACTGTGAGCCGTGTTGAGGAAGTGCTGCAAATGTGGTCCAGAGCCTAAGGTATCCAGGCTCGCTTGGCTAACTTCTCTTCCACCCATACGCAGCCCCCCTTGCAAGCCACTTGGGACGCTGGTGTAGGGCAGCCACCGCACTTCCGCAATGAAAGTTTCCTTCCTGCCACGCCCACTCGGGCAACGAAGCAAGTTGGGCATACTGCTGGCGGGCATGCTCGATGATGTCTCCTGTACCCGGCGTCGCTGTCTCCGGGCCGAGGAACAGCGTGGCTATCTCCACACCTTTCTCATGTAGCGAGAGGGCTTCCTCTTCGACCGCGTGCAGCCGGGCGTGGAGGTCACAGCCGGCCGGCGCGGGGTGCAAAACGGAATGTCCGGGCGAGTCGCCGCAGACAAGAACGATCTTCCTGGATTGCGAGCGCCACCCCGCCCACTGCCGGGCTTGGGCGAGTGCCTCGGCCAGCCCATCCACCCAATCCAATCCGCTTGCAGCTTTCAGCTTGGAGAGAGCCTCTCCGAGATCGTCCGGCGTCCGGTATCCTTTATCGCGGGCAAGGTTCGATGGCTGGAAGAGTGGTCCAGGACTTAGATCTCCCCCACCCGCCAAGTCTGGCAGTGGACTATCGGAAAACGCGAAACATCCAAAGCGCGCCGCGAGGCTGCCCGCTGCGCCGCCGGCAAACGCCACTAGCTTCGGGTATAAGCCCGAAGCGTCCCCTTGGCCCAGTCGCAATGGCCGGCCAGGACCGGCGCTGCTCCTGCATGTGGCATCTACTAGCAGCAACAGGTCCACTGGTTCCTCTGCCCTGCCTGGTATCAGTGCGGCTGGTTCGAACTCGGGCGTTGCGGGCAGGAATACAACCTCGGCGCCACGGGCATGAACTCGCATCTTCCCGCTCGCCAACAGTTCCAGGTGCCAGACAACCGGGGTGTCCGACCCCGGCGGAACCGGCACCTCGGCGCGAAATGCGGTGCCCGGTCCACTGATTCCGATCTGCATCGCTGTCGCGCCAGCCACGGGAAGCAGGGAAACCGTGCACGACTGGCCCGGGTTCTCCACGGAAAGGGGACTCTCGATGGGGAGTCCGGAGTCCGCGTCAAGATGCTTAAACAGATACTGGCTCATTGGCCGTTAGAATCCGGTTTGCCGCCTGGCGTACCATTCTCGTCGGTACCCTTGTTGCCGCCTGCCCCCTCGACTTTTTTCTGGTCCTTCTTGATTTTCTTAGTCTTATCCTCTTTCTTGGGCGTTGCTTTCGGCGTTGGCTGCGCTGCCTCGGGAGGTGTTGAATCTCCTTCTACTGCTTCCTCACCTTTGTCCGCGCCTGGAGTGCCGGCATCCTTCGTCGTGGCCGCGACATCGAGGCTTCTCAGACGTTCCGCGATTTGACGAGTTCCCCGCCAAGCCCCCACCGAGAAAAGCAACGAAAAGCTCACCAGCAGCGCGATGCCCCCAAGCGCCATCCACTCCCATCGCTTGCGCGACCCGCGCGTAGATCCGCCGGAGCTCCGTGGCGTCACGCCTTTCACAGTTGCCTCCAGACTCGTCAGACGACTCTCATACGTGGGCATGATCAGGGACAGCAACACCGCAACACGATGATCCTCCGGGAGCCCGCCCAGACTCTCCCAGAATTGCCGCAGAGGCTTCTCCTGAGCGCTGGACGCGGGAATCAAGAGAGCCTCCCCCGGCCCCAGGCGCACATGAGAATCAGCCGGTTCCACCCAATTCCCGCTACCGGCCAAGTCCAATACCAGCAACCCTCGTGGAAGGCCCGCGCCCTTCGCATCCGAACTGTGCCAGCGCAACTCACCGTTGGATGCTATCTCAATGACACAGCAGGCATGCCCTTTGCTCGCGGCAACCAGATCGTCATAGCGCACCCCGGGCCCCTGGACACGCCCACGAACATCAGGGGCCAGCCAATACACCAGTTCGCCGCCCTGAGTTAAGCCTACTCTCTCCCAGCGCCGCATATCATCCGCTCCCCAAACAATCACTCGATGTTTCACACGAAGTCCTCTCCCTGCCTGCTCGGGGCAGTTGCCGTTGCCCTCTCCGGCCAGTTGTCTTTGCCGCCAAGCAGTATCAGCATGCGGGCCAGATTGCTCACCGCCTGATCAGCGTCACGGCCCGTGGCTCCGGCTGTCAACCGAATCGCCTTTATAAGCGCGCTTAGCCATGCCTCGGTGGGTGGATAAATCCCACAGCGAACTTTCAATACCTCCGCCACGACTCGGCTCAGCGATGCACTGGGACATATCGCAGCCAGCAAAACAAAACCCGGAAGCTCTCGCTGATAATTATGGGAGATATCCAGCCAACCAGGATACGTCTCCGCGGCACTTAGCAACGTCTTCCAACCGTGCCTCCCCAACTCGGTTCTCTGCTGCGGTGTCAATTTCTCACAACTCTGGGCCAACTCACAAAGCGGATGCATGCTCACGACGGATGCACTCCGAACAGCTTCCCAGAGTCGACTCCATTCCGGAGCTTTGGATTCGCCGGCCAGCAAAAGCGACACCAGCCGGTAGTACAGTGCCGTAGTGTCTCTTGGCTGCAGAAAGGAGGCCACGCGGTAGCAGCCAAGTTGATTCATTCTTGATGCAAGCTTGACCAAATCTATATTGCTGGTGGGCGTCTTCTCGTTTGCCTGGACAACTCTATCCAAGGCGCGCAGCTGGTCTGGCTTCTCCTGGACCGATATCCATCCCACAAGCGCGGTACGGAACATCTCGTTTGCCCAGAAGGCTTGTGGGTGCCCTGCATTCTCAGGCAACTGGCGCGCCCAGGCATCCACATAAAGCTGGTAGACCACGTGGGATGGCGTCTCTAAACGTCGCATCAGCAGGTCTGCCTGCCGAAGATTGAGCCCGCGCGTCACAGTTCGGCTCGTAAGCATACGCAGGACATCCGTCGGCAAGCCATCCAGAAGCCGATGATCCTGAAATGCCGCGGGTCCTGGCCCTCCTGGCCGTACCGCCAGCCGTGCAAGGGCGTCCAGGTCCGTCATGATCCAGCCGATATCCGCTAGTTGTTCCTCGCGAAACCCAGGTATCTCTGGGAAGGTCTCCGCGATCTGCTCCAATACTTGACCGTTGGAGTATCCGCGGAGGTCGGCGATCACCTGCTTCCATTCCTCCAATCGCGGATGGTCTGGCCTCGACTGTATCCAGGCGTGGGCGGACTTCGCCAACTCCCCTGGCTCCAGCCTCGACCGGCGCCTCCATTCCAGCCAGCAACCGCGCACAACCAGCATTCCGGTCGTCTTCGTCAACTGCCCCCCAGTCGACATGCGCTCATCCAACCACCTATACCAGTCGGGTGTGTCGGGGTTCTCAACCTGGTTAAATACCCACTGGGTCTCCAAGTGTTCCGACAAAAAACGAGACTGGCCGCCGAAGCACCAACCTAGCACCTGCCCGGCTTGCCCACGCTGTTCGGCATGTTCCTGAACACTTCGCGCCAGGCTCCTCGCATCCAAATTCATTTCTGGGAAGCGCGTGTACAGTTCCCCATAGGCAATCAGAACCGTAACCGCCGTCCCCTGTTCAGGTAGGCCGATCTGCTTGAGCGCCGGTCCTACCCCTGCCGGCAGGCTGCTTTGGCTCGCCATCTCCACCGCCCACGCATCTAAAAACAGGCGCCATGCCTTCACCGCCCAGGATTGGGCTGATACATTCAAGAACAACTTTGCCGGATCATTCGGCTTCAACAGCTCCGGTTGACGCCAATTCGCTGGCGGCGTGCCCTGTGGCAGCATCGCCAAAAAAGCCGCTACCATCGATTCGTCCCGAAGCACTTCCGCCACTACAGCCGCCGGCAGGGACAGCAGGCAGTCCGCCAGCGTATCCGCCTGAACCAAGCCACCCGGCCCGGTCAAGCCCAAAACCAGCTTTACGTGAGCCATATCGGGCTTCCAGGTATCGACGATCTCGCCATCCAGCGTAAGTTGCCGCGCGGCCAGATTGCCCCGAATCTCACTGCGAAACGCGATACTGTCCTCCGTGATTGCAGGACTTAGCGCGATCTGTTTCAGCACTCCTTCGCTCAGCTGATTCAAGTCCGCCGGTTGCACCAGACGCTTCCAGTCCAGAACGACGCCGGATCGTTGCAGGGTCTCCGGCCAGATCGCTTTCGCAAACAGGTTGTCATGCGCGCCCGCGACGGTTGCCGCTAGGGCCAGGTTGTAGACAACTCGCAGCGAATCCCTCAACACCTGCTCCGATCCGGTGCCCTCCATGCGCGGCATGCGCTGCTCGATCCAGCCGCTGAACTTCAGCAAGCACTCGGGATGCTTCGAGGCACGCTCCACAACCGCCTGGGCGTACGCTCGGAACCGTAACCCTGGTGTCGCTCCCCCATGCGCTCTCCCGTGCCGGTTCAACACCACCGCGTCTGCCGGTATCGGTGCCATGTCGCTGCGAAGCACTACCAGATGCGGGTGCTGCTTTAGATCCTCGCGAAGATCCTTCGCGTTTACGCGAAGCAGAGCCCTTCTTCTGATAGAGAACGGCAGCGCTGCGCGAGCAAATGACGTGAGCCATGCCGGCAATCCACCATGGTTGAAATCCTCTCCGGGCACCTGCCAAAGGACCAACCGGTCCGACTCCACCGCCCAGTAGAGCCACGCCAGCAGGTTGGTCGCGGTCTCCGGTTCCGCGTTGATGCTCGCCTTCCATTGAGCAGCCGATGCGTTCGCCGCCACGAGCGGGCGCCGCACCCATTCCTCAGGCCGGCTCCAGCGCTCGTCGAACGCCGCCTCGTTTCCCATCCATGCCCCGGGATCCGACTCCGGATCAAGCCACTCCGACTGCCGCCACAATCGTGCATGCGCATAGTAGGTCTCACGCCGGTGCCCGCGCAGGTACGCAACAAACGCGTGATCCTCCAACGTGCCCATTGCCCAACCACACTGCGCGTCAGTCTGTGCCGTGAAACTGAGCCACCCGATCAGCGGCTGCATCAACGGCTCCTGCCAAACCTCCTCATCGACAAAGGTGTACTGGTTGCCAACATCCAGGGCCGGTGTATTCGGCCCCTGCCCTATGCCCTGGGACCATGCACGGAAAGCCGAGTAAAGGGTAGGAAGTGGCATTGCTACATCAGCAGGTTGTCGGAGTCGCACAAGGCAAGCAGTACCGGCAGGTCAACATGGGCAGGCGTGGGCCGCTGACTGCTGGAGCCTCCACTCTCTAAGATCGCTCCATCAACCGCCGTCACAGGAATAAACCAAGGTTGCTCGCCATCCAGCACCAGTCTGCCAGGGAGATCGCGAAGGGCCGGTTCCTCCAGTCGCGCGAATTCATCGCGGATGTAACTGGAGATTGAGCGCGCGACCGCGAGATACTCGGTCGCACCGGAACGGCTCGCCAGATGATCCCGCACGGTCTGTTCTACATGAATGTAAGTGTCGATCCATTCCTGTCGCAAGGTGTACAATGCGCTGCGCTGGTCATCGCCATGGGTTAGCGCAAGTACAATCCTCGTCCTCTGCCGCCCGAACTGATTCTTCACTTCCTTGCGCAACTTCACATAATTCGCGAAAACTCTCAGGAACCCTTGCCACAGTCCCTCTCTCGCCGCCCAATCTGAGGCCTGCATATTGCTGCCAGGGAATGCCACCCAGATCGGCAGGCAGAACACCATCACGCGGGCATCCGCGTAGGTATGCCAGATATTTGCCCGTAAACCTTCGTGTGTATCGCGACCCTTGTCCGCAAGGTTGAACGATGCGGCATAATCCTCGCCAGAGACATCGACAAAGGTGATCTTCATCGACTTATCGCGCGTGCCCCACCAGCCCGACGGACCATCGAACGTCAAGTGGAACCACTTCGCCGTGCCGGGATCCGTCGGAGGCAATTCGGTCCAGTTCTGGTAATCGCGATTGAATTGGTCCAGCGGGAGCATTTCTCCTTTGTCGCGGTCGCGGCCGGTGCAGCGATATAGGTGGACCGAGTTCGGCTTCATGAAGCGGGACAGCACGCCATACCGAGTGGGTGATGACAACTGATAGGCTAGCGCCTGAAATAGGTACGTCTTACCCGAATTGGTCGGCCCGATGATCCCGATATGCGAGTTACTCGCAGCCGCCGGGATCGGGGTGGTTTCCGCCACCGACTGCTGCACGCGCGGTGCCCGAGTTCGCATCGCCACAGGAAGAGGCAGCGAATACTCCGTCGGCTGAGGCTGTGTGCCGGAAACTGAGGTTTCGCTGCCCGCACCCGCCGCTGCTCCAAACACGAGCGGCGGAGCTGCCGGAGCACCTCCCGGCTCTTCCGGCTTGCCCTGCTCGGAGGGGTCCTGCGGCGGCTTAGCTTCCGATGGCTCAAACAGCCCACCCCAATCGATGCTCTCTTTTTCAGGCATATCTGGCATGGAGTCCTCCTTACCGCAGACTGACGTAGATGTATTGCCGCGATGAACTGTCGGTGCTCCTCGAACCGTAGGTTCGGACCTCAGCCCGCAGTTCCTTGCCCAGCGCGGATTCCAACCTCCCGGCGCTGGCCGAGATCGCTTTTACGACCTCCTGGCCCAATTTGTTCGCATCGTGAGACGGCGGTACGTGTACCACCAGGGCCAACTCGGTAACAGGAGCGTCTTCCGGCAGCCCCCAAACGGTCGGGCAGCGACCGGCAGGGCACGGCCTTCCATTCAAGATGGGCCGGCCTGTCACCGAATATGTCGCCTTCAGTTCAACCACAAGCGGCGAATCGGCCGCACGCTCTGCCGGAAGGTATCCGAAACACTGGACCGTTTTCGCGCGATCAAACTTAACGGGCACCAAGTAGGTCCTGCCGTCGGTGCGCTGACGGTCGTCCAACGCTTCGTCGGCCGCCGGCGCCAACTCCACCCGTGGCCCAGGCCCGTTCATAATCCGGCAGGGGCCCTGCACAGCCAGAGATGTCTTACTGAAGGCGTCCCAGGTGGAGGTGCGCCAAAAGTCCAACCGCCCCATCGCCGTGCCATTCTGGTAGAGTGGCGTCTCCAGCAGTTCGGAGAATTCCGGCCGGGTTGAGGCACGCAGCATCTGGCCCCACCACCTGGTAGTAACACCTTCGGAAAACGCCTGTTTCTGCGTATCCGCAATCGCGGCAACCCGTTGCGCATAGTACTCCGACTCCGGTCCCGTTGCAAGCAGTTCACTATGCTTTAGCCAGCGATGAAGGCGGCCGAAAAACTTCGTCGCAATCTCGGCTCCCGGGCTGAACTTAGGGGCTTTCGGCTGTTTCCTGTAGTACGCATCATTGCGAACATACTCCATGTTTTCGTTCAGCACATAACGGCCCGTTCGCAGAACAGGAATCTGCTCGGTTGTAAGTGCGGCGTGCAGTGCATCCATAAAGTTGCGGGCGGCACTGGCCAGACGGCCTGGCTCCAACTGCCCTTCCTGCTCCAGGATCCGAGCCGCCTCCCAACGCCGCGCGTCAGGCAGCGCTAGCAGGGCGGGGTTCTTCTGCAATCCCACCATTGCCGCATCCGCGCGCGACGGAGACTCCAGGTACGCCCGAATCTCGCTGTCACTCTTGTACGGGAAAGTTGCGGCCTTCTGCAATTCTTCAGCGGCTTTATCGAGAGCGCCTGCCATGGCCAGAATTACGTTTCTTTCCACTTCCATCTGCGACCGGACTAGGTAAATCACCATCGGAACCGTCACCAGCATCCAGCCCGTGAGCAGGTACACCGCGATTTTCTGTACTAGCGCCTTCAGCGGATGCATGGGATAGAGCCGCGGCACCAGCAGGATACTGCCCACCAGTCCGGCCACCGCCAACGGATCCAACGGCCAAGGCTCCCGCAGCCAACCCGGCGAACCCGCACCCAGCTGTACTTTGGCCGCTCCCAAGCTCACCAGCACGGCGTTCAACAAGATCACAGCCAACACCCAATGTTTCGGAAACCTCGGACCGGACCGGCTGGCGGCGCGCCAGCCTATCAGAACCGCTAGCAGTAACGCCGGCCCGGCAAGCCACAGAGCCGAAAACGACAGACGAAAGAAGAACCGGCTCGCCTCGCTCAACGAAAGCACACCAAAGGTGCCCAGGATTCCAAACGCCGAAGCCGCCGAAATGGTCTCTGCTGGCAGCCCCCGCGATCCTAGCCAGGCAATCCCGCTAGGCCTTCCCAAGAGCCTGGGCACTGTGCGGGTACTCTGGGTGTGCACAACTTGCCGCAGTTCGTCCTTCTGAGAACTCAGTGCCATTACGTCTCCTCCGACGAGTTACGAGGCTTCACAGCTTATCACCCCTCACGACCCCCGCGCTTTCGCCTTAAATCGACCCTAATGCCGGAACCGCCAAGGATCGGGTGGAGTCCTACCCCTTCACAATGCAAAAGCGTATTACTGGTGCCCTTGTGATCAAAATTGTTTGCATTTGTTCAGCGGACGCTTGCGGGCGACTCCACTGCTACCTCCGCCGTCACTCGTGCCACCTCCGTAGACCCAGACTTGACGGTGACGGTAAACGCAGTACTTTCCGCAACATGGCAAATCCAGTATGCCGGTCGCCGGTCGCAACCGTTGCTCGGCGCCAACTCCAACTCGGAAGCTTGCGGTCCGGCATAGTGAAGGGTAACCGTGCCCGGCCTTGCCAGCCGCGAGGGCCGCGCCAGCAAGGACGCAGTTTCCTGCTGTCGGCCAAACCGCCAGTGATAAGCGAGCGCGGTCACGACTAGAAAAGTCACCGCGGCGATGACCAACTTGATTGGGACCTTCACAATCGATGGGGACGGTTCAACAAGCAACACCACTGTCACGGATGGCCGCCCGGACACACGCAACTCATACCGGGTTGTCTCGCTGGGCGACACAAACCAGCAACCCTGGGGCGGCAATTGCTGTCCTTTGCATTCCGGAATCAGTTCGACAACGTCACCGGCTGCGGCGGTTGAATCCCATCTCAGACAAGCGAACTCTCCTTTGCGGATCTGGTTCGGTTCAACCGTAAGCATGTCTGATTTTAATCCGCCGCGTTGCCCGCACCCCACCGGAGGCCTGTTCGGGTCCGGCGCTACTCGCCACTGGCGGGGTCAGGAGCGGAGTTTCTGTTTCGGGTATCTCACAGCGGGTCGGGTGTGCGGCACTCATTCCCACGGCGAACTTGCCGTCTTCGGAGCGGACCATAGTGTCTCCGAATCCGTGGCTGTGCAAGGCATTGTTGGACCGGGTGACGGAAAAGGCACACATCATCGAAACGGGGACCCCGTCGTTCAGGTTCCACAGGACGATGGACGGAGGAAGAAGGCTTGAACGCCGGGCAGGGAGGCCGGCCTCGGCCGGGCTTTTGGCCAGCCCCGCCTCGTTCCGCTTGAACGGCGCCGGGCTGCCCAAATCCAACTGCGGCAAGGTGGGCCATACGAATAGCATTGGGTGGGCCAAATCAAACGCGCGAAGATGGCCCAAACCGGATGTCCGAACTCACGCGACCCCAGGTTCGTAAAGCCCCACCTCTCCCCGCCCTAATTGAACCGTTTATTCTATCGGACACCTGCCGCAACGGGGCGAGCAATAGCCGTGGGCGACTCTCGAACGCGACGCCCCGTTCTGGCTCGCGCTCTCTCCGGAGAGATCTCTTCCGCGATCTCGCTGCATCGCATTGAGTAGCGCCAGAGCGTGACCACGACCCTGAGCAGTCGCGGCTCTTAGCCAACGCTTGGCAAGGTAGCCGCTCTTGATGACGCCGACTTCCGCCAGATGCAACATGCCGAGTCCCAGTTGTCCACGGGAATCCCGCAGCTCCGCGGCCTTACGGAAAAGGCGGGCCGCTTCGCGCGCATCACGTTCCTATGGCCGCCAAAGACCAATCGGACCGCCATCAGGATCTCCGCGTCGGCGGCCTTTTGCGTCGCCCTTGGTGGGAACTTGGGACCAGCGGCCCCCTCCGAGTTCTCTTCCGGCCCTTGCCGCAAGTCGGCCCAGCCATCTATCTTCATGTCGTTCGCTCCTTGAGTCGTCTGTGTGCCGGCGCGCGTGGCGCCAGAAAGGAGAGCGGCTCGCCCGGGGGGATTTGGCTCAGGGCGTTCCGTTCGGAGTTTGGACCCGTCCCGCCAATCCACGCCAGAACAAGACTGACGACCTTCCTCCACGCGCGCACGCCGGTTCCGCCAAAAGGGCTTGCGAGCAGCCTGCGCCTTGAGCGGCATCGAGGGTCGCCACCAGCGAGTCGCCGAACAGGCAGGCACCCACGGCGGAAGCCACGCACCGCTTGCCCATTCCGGAGTGCCCGGCGTATACAAAGATGCCAAGCGGCGCGCGGCGCGCCTGCGGCTGCGTGCCTTGGCGGACCCGTATCCCGCGGCGGATGTGCTCCATGGTGCGGTCGACCGTGCTGTCCTGCCCGCGGACATAGTCCTTGATGTCGCGCGGCGCGGTAGAAATCCTGGTCGCTTACCAGCCGGACGAGTTGCGGGGTACAATGAGCCGCGCCCGGAAGCGCCTGGCCGGACAGTCTTGCCACGAGTCCGAACCAGGCCCGGCCCGGCGAACTGGCCATCCCACGGGAGGTGAGCGAGGGTTCATACTCCAGCAGCCAGATCGTGATAGCCGTGGCGCCGCTTGCCGCCGTGACCATCGCATCGAGGGTGAGAAACGCGCGAGAATGCTCAGCGCGAAATAGGCACCCAGGACCTCCAGCGCCAGACGCGCCAGGGGGCTATCGAGCCATGTGCGTGTTGCCGTCATGTGGTTATCTCCCGTGAAGCATCAGCAGGCCGGTCGCGAATAGTATCAACGCCAGGCGGAATGCCGGCCTCTCCCGCCAGAGCTTCTCAAACTGCGTCCACATCCTTACCTCCCCACCAGAGGCACAACCTGGGTCGAGCCATCGCGCATCGTGCGGTTGAACCATGTGCCGCCGCTGGTCCGGATACCCACTGTCACGCGGTTGCGGTGCGATCCGTCCTCGACGGCGATCACCTCGACCGTGGGCGATTGCCCCTCGATAACGGGCACCTGGAACCGGGAATGGGCAATCCCATTCGCACCGCCCGCTGCGCCTGTCTCGCAAGCCCTTCGTTGACGTCCGCGGCGGAGAGCGTCACGTTAGCTGCCCCACCGGGGGGCCCGCTTGTCTCTCCGCTTGGTGTCGCCAGATGACAGGTGCCGAAGGCCAGCGCCACCGACAGCGCTGCCTTGGCAAGCAGGGAGCCTCCAACCGGGCGTTAAGCGAAGCGGCAGACGCCGCGGTCCGAGGTGCGGCCGCCTGGCTGCGAGCCGTTCCCTGGGACTGCGCGTCGATTCTTGTCGGATTCAGTTTCATCGGTGTCTCCTTAGTCCATCTGTAGCGACTGCTACGACCGCGGCATGTGAGCGAAAAACTGCGGAGGTATCGGACCTCGCCGTCGGTCTCGGGAAGAGCCCACTCGAGCTTCATCACTCCTCGGCCGATCCGGCAGTAGAAATCGATCTGGAAGGGAAGCCAGGCGGCCGTCTGGACTCGTGGGGCAGGAAGGCTCCGAGCCGGTTGGCTCGCCGCCAGCCGTCATAGATGGTCTCTCCGTTGAGGAGGAATCGCGCTCCGTCTCGATGACAGAGCTGGAACGTCACGACTCCGGGACCCGGAACGTGTAGGTAGCCCCGCCATCTGGCGGCAAAACGTGGGCCTATCGCTCCGCGCGCCCCGAAGGGGCCACTTCGGCCCCATTCAAACTGAAGCTGCGGATCAAGGTTGGTGACCTCGGCGGGCCGGTCCGGCATTTGCGGGACCCGTTCGCCATCGTCGAGATTGAAGTACGAGCCTTCCAGTCCGTACTCCAATTGCACTCGTGCGGCCGGAGCCCTTCCACGGCCATCCTCCCCGCGAAGGGCCGTAGCGAGCGATGTCCCGCCTGAAATCAGAAACGCTCGCCGTGAAGTGATGAGTCTGGGCGCCATGGTTCTCCTCTCTTCTGCGTTGGTGTTCGACGCGTCATGCAACACGCGGCCCCCTCTGAACCCCCTCCGCTGCGGCCTGATAAGTCTCGGCCAGATTCGTCACGTCCTTGCCGAGAAAGATGTTCGCCGCGATCTCGGGATTGTTGCGGGCCAGAAGGCGGTGGCTGCAGCAGCCGATCACCGCCAGCGTGTAAATGCGGCAGTGCGGTTGTGCCATCCGGGCTGCATTCGCCACCGCCAGAGCCAGGTCGCCGTCGCCCGTCCCGATCACCACGGCGTCGTAAGGCTCTGCCGCCAGACGAAGACCAGCGAGGCAGCACATTTCGTGGTCGGCGTTTGCCTTCAGCGTCGGGCCACTCACGGTTTGAACCACGTGGCGCTGCATCGCATGCACCTTCCAGCCGGCCGACTTCAAACTCAGCACCCGCCGGGCATCGGACGCTCCCACCGTGGTCACCGCCCAGGCCTCCACTCCACGTGACTCCCGCGCAATCCGCTGCAGCAACCAGTCGTAGCGGAGCTCCGCTCCGCATTCCTTGGCGGAAATCCGGAGGTTGTCGTCGTCGGCAATGCACAGCACCTTCGCTCCCCGAAGTCCGCGCAATGGCGTTCGGTCGAGCAATTTCGGTGTCGAGCGGCGTTTTTGTTCGAGTGTGCCCGGCCGTACGTCGGGCGCGGCAAAGGCGGATTGCCTCTTTCGTCTTGTCGCGAGCGTAGCGGCAATAGCCGCGGCCACTCCAAGTACACAGCAGGTGGTCAGAAACATGAGAAACTCCTTGTTCGTGATACTGGCTTCCGGCGGCCAGGGATTTTCCCCGGCCTCGACAGCAATAGCGTGGTAAAGCAGGAAATGGCTCAACGGCGCGAAAGTCAGTCGCTAGCGGCGGATCCAGCGGCCGTTGGGCGGCTTGGCGCTCGCGGGCCAGGACTCCGGTCCAGAACTGCCGCGGACGCTAACTTCGCGCTCGCACGCGACGCGACATTAGCCAATAGGCTATGGCGAGGCTGACCGCCAGATGCAGCAACTGGACAATCACGCCGCCGGCCGTCCGGGCCCAGTCCTCCGCCCTTGTGGCGTTCATTGCGCGGTTGATCCAAAATCCCGAGATCAGTGTGCGCGCCAGCGTGCCGGCCGGGCTCTGGCAGATTTGGAACTATGGCTCCGGACAGCACAATTTGTGGAATGAGCGCGATAGGGACCAGCGTGCTGGCCTGATCCGTGGATTTGGCGAACGCGGAAATCGCCAAGCCTAGCGCGGTGCACGCCGCCGGCGGCCAGGGTCATGAGCCTGGGTTGAAAGTGCCGACCCCCTGGGATGCCCGCGCAGTACTCGGTCAGAAAGAACAGCATCGCGGACTGCGCCACGGCAAGCAGGCCCGAGATTAAGAACTTCGCCAGCAGATAGCCGGCCGGGGCCAGATTGACATCGCGTTCTCTCCGATACAACGCCGCCTCTTTCACGATTTCCCTCGATGCGTTGTTACAGCCGAACCAGAAGGACGAAATCCCTAAAAGAACAATAGAGCGTTCTGGCTTGCCGGCACATTCACCGAGTCACGGAACACGAGCGAAAGCAGCCCTCCCACCAGCGCGCTCCGTCCGGCCGCCAGCAGTGCCGTCCGCGAGTCGGCAATGACGAGCCGGGCGCACCGCCGGGCCACAATGCCGCACTGGCGCCGGACCTCCGGCCAGTTCGCGTTTGCCGGCCGGGGGACCGCCTTCGCAGGCGGGAGTAGTTGGAGGTCATCGGCAGGCCGCCGCTGCTTCCAGTCCTCGCTCGACCTTTCCGCCAGCTTGCGATAGATATCGCTGAGCCGCTTGACACCGAATTACTCGGCGGCTTCGGCGCGGGGACCACAGAAAGCAAGCACGCCCGGGCGTGCCAGCACGACGACTTTGTCGCAGAATTCCTCCACATTCGCCAGCGTATGGGTGACGCACACGATCGTCATCCGCTCGCCGGCAAGGCGGCGGAACAGTCGCATCATCTCCCAATCCGTGGCTTCGTCCAGCCCGCTCGTCACCTCGTCCTCGCGACACGCCCGAGTCGGGAATCGGGAGGTCGGCGTCGGCCCCTCGGCCCACGACGCAGGAGAAGTTTGGAAAACGAGCGAGGCTTACTCGCTCCCCCGCGTAGGGGAGCAGGAGAGCAGGAGAGCAGGATACTGATTCACTGGATGAACCTCGGTCTTGCGATTGGGAAAAGTCAAAGAAATTAGCTTCGTGAAAGGCAAACGGCCCGAACGCTGGCGTGAGTCTACTCGATCGGGATCTCCCAGGACCGGATGTGAATTTCGCCCCGAAGAGTGACCATCTGGGCGACTCGCCCGCCGCCGGCCCGCAGGTCGTCTTCCATGGGAAGATATGCTCGCTTGCCACTCCTTCGATCTCTTGCAGCGTCGCGCCGGACGAGTCCACGCGGCGAACTGATCGGCGTAGCCCGAGAACCGCGCCTGGCACCTCAACCTCCACCGCGAGAAGATCGCCTTGCCGGTTCAGAGGCCATACCGCCAGCGGACGACTCAAGTTCCCTTTGCCCTGGGGGGCCGACGGCGTCGGTCCGTCCTCCAGTAATGTGGGATCGCACGCGACCGGTAAAGAACCGCGGCGAACAACGAACGCTCGACTGCGGAGTACGCCAGTCCCGAACAATGGCAGGATCAACCAGCCACCACTCTCTCCGATGTGTACTCGCTGGGAAAGGTCCTCTACACCTTGTTGACCGGGTCGCTCGCACATCCCCGTCCTCCAGCAATGTCGCAATTGGAGTTCGGGAGAATCGTCTGCGACGTGGAACCGCGTCCAGCCAGCACTGCCGTCGAACCGGATACTGCGGGTTTGCCGCTCCCGCCCAGCGTTTGGACGAAGTCCCTGAAAGGCGAGTTGGATGCGATCCTGCGGATGGCGATGCGCCGGGAACCTTCCCAACGCTACCCGACGGTGGCTCATCTGGCCGCCGACATCCGGGCGTATTTGGAGGGCCGCGCTGTCGTGGCGCGAGGCGAGGGGTAGCGTTGTGGCAGCAGCGGAAAACAGCCATCGTTCTCCAAGCGCTGAGCAAAACCGCCGGCGATGCCATGGAACTCAGGAATCGCCCCTTGGAAGGCCAACGCGCGGCGGCCGCGACCGGCCTCACTCCGCTTCCCACCGCCGAGGAGAGCATCGGGTTGCTTCTTGAGCAGCAATGCCTGCTTGTACGCGCCGTCCAATTCTTCTACGATGCCGAAGAGGTCTATCGCAAGGGCGGCGACCAGGAGGGCATTCGCCGGGTCCGACAAAGAATCGAGCGCCTCCAGGAACGAGGATCGGGTAGGTTCGCGGGCGGCACAGCCGAATCCGATGCCGCCGGAGAGTGGGCGGAACGGTACTTGGCTTTGGCCGTGGCGCAGGCAGCGGCCGGAAACACGCCGGCCGCACGAATCGCCATTCAGCATGGGATGCTGCTCGCCGGAGCCGTTAGGGGAGGGCGGCCTGAGCGACGTGCGAACGTAGCGCTGTCTCTCGAACGTGCGGCGGCAGTGGGACCCACACCGGCGCTTGCGAAAGAAGCAGAGCAGGCGCTGGCATTGGCCAGCGAGTTGCGAAAATAGAAACGCTGGACTGCTCCTCTCAACAATTCCCCATCAAGGCGAACGGCGTGAAACCTCTACCCCTACCGCGCCGCCGCCGCGAAGTGCTCCTTCAACTTCCGCGCCGCCGCGCGCCCCGCGATCTGTATCAGATCCGCCTCCGTCGCGGTCCGCACCCGCTCCAGGCTCCCAAAGTGCTTCAGTACCTTCTGCACCGTCTTCGGCCCTACTCCCGGCACCTCATTCAACTCCGACGTCAGCCGCGACGCATTGCGGCGCGTCCTATGGAACGTCACTGCAAACCGGTGCGCCTCATCCCGCACCATCGTCACCAAATGCAGCACCGGGCTAAACCGATCGAGAACAATCGGCTCATCCTCCCGCCCCAGCACGTAGATCCACTCCTCCCGCTTCGCAATCGACGCCAGCGGCTGGTTAATAATCCCAATCGCCTCCAACGCCTCCGCCGCCGCATGCAACTGCCCCAACCCACCGTCGATCAGCACCAGGCTCGGCATCGGCTGATTCTCTTCCTGCAACCGCTTATACCGCCGCGTCACCACCTCGCGCATACTCGCGAAATCATCATTCCCTTCCACCGTCCGGATAATGAACTTGCGGTAATCCGCCTTCTTCATCTTTCCGTCTTCCCACACCACCATGCTCGCCACCTTATCGGTCCCCTGGATGTGTGAGATGTCAAAGCACTCAATTCGCCGGATCGGATCCTCCGTCCCCAGCGCATCCTGAATCGCCTGTTGAATTGCCTGCGAACTCGGCTTCAACACCCGGAAGCGCGCATCAAAGCTATGCTTCGCGTTCGTCTCCACCAACTCCAACATCGCTTTCTTCTGGCCCCGCTGCGGCGTGTGGATCTCCACCTTTCTCCGCCGCCGTTCCGTCAGCAGCTCCTCCAACACCTCGCGATCCTCAAACTCCACCGGCACGTGGATCAGCCCCGGCACATAACTTTGATCCAGGTACAACTGCAACAACAAGTCCGTGAAAAACTCCGGCGGATCGAAGTCGTCCTGATCCTCCCAGAAGAACTCGCGCCGGTCCACAATCTTCCCCGCCCGCAGGTGAAACAGGTTCACCGCAATCAACGGCGGTTCGGCATAGTACGCCAGAATGTCGGTATCATCGCCCTCCGCCGCCGCGATCTTCTGCCGCTGTTCCAACTCCTCAATCGTCGAAATCAGGTCCCGCAGCGTCGCGCATTGCTCAAAGCGCAGTTCCTCCGCCGCCTTCTCCATCCGCCCCCGCAACTCCGCGATCAGGTGCCGGTGCCGCCCTTCCAGAAACATCTTCACGTCGCGCACCGACTGCGCATACGTCGCATCCTCCACCAACTCCCGCACGCACGGCCCATGACACCGGTGAATGTGATACTCCAGGCAAGGATTCGGATGATTCCGCTCTAAATCCACCTTGCACGACGGCACCTTGAACTGCCGGTGGATGAAGTCCACCAATCGGTGCGCCAGATTCCCCGGAAAGTACGGCCCGTAGTACGTCTCGCCCTTGCGCAGCCGCCGCGTCACGTACACTCGCGGATACTTCTCGTTCGTCAGGTGAATGTACGGGTACGTCTTATCGTCCCGCAACAGAATATTAAACCGTGGCTTGTAGCGCTTGATCAGATTGTTCTCAAGCGCCAGCGCTTCCTTCTCGTTATCGACCAGAATGTAGTCGATGTCCCCCGCCACCGAGATCAGCGTGCCCGTCTTGCTGTCCGCCAGGCGATCATCGTTGAAATAACTCCGCACCCGGCTCCGCAGGTTCTTTGCCTTCCCCACGTAAATCACCGTGCCGTGCGCATCCTTGTAAAGATACACGCCAGGTGTGGTGGGCAGCAGTGCGACTTTATCCCGAAGACTCATCGTGGGTGCGGGCGGGGCTTCCTTCATTGTCCCATGGCGCCCGGTCTGCGCCGTGGCGCGCGATCTGCGCCAGGGCGCACGAGATATACTCGGGAATGAAATGCTGAGCCGGCGCCACCTGCTGTTCTTCTTCGCCCCGCTCTCCCTGTACGCGGCCCAACAACAACAGCCGCCCCAGGAACAGGAGCCCCCCGAAGAAGACGAATCCGCCAAACCCAAGGAGTACGCCTTCAATCCCTTGCAGGCCGCCAAGGAACTCAAAGTCGGCGACTTCTACCTCAAGAAAAAGAGCTACAAAGCCGCCGGCCGGCGCTATCTGGAAGCCACCCGCTGGGATCCAACTTCCGCCGACGCCTTTCTGAAACTGGGCGAAGTGCGCGAGAAACTGAACGACGCCGAAGGCGCCAAAGAAGCTTACGCCAAATACGTGGAACTCGCTCCAGACACAAAAACGGCCGCGGCCCTCAAGAAGCGTTACAAGCTCTGAGGACGCGCGGCCGTCACCAACCCGCGAAGACTTACTTCGCCAGTGTGAAGTTGATGTCCACCATCGTCATCACCGCCACCGGGTTGCCGTTCAATAGCGTCGTCTCGTACTCCCATTGCCGCACCGCCGTCGCCGCGGCGTCGGCCAACAGCGGATCGCCACTTACCACATCCAGCTTCGACACCTTGCCATCCTTATCAATCACCACCTGCATCCGTACCTGACCCTGCAGCCCCGCCTGCTTGGCCAGCGGCGGATACACCGGCGCCACCTTCTTCACCAGCTTCGCGCTCTGCACGTTACCCCCAACCCGAATCTGCGGCGACGCCACAATCGGCGCGATCGTCAGCGTATTGCTCTCCGGCGACCAGTTGATCCCGTAACCCCGATCCAACTGCCGCACCGCCAGCGAAATCGCCGCCAGCCGGTCCGAATCCAACAGATCGCCTTCCTTCAACCCAAGCCGCGGCGCCAACCGCGTGCGGACCTCCTCCGGCACCTGCGCCAGGTTGATCTTCTGCACCGTGCCCAGCATCCGCGTTGGCTGCTTGTCCTTATCTTGCAGCCGGAAGTTCACTTCCACCGTCGCCCGCCCCGGCTGATCCGGCACCAACTGCCATTGCAGTACCGCCTGCAACGCCGCGGCGCGCAGTTCCTCCGGGCCCGATTCCACCCTTGCGTCGGCCACTGTGCCGCGCGCATCCACCACGATGCTCAGCGTCACAATGCCTTCAATCCGCTTGGCTCGCGCCTCCGGCGGATAGGACGGTTCCACCTTGTGCAGCAGGCGGCCGCTGGCCTTTGACGACGTCGTGCCGACAGGCGTCTCCTGCGCCGATGATTGCAGCGGCAGCAGTGCCGTCGCGCCGATGCCGGTCAGGGTCAGCAGCGCGGCACTGGCAGCCAGCGAAAAGACTTGATACGTGCGATTCATGGGAATTACCTCCTTACAAATGGCTGCCACGCGTTCCGTCAGGTGGCGTTGCCTCAAAAACAAAGGTGCCGGTACATAACGGCCGGTGGCGGGATACCCTGCCATCGACAAAAGTGCGTTCAAATAAGGGTCACGCAGGCCCATCTTGCGAATCACTTCCTGGTCCACCGCCTGCTCGCGGGCCACGTGAATCCGGTTGATCACGAACCACACCGCCGGGTGAAACCACAGCAGCGCGCGGATGCTCTCTTCCACCACCACATACAGCCAGTCCTTGCGCCGGATATGCGTGTGCTCGTGCTCCAGAATCGTCCGCTGCTCCTGCTCCGGCAACGCGCCGAAACTCTCCGGAATCAGAATCACCGGACGCCGGTACCCGAACGTGATCGGCGAGCGGATCTCTCCCGAAACCCGCACCTCGCTATCGGCAAACGGAGAGACCACCACCCGCGAGCGGCGCCGATACTGCCGGATCCGCATCGCCCCTGTCAACAGGCGCAGACTCATCACCACGCAGCCCGCGCCCAGCAGGCCGATCGCAATCCGATCCCACGGCAGTGGGGCCCTTCGCTCCGGTCCGGGCTCCACCGCCACAGCCGCGCCCATCGTCACACTCACTTCCCCCGCGGGCTGTTTTTTCCAAGGCTGCACCAGCGGCAGCAACACCATGCCCAACAACACCGCCTGCCACAGCCACAGCCGCGGATACGCATCCCGGCCCCGCCACAGCAAAGCCGTCAGCGCCCCCCCCGCCGTCACAATGGCGATCTGCGCCGAGTAGACCGCCAGATTGCTCAGAAACAGATCCATCATGACTTCCTCCTCGCCCGCAGCAGCTTCTCAATCTCCTTGCATTCGGTCTCCGACAGGTGCTCCGCCTCCACCAGATGCATCACCAATGGCTCAGCCGACCCATTAAACACCCGCTCAATGAAATCCTTCACCATATTGCCGATCACCTGCTGCTTCGGCTTCGTTGGCGTATAGATATAGGCCTTCTCCCCGCCCGCCCGCTTCAGATGCCCCTTCTGCTCCAGGATCTTCATCATCGTCATCACCGTCGTATAGGCCACCTTGCGCTTCTCCAGCAACGTCTCGTAAACGTCGCGCACCGTCGAATCGCCGCGCTCCCAGACGATCTTCATGATCTCCAGTTCCTGCTCCGTCAGTGTCGTTGTCACAGGCCTCATACTAATTAATTAGTACGATCCGCTTAGCAAGTCAAGCCCTTTTTTCCACCGCGTTACACTGTTCCCCATGCTCTCTGTCTTCTGCTCCCCCGCCCGCTACTCCCAAGGCCCCGCCGCCACCGCCCAACTCGGCTCCGAAATGAAGGCCTTAGGATTACCCGGGCCCGTGCTCATCGTCGCCGGACGCGCCGCCAAACGGCTCCTTAGCAGCACCTGGCAGACAGCCCTCCCCGATGCCGGCTACTCCTACGCCGTGCACGATTTCGCCGGCGAATGTTCCCACGCCGAGATCGCCCGCATCGTCGCCTCCGCCCAAGCCTCCGGTGCCCAAACCATCGTCGGAGCCGGTGGAGGCAAAGTGCTCGACGCCGCCCGCGCTGCCTCCGCCGACCTCAACCTGCCCGTCGTCAACTGCCCCACCGTCGCCTCCAGCGACGCCCCCTGCAGCGCCCTCTCCGTCATCTACACCGACGAAGGCGTCTTCCACGAATACCGCTTCTACCGCAAGAATCCGGAACTGGTGCTCGTCGATACCGAGGTCGTCGCCCAGGGCCCGCCACGCCTGCTCGCCGCCGGCATGGGCGACGCGCTCGCCACTTGGTTTGAAGCCAAAACCTGCGTCGCCGGCCACGTCCGCAACATGCGCGGCGGCGCCTCCACCCGCAGCGCGCTCGCCTTGGCCCACCTCTGCTACCAAACCCTGATCGAAGACGGGCCGGAGGCCATGCGCGCCGTCTCCCTGCAAGTCGTCACACCGGCCCTGGAACGCATCGTCGAAGCCAACACGCTGCTCTCCGGACTCGGCTTCGAATCCAGCGGCCTCGCCGCCGCCCATGCCGTCCACAACGGACTCACCGCCGCACCCGCCACCCACTCCTTCTTCCACGGCGAAAAGGTCGCCTTCGGCGTCATCGTCCAACTCGTCCTCGAAGGCGCCTCGCAAGCCCAATTCGCCGAGGTCTTCCGCTTCTCCACCGCCGTCGGCTTACCCATCACCTTGGACGCCATCGGCTGCGCCAACCTCTCCCGCGACCTGCTACTCCAAGTCGCCACCCGCACCACCGCCCCCGGCGAAACCATCCACAACGAGCCCTTCGAAGTAACCCCAAAGATGGTCGCCGATGCCATCCTCGCCGCCGACTCCGCCGGCCGCGCCTGGATCGCCCAGCATCGCCCCTAACCCCGGCAGGTGCGCTACCCTGGCACCTATATATGCGGAGCCTGTTGCTGTTCTCGTTAAGCGTGCCTTTGCTGGCCGGCGTCGCCGATCACCCCGACGTCACCGCATCCCAGCGCCTCTTCGATGCCTGGCTTCGCGGCCAGATCGCCTATCGCGGACTGCCCGGCATCGCCGTCGGCGTCGTCCATGACCAGGAACTCCTCTGGGCCAAGGGCTATGGCTTCGCCGACGTCGAAAAGAAAACACCCGTCACCCCAGCCACGCAGTTCCGCATGGCCTCCCACTCCAAACTGTTCACCGCCACCGCCATCATGCAACTCCGGGACAAAGGCAAACTCCGTCTCGATGATCCCGTACAGCGCTACCTCCCCTGGTTCCAACCCAAGCCCGCCGAGCCCGATGACCCGCCCATCACCATCGAAGAACTGCTCACCCACAGCTCCGGCCTGCCCCGCGAAGCCGGCTCGCATTGGTCCACCCAGGAGTTCCCCGACGCCGATGGCGTCAAACGCTACATCCTTTCCCACGGCGCTCCCTACTCGCCGGAAGTCCGCTGGAAGTACTCCAACCTCGCCCTCACCATCGCCGGCATGATCGTCGAAACCGTCTCCGGCGAGCCCTTCAACGACTACATCGCCCGCCACATCTTCGTCCCTCTCGGCATGACCGGCTCCAGCATCGACCGTAACGTCGACAGCCTCGCCATCGGCTACGGTCGCCGCATGCCCGACGGCTCACGCCAGAAGTTCGCCTTCATCCACTCCCGCGCCATGTCCCCAGCCACCGGCGTTACCTCCAACATCGAAGACATGGCTAAGTTTGTCTCGTTGCAGTTCCGCAAAGGCAAGCCGGGCGGCGCCCAGATCCTCAGCACCGGCGCCTTACGCGAAATGCACCGCGTCCGGCGCCTCGAAAACGACTGGACCCGCGGCAACGCCATCGGCTTCGCCGTCAATCGAGAAAAAGACAAAGTCTACATCGGCCATGGCGGCTCCTACCCCGGCTATAAAACCCACACCTACATCGACATCGCCGCCAAAGTCGGTGTCATCGTCCTCACCAACGGCGACGATGCCGTACCAGCCGACATCGCCATGAAACTCATGCAAACCGTCGGCGAGGCCGTGGCCAAAGCCGGCGCTCCCCAAACCCCCAAACCCGACTGGGATCCGCGCTGGACCCGCTTCACCGGCCTCTATCGCAGCCGCGGTGGCGACACCGAAGTCGTTGCCCTAAACCAGAAACTGGTCCTCATCGACCCCACCTCCGCCAACATCACCCAAAGCACCCTGACCCCACTCGGCAACGACCGTTTCCGTCTCGACGCCCCCACCGGCGGCAGTGCCGTAGGCGAAATCGTCCGCTTCCTCGAAACCGGCGGCAAAGTCACCCGCATGTTCCTCGGCGACAGCTTCACCAACCGCGTCAACCCCTAGCCTAGTTTCAAAACAAGGAGCTTATCTGCGTTCATCTGCGTTCATCGGCGGCCAAGGGATGTTTTTCCGAGCCTACTAGGAACGAAGAAACTCCAGCAGATCTTCATTCAACTGCTGCTTGTGCGTATCCGTCAACCCATGCGGCGCCCCCGCGTACACCTTCAACGTCGCATGCGGAATCAGCTTCGCCGAGGCCCGCCCCGCCGCGTCAATCGGCACCACTTGGTCATCATCCCCATGCACGATCAGCGTCGGGAAGTCGAACGCCTTCAAATCTTCGGTAAAGTCCGTCTCCGAAAACGCCTTGATACAGTCATAAGCATTCTTGTGCCCGGCCTGCATGCCCTGGCTCCAGAACCAGTCGATCAGCCCCTGCGAAACCTTGGCCCCCGGCCGGTTGAAGCCGAAAAACGGTCCCGCCGCCAGATCCTTGTACAACTGCGAACGGTTCGTCACTGACCCGGTGCGGATCTCGTCAAAAACCTCAATCGGCAACCCGCCCGGATTCGACGCTGTCTGCAACATCAGCGGCGGCACCGCCGAAATCAGAGCGGCCTTGGCCACACGCACCGTTCCATAACGGCCGATGTAGCGGGCCACCTCCCCACCCCCCGTCGAAAATCCCACCAGAACCGCATTGCGTACATCCAGGTGATCCATCACCGCCGCCAGATCATCCGCGTACGTGTCCATCTCATTGCCGTTCCACGGCTGGCTCGACCGTCCATGACCCCGGCGATCATGCGCGATCGCCCGGAACCCATGCGACGCCACATGGACCATCTGCGATTCCCAACTGTCAGACGACAAAGGCCAGCCATGGCTGAACACCACCGGCTGGCCCGTGCCTGTACCCCAATCCTTAAAGTAAATCTGCGTGCCGTCTGCGACGGTGATAGTGGACATATCCCCGTAGAGCCGGCAATCGTGACTGCTGTTACGTCACCGCGGTCGCGCCAGCGAACGCTCCTCCGCGATGATCCCACTCATCGCCGCCAACCGCTGCGGCTTCGGAGTCGTCGGCGCGCTCAACACCGCATACAACGCCAGCGCCGGCTCCCGCTTTCCATCCGCGATCAGCCGCTCACAGCACACCAGCGCCGCATCCGCCACCACCATCTTCATCATGCCGGTGGTCTTCCCCAGCGCCGCCTGCAACTCCTTGGCCGACGCCAGCCCGCCAATACTCCCCAACGCTGCCGCCGCCGCCTGCGCCAACGGCACGTTCTGCCCGTACACCAACTTGCCCAGCATCGGCACCGCCAGTTCATCGCGCTTCTTGCCCAGCGAATTCACCACGCCGATCTGCACGTTGCCCTTCAGCTTCGCAACCGCGGCCCGCAGAGCCTCCGCCGCCGCCGGATCCGCAATCGGCTCCAGCCCATACCGCGCGTAAACATTCAAATGCTCATCGCCCAGCAGCGCCGCCATCGGCGCAATCGCCTCCTTCGCGCCCAGCTCTCCCAGGCGCACACAAGCCTTCGCTTTCTGAAACTCCGGAGCACTCTTATCCTGCAAGATCCGCACCAGCGCCGCCGCATCCATGGACGCGATGGCCTGCTCCTGATACTCCGCCGGTGGCACCGGCTTGGGTTGTTGTTGCATCGTGAGTCTCCTTCGCCTCAAACCCGCCACGGCTCGCGCAACGCACGGCTGCGCATCCGATTGGCCACATCGTCATTGGTGAACTCGGCCTTCGCCGGATCCCACATCAGCTTCTTACCCCGCTGGAACGCGATGAACGCCGCGTGGCACGTCACATGCGAGTTCGCCGCCGCCGCCGCACTTGCACTCGGCATCCGCCGCGTCCGAATACAGCGCACAAACTCATTCATGTGATTCTCCAGCGCCATCCGCGCGTCTTCGGTCGGACGCAGCAGCGGGCGGATATTATCCGAGCACTCAATCTTCGTCAGATCGCCCGTCTCCACCCAACCTTTATCGCCCTCGATCCGGAAACTGCATGACCCGGTCTTCAACGCCCCATCCCAACCGTTGTCCCGCATCACCAGCTTCACGCCATTGGCGTAGGTGCAGTTCACCGCATACGGGCCCGTGTTGCCGCCCACCGGCTCATAATCCACCGGCTGCGTGTCGTCCAAATCCGCCGCCCAATGGCACAGGTCCACCGTGTGCGAACCCCACTCCAGAATCCCACCCCCGTGGAAATCGTAAAAGTTCCGCCACCCGCCGCGCACATACGACGAGTGATACGGCCGCCACGGCGCCGGACCCAGCCAGCGGTCCCAATCCAATACCTGCTTCGCCGGCAGCGGTTCCTCCGCCAGCCAATCCCGGCTCGGCAACGGCGGCCAGTTCACCGACGGCCCAACGTTCGCATACAGCGTCTGCAACTTGCCCAGCGCCCCGGCCCGCAGCAACTCCCGGCAGAGCGCGAAGTTCGCGCCATTCCGCCGCTGGCAGCCCGCCTGATACAGCCGGTCATAACGCTTAAACGCCGCCGCCAGCGCCCAACTCTCCTCAATCGACATCGAGCACGGCTTCTCGCAATACACATCCTTGCCATGCTGCGCCGCGATGATCGACAGCGGCGTGTGCCACCGATCCCCCGTCGCAATCAGCACGGCATCAATGTCCTGCCGCGCCAGCAACTCGTACTGGTCTTCGTACATCTTGCAGTCGCGGTCCCCGTAGTTCTGATCGGCCGTCGACTTGATCGTCTCGCGCCGTTCATTGCGAACGTCGCAAATGGCGATAAACTTCGCCTCCTTTATCTTCAAAAGCTTGCTTAAATCGTGTGCTCCGCGGGAGCCGATGCCGATGCCGCCAAAAAGAATCTTGTCACTGGGAGCTACGTGCCCGGCCCGCTGGCCCAACACGACGCTCGGTACAATCATTGGCGCAACGGCGGTTTGCAACATCTGCCGTCGGGTGGTCATGAGGATGAATCCATACAAAGGATACTCCTGTCAGCAGTGGGTGACTAGGGGGCTACGCTGCTGTCACATCCCTCGATCAGCGAGAGGGTGTCTAAAAAACTGTGTAAACGGTTTCCCTGACAATGAAGGGAGATCAAATGAAGAAGCAGCAAGAAGGGCAGCCATTTCCGGACGAGATGATCGACAGCTGGCTGAAGAACGGGCGAAAGCCAGAAGACGTTCAGGGGCTGTTGCA
>JAEUQF010000458.1 GCA_016789745.1 Bryobacterales bacterium
AATGCACAATGGAAGGCTGCGCCGTGCGGCCGTCTAACTGTACGGCGACATCCTCAACGCGCGAAACCTCTTCGAACACTACTTTCACGGCACCGCTGGCGATGCGTGTTCCCAGCATCAGATCGCTTGCATCGGTCACCGAAATCAACCGCGGCACCTGCGGACTGGCGGGCACCACGCGCATGATGGCTTCCTGGCCGAGCGGCCGGCCCAGCCAGAACAGCCGTACCGGCACCAGGCCCGTCGGCACCTGCTCCGGTAAGACAACGTTGATCTGCTGCTCGCCGCCGGGCAACCGCGGCGCGATGTAGTTCGGGCGAGCGGGCTGGCCGGCGATCTCGCACGTCAAATGATTCAGGCCGCACTCTTCGGGAAGGCGTTCGGTCCATAGCGACGCTACGGCGAAGCGGCCACCGCAGGGAACGCCCGGTTCGGTGCCATGCGGATTGGCGATGTGGCGGATGCGCGTATCGGGCTCAGGCGCAGTCTGCGGCAGGCTGGCGAACCAGCCATCGGGGCGCTTGCGCAGGCTGGTCCACATGTACTGCGTGTTCACGCCTTCGAGCGTGTACATCTGGAAGTCGTTCTCATTGGCGAAGGCTACCACTTCCTCCGGCCGGAACTTGACGCCGTTCCACGTGTCGGGCGGCGCATCAGCTTCCGGTAGTCCGTTCACCTGGAACCAGAACAGCCCCCCGGTCTTCAGCACGCGGCGCGCCTCCTGGAGGTACGACATCACCACCGCGCGATCGGGAATGTGCTGGAACACGGCGTAGCTGTACACCAGGTCGAAGCTCTCGTCGGCGAACTGGCGCAGGTCGGCGCCGTAGCTGACATGGGGATGCGCGTGCGGAATGTCACGCAGCCGCTGGCGCGCCAGGGCGATCATCTCATCCGACACATCCACGCCATGGATCTCGCCGAAGTGCCGGCTTAATGGACGCATCAGGCGGCCCGGGCCGCAGCCGATCTCCAACGCCCGCCACGCACGGCGATTCGCGTTGCGCGCAAAGCGCTTCAGCTCATATTCCAGGCCGTAGACGGTTTCATACGCGGTGGCGTAGAACTCCTCTTCATCCTGATCATGACGGCCGAAGGCGACATAGTAATGCGCATCTTCGCGGGCGCGGCGGTTCCAATCCTCGCGCATCCGTTCGGCAACAGCATCGTTCTCCACCGCATGCGATTGTACCGCGCCCTTGCTGGCACAATAGAAAAGATGCCGCATATTCGCCCCAATGATCCAGCCTGCGCCGCCTGGAACCGGATGCTGATGGATGACTTTTTGAAGAAGGGCTTCTATCATTCCATTCCCCTGCCCGACGGCCGCGTGCTGGAGGGAATCCTGCCGCTGGAGACGCTGAAAGAACGCGTCAGCGAGTTCCCCATCCCGGCGCGCTTGGATGGCAAGCGCGTGCTCGATATCGGCACCTGGGACGGCTTCTTCGCCTTCGAGATGGAGCGCCGCGGGGCTTCGGTGGCCGCGATCGACTCAACGGAAGTCGAAAATTTCTACGTTGCCCGTGAGTTGCTGGGTTCCAAGGTTGACTACAGGGTGCAGGACGTGTGCGATCTGTCACGCCCCGTAAACGGCACCTTCGACATCGTCTTCTTTATGGGTGTGCTGTATCACCTGAAGCATCCGCTGCTGGCGCTGGAGCGCGTCTGCGAAGTGACGAAGGACCTGGCGATTGTCGAGTCCTTCGTCACCAACGAAGGCGTTACGGACGACATCCCGACGCTGCAGTTCTACGAGACCGACGAGTTGCTGGGCCAGATTGACAACTGGTGCGGGCCCAACGTGCAATGTCTGCTGGCCATGTGCCGCACCGCCGGATTCGCCCGGCCGGAATTGATCCGTGTGAACCGCCAACGCGGGCTGGTGGCCTGCTATCGCCACTGGCTGCCGGAGCCGGCGCAACCCGCCGCCGCACCGCCCAATCTCATCGCCTGCACGCATTCGGGCAACTATGGCTGCAACGTCAGCATGAAGCGCGATGACTATCTAACGGCTTTCTTCAAGAGCCTGGAGACGGAACTTGGCCTGCGCGATGTGATGCCCGAAGTCGGTGGATTCGGCGTGCCGTGCGTTGCCGTGCTGCATACCGGTGGCGACGGGTGGCAGGCCAGTTTCCGCATTCCGCCAGGCCTCGATCCGGGCTGGCACGATGTTCGCCTGCGGATCGCCAACAGCCGCTACAGCAACGTCACGCGCATCGCGCTGGACATGCCGGCGCACGCAGATTCCCTGGCCATCACGGGTGCCTGCGACGCGAAATCGTGGAAGGCCAATGAGGTCACGGCCGGCGACGATGCCTTCCTAACGCTGTGGGTAAAGGGACTGCCGGTGAACGGCGACCGCGGCAACCTGCGCATCACCCTGGGAGGCAAGAAACTCGAACTGCACGAAGTGACGCCATACGAGGGGGACGAGCCACGCCAGGTGAATGCGAAGCTGCCGCCGGGCTTTCCGAAGGGCACCTTCGACCTGCTGGCGCAGTTGGGCCCAACGCGCAGCGAACTGGTGTCGATCAGCGTGGTCTAATCCTTCTTTGGCGGCGGGCCAAACACCACCAGCACCACAAACCGCTCCGCTGACGAGTTCCGCAACCCATGCGGAACACCCGCAGGCGCCAGCACGACATCGCCCACCGTCACCGCCGCCGTTTCTTCGCCGACGCTCGCCTCGCCGCTGCCCCGCAGCACCACGTACAACTTGTCCTGATCGGCATGCACATGCGCCGCATGCTGCTGTCCGGGCTCAAAGCAGTTCAAGCCCGCGTAGAGGTGCTCGCCGGCTCCCAGCGACACCTTCCCCATCTTTTCCGTCGAAAAAACCGCCTGCGCGGCTGCTTGCTTGAGTATCATGACGTCTCTACCGGATTGTGGCACAATCCCTTGCGCCTGCCAGTTCCGGTGCGGATTGCTACGATAGAAATTGAGCATGCTTCGTTTTGAAACCGCCGGTGAGTCCCACGGCGAGTGTCTGGTGGCCACCCTGGTGGGCCTGCCTGCTGGGATTCCCGTCCAACTGGAAACTTTGAACCACGAACTGTGGCGCCGCCAACAGGGCTACGGGCGCGGCGGCCGTATGAAGATTGAAACCGACACCGTCGAGGTGGTGGCCGGGGTGCGTCATTCGCAAACCATCGGCGCGCCGGTGGCGATGATCATCCGCAATCGCGACTGGAAGAACTGGACCGAGACGTTGCCGGTGGAAGCCTTCGAAGGCGGCGACGAGAAGAAGAAGCCAGTCACCAAGCCGCGGCCGGGCCATGCCGACCTGGCCGGTGCCATCAAGTACAACTTCCCGGAATCGCGCTACATTCTCGAGCGCGCCAGTGCGAGGGAAACCACCGCCCGCGTCGCCGTGGGTGCGCTGGCCAAGACGTTCCTGCGCCAGTTCGGCATCGAAATCCTGTCGCACGTGATCGCCGTCGGCAATGTGCGCCTGGAACGCGCCGTGGCCTGGGAAGAGATTGTCGAGCTTTCCACAAAGCGCGAGGTGCTGTTGGGCTGCGTGGACGCCGACGTGGAAGCGCGCATGAAGGAAGCGGTGGACGTTGCCTACAAGACAGGCGACACCATCGGCGGCATCTTTGAAGTGCGAGCCAAAGGGCTGCCGATCGGCCTGGGCTCGCACATTACCTGGGATACGCGGCTGGACGGGCGCCTGGCGCAGGCCATCGTGTCCATGCAGGCGGTGAAGGGCGTGGAAGTAGGGTCGGCCGAAGAGCAGGCCACCAGCTATGGCTCGAAGGTGCAGGACACCATCCACTACAACAAGGACGAGCGCAGTTTCTACCGTGGCGCCAACAAAGCAGGCGGCCTCGAAGGCGGCATCACGAACGGCCAGGAAGTCTACGTCCGCGGCTTCCTGAAGCCGATTTCCACGCTCCGCCGGCCGCTGGAAAGTGTCGACCTGGAAACGCGTGAACCGCACGCGGCGGCCTATGAACGCAGCGACGTGTGCGTGGTGCCCGCCGCCGGCGTGATCGGCGAGGCGATGGTGGCGATTGTGCTGGCGCAAGCCATGCTTGAAAAGTTTGGCGGCGATTCGCTGGTGGAGACGAAGCGCAACTACGACGGCTACATCCAGCAGGTGAGGGACTTCTGATGATTCGCAAGATCGTGAAATACGGCGATCCGGTGCTGGAGACGCCTACGGACCCTATAACGGACTTCTCGGATCCTGTTCTGAAGGATCTGGTGGAGGACATGTTCGACACCATGTACTCGGCCAAGGGCGTCGGCTTGGCTGCGCCGCAGGTGGGCATTCCGCTGCAGTTGACGGTGATTGATGTCTCGGCCGGAGAGGACCCGTCGCAGAAGTTGGTGCTCATCAACCCGAAGATTACCGGCAGGGAAGGGTCGCAGACCGGCGAAGAGGGCTGCCTGAGCATTCCCGGCTTCCGCGAAGACGTCACCCGCGCGAAGAAGGCAACCGTGCAAGCCGTCAACCTGGAGGGCGCCCCCATTGAGGTGACCGGCGAAGATCTGCTGGCCCGCGCCATGCAGCATGAAATCGACCATCTGCACGGCGTGCTGTTCCTGTCGCACCTGAGCCCGCTCAAACGCGACCTGATCCGCCGCAAGATCAAGAAGCTCGTCAAAGCCGGGGACTGGTAAAGCTTGCCTGCCCTGCGCGTCGTTTACATGGGCACGCCCCGTTTCGCCGTGCCTACGCTCGATGCCATTGTCGCCGCCGGGCATGAGGTGCTGGCGGTTCTGACGCAACCGGACCGGCCGAAGGGCCGCGGACAGGCTCTGCAGGCGCCGCCCGTGAAGGAATGCGCGCTGCGTTTGGGCCTGCGGGTGGAGCAGCCGGAACGGGTACGCCGTCCGGAAGCCGTGGAGATGCTGCGGGGCCTCAACGCCGACATCATGGTGGTGGTCGGCTACGGGCAGATCATCCCGCAATCCATTCTAGACCTGCCGGCGCTGGGCATTGTGAACGTGCATGCGTCGCTGCTGCCGAAGTATCGCGGCGCCGGTCCCATCCAGTGGGCCATTGCCAATGGGGAGACCGTCACCGGTGTAACCACGATGCGCATCGACGCTGGGTTGGACACCGGCGACATGCTGCTGCGGCGCGAGACCCCGATTGGCCCGGAGGAAGACGCCATGCAATTGGGCGAGCGGCTTTCCCTGATGGGCGCGGAACTGCTGGTGGAGACTTTGACAGGCTTGCAGCAAGGCAGCATCACGCCGATCCCCCAGGACAACACACAAGCCACCTACGCCCCACTGTTGAAAAAGGAAGACGGGCGCATAGACTGGAGCCAGACAGCGACAGTCCTACACAATCGCGCCCGCGGTTTTCTGCCCTGGCCGGGCTGTTATACGCGCTTTCGCGGACAGGGATTTCATATCTGGCGCTGCCGCCCGGCGATAGGAAATACCCCGCTTGCACCGGGCCAGATTCGCGGCGAGAACGGGCGGTTGCTCGCAGGCTGCGGGGAAGGCACCGCGCTGGAATTGTTGGAAGTGCAGGTGGAAGGCCGCAAGCGGCTGGAGGGCGCCTCTTTCCTCAACGGCCAGCGGTTGCTAGAGTATGAATTCTTGGGGGAACACACAAATTGAAACTGCCGCTGGGTTACCGTTACGCCTGCTTATACGCGGGAATTCGCAAGGCGCAACGGGACGACCTTGCCCTGATCGTCTCTGACACACCGGCCACCTGCGCGGGAGTCTTCACACAAAACCGTGTACAGGCCGCCCCGGTTCGACTGTCGAAAGCACACCTGAAGGCATCCAAAGGCACCGTGCGTGCGCTGCTGATCAATGCCGGCAACGCCAACTGTGCCACGAAGACTGGCGACAAAGTAGCGCTCACTTCCGCGAAGACAGTGGCGAAGTTGCTGAAGGTGCCGGTGGAGCAGGTGCTGCCGTCGTCCACGGGCGTCATCGGCGTCGAACTCGACGTCACCAAGATCACCAAGGCCCTGCCGGACCTCATCGCCAAATTGAACGCCGAAGGTTTCACCGCGGTCAGTGAAGCTATCATGACCACCGATACACGCCCCAAAACGGCATCGGCGGAAATCGTCGTGGGCAAGAGCAGCGTGCACATTGCCGGCATGACCAAGGGCTCCGGCATGATCATGCCGATGATGGCCACTACTCTCGGCTACCTGATGACCGACGCCGCGGTGCCGGTATCGATGCTGAAGGAGATGCTCAAGGAAGCAAACGAGGCCAGCTACAACAGCCTGTCGGTGGATGGCGACACTTCCACTAACGACACCGTACTGCTGCTGGCCAACGGCGCATCAGGCCAGAAGCTGACGAATAAAGACCGTGATGCGTTCACGGGAGCCTTGACACATCTGATGCAGGACCTGGCGCAGCAGATCGCTCGCGACGGCGAAGGCGCCAAGAAGCTGATCACCATCCAGGTGGAAGGCACGAAAACGGACGCCGAAGCCCGCCAAATGGCTCGCGCGATCGCCAACAGCCCGCTGGTGAAGACTGCCGTAGCCGGGTCGGACCCCAATTGGGGCCGCATCCTTTCCGCCGCCGGCAACTCCGGCGTGGTGTTCGATCCTTCGCAGACCGATGTCTACCTGCAGGGCCAGCGCGTGGCAAAGAACGGCCTTGCCACCAAGATGTCGGAAGAAGAGATGAGCAAGAAGCTGGATGCTTCCGACGTGTCCATCCGCGTCGTGGTGAACGGCACCGGAAAAGGCCAGGCCCGCTTTTGGACCTGCGACTTCACCGAAGACTACATCAAAATCAACGCCAGCTATCGCACCTAAATGCGACGCCGTACGCTACTGTTGGCCTGGCCTGCCGCGCTGCTCGGCGACGAGCGCGCGGAGTTGCATGACTGGCTGGGCCAGTGGGTGGCGTTGCTCACCGAAGAAAGTCCCAACGAGTTTCTGGATCACATGGCGAAGCCGTTGCGCGGGCGCGTGGCGGGCGGAGTACAGGCCATGGTGGCCGCCGCGCAGGTGTCGGCCAGCGTGACGCTACTCGATTTCTCCGGCGAAGGCGACACCCGCGAGTTGGACATCGATTGGGTGCTGGAAATGCGCTTCCGCGCTCTCGCAACACCGAACGAACAACGCCGCGCACGGGTGCGCTTGAAACTGGAGCGCCGGAAAAAGTCGTGGCAGGTGGTGAGCTTTACTCCTGAGAGCCTGCTGGCTGGCCCACGTCCTGCGGCTTAACGGGCCACTCCTTCGCATCAATGTGCATCTCCACCACTGACGGTCCGCTGGAACCGAAGGCCCTGCGCAATGCCGGTTCCACTTCATCGGGCTGCGTGCAGCGATAGCCCTCCACACCGCAGGCTTCGGCGAACCTCACGAAGTCGATGGGATGCAACTCCGCGCCGAACTCCGGCGTGCCTGCTTCTTTCTGCTCCCAGGCATCCATGGCGAGGCTGTTGTTCTTGAAGATCACCACCTTCACCGCCAGTTTGTACTTCACTGCCGTAATCAGGTCGCCCATCGTCATCGTGAAGCCGCCATCCCCGGCCAGCGCCACCGACAGACGATCGGGATAAGCCAGCTTCGCCGCCAATGCATACGGCAGCCCGACACCCATGCTCGCCAGCGTTCCGGATACAGCCAGGCTATGCGTATCCTTTACGCGCAGATGGCGTCCGCAAAAGATAGTGAGCGCGCCCGTATCAAGCGAGATCATCGCATCGTTGGTCAGGCAGCGGCTGACGGCGGCGACAACAAACTGAGGCTTCAGCGGCGTAGCGCGCTCGGATTCCACCCGGTCCAGCGTGTCGTTCCAGTCCTTCACGCGCTGCTGGCAAAGTGTCAGGAAACTACGGTCAGAGCGGCGCGGCAATAGTGGCAGCAAGGCTTCCAACGTCATCCGCACATCGCCCACCAGCCCAATCTCCACCGGATGCCGAAGGCCCATGCTCTGCGGGTCGCGATCGATCTGAATGGCGCGCGCCTGGCCCGGCTTCGGGTAGTACTGCAGATAGGGCATGTTGCTGCCGCAGATGAGCAGCGCGTCGCACTCTTCGGCGGCCTGTTTCGAAGGCAGCGTGCCGAGATCGCCGATATTGCCCGTAGTGTAGGCAGAATCGTCGCCGATACAGGCACGGCCCAGCAGCGCCTTGGCGATCGGCGCGCCCAGGTTCTCCGCCACCTGCTGCAGAACATCACCGGCCCCGAGTGCGCCACGGCCGGCCAGGATCATCGGCCGCTCCGCCTCGTTCAGCAGCTTGGCGGCTGCTTCCACCTGCTCCCGAGCCGGCGTCTCCCGGCGTGGCATCCAGATCGTGGTACCACTCAGATGGGCACTCTTTTTCGAAGGCTCATCTTCTTCCAATTCCAGTTCCTGGATATCGCGCGGGATGGCCAGATGGGCAACCGAGAATGTGCCCAGCGCCGACCGGCACGCCAGGTCCACCACCGTCTGCGCCTGGCGCGGGCCATTCAGCATCACGTTGAATTTCGCCACCTCGCGAAACAGCGCCACGGTGTCGACATCCTGCTTGTACTGCGTGCCCAGCAGGTCGTGCACAGGCATTCCGGTGATGGCCAGCACGGGGGCACGGTCGAACGCGGCGTCATAGAGCGAGTTCGGTAAATGCAGCGCGCCGGGCCCACTGGTGGCCAGGCATACACCCAGCTTCCCCGTATACTTGGCGTGCGCACAGGCCATGAAGCCCGCCGCTTCTTCGTGCCGGACGGCGATAAACCGGATGCGGTCCTGGCGCTGGCGCAGCGCCTCCAGCAGCGGGTTGATGCCATCGCCAATGAGCCCAAAGATACGATCAACGCCCCAGGCAATCAGCCGGTCAAGAACAATCGCGGAGGTTGTGGACATGTCTGCGGGTGAGAGACCCCAGGTCCGTGCTTCGCTACAGGCGTGCTGTGCCGCCCTGCACCGGGAGCCATGCCATAATGCGAGCATGTCGAAAGTCACGCGGCGCGGTCTGGCCGCACTGGCCGCCACCCCGCTGCTGCCCTCCGCATCTCAAACGCAAGCGCAGGCACAGACCCCACCGGCCGAAGATGACCTAGCCATCCAACGCGAGCGGCTGCGCGGCTGGCGGGAGCAGAATAAGAAAGTGAAGCTGGCGCGCTCGGTGGAACCCGCCTTTATCTTCCGGCCCTGAGAACAATGCATGGCAGTAACGTTTAACGACGACATTTTCTTTGCCCCCATCGCGGAGTTGCAGGCCGGCATCAAGGCCCGCAAGTACTCGTCGGTGGAGTTGACGCGGGCCTACCTGGACCGCCTGGAAAAGCTGGGACCGCGCTACAACGCGCTGGCGCTGCTCATACGCGAACCCGCAATTCGCAAGGCCCACGATGCCGATGGCGATATCATGCGCGAACGCATCCGCTCGCCGCTGGCAGGCGTTCCGTATGCCGCCAAGGACCTGGTGGCCGTCGCGGGCGGACCAACCACCTGGGGCGCCAAGCCCTTCGCCGGGCAGGTGTTCGAAGAAGATGCCAGCGTGGTGCAGAGGTTGGGCAAAGCCGGCGCGGTGCTCATCGGCAAGCTCTCGATGGTGGAGTTGGCCGGCGGTGGCGGTTATCGCTTTGCCGCGGCGTCGCTGCAAGGGCCGGGGCTGAATCCATGGAACCGCTCGCATTGGTCGGGGGGCTCGTCCAGCGGATCCGGCTCGGCAGTCGCTGCGGGCCTGGTGCCCTGGGCCATCGGTTCGGAAACGTCCGGATCCATCCTGTCCCCGTCGGCGTATTGCGGCGTTACGGGCTTGCGGCCCACCTATGGATTGGTCAGCCGTGCGGGTTGCATGGCGCTGTCCTGGACTCTTGATAAACTCGGCCCCATTGCACGAACAGCCGAAGATTGCGGCCTGATCCTCTCCGTGATGGGCGGCGCCGATTCGGAAGACCCCGGCACCGCCGGGAAGCGCTTCTATTACGCCCCGCAGTTTGTGCCGCCATTGAAGGAACTGCGTGTCGCCTACAACCCTGCCGATTTCGAATCCGGCGTCGTGCCGGAAGCGCGCGCGGCTTTTCAGGAGGCCGTGAAGGCCATTCGCTCCCTCGGCGTGCAGATGGTGGAAAGCAAGCTTCCCGATTACCCCTATAGTTCGCTTGTGGCCACCATCATCAGTGGCGAGATGTCCAGCATCTTTGAAGACCTGGTGGATTCCGGCCAGGTGGACCAACTGGCCGACAAGCGCCAGATCGCGGGCATCAAGGCGGGCCAGGAAATGCTGGCTAAGGATTACCTGCGCGCCATGCGCATTCGCCGCGTGATCCAAGCGGAGTTCAACCGCCAGTTCCTGGATTTCGAGATGTACCTGGCGCCAGCGATGAGCGCTCCCGCGGGCCGCATCAGTGAACCGCTGGACCGGCCCGGCATCCCACCCGTACCGCTGGTCCCGGCCGGCAACCTGGTGGGATACCCGGCGCTGTCGCTGCCGTGCGGGCTGGTGAATAACCTGCCCATCGGGATACAACTGGTGGGTCTGCCGTTCACCGAAAACAAGCTGCTGACGGTTGGCAAGGCGTTCCAGAGCGCCACGGACTGGCACAGGCGGCGCCCACCGCAGTAACAAGGCTTACGTTCGCAGCCTCTATACCAGCGGATGACCGAACAAGCGCTGTTGCCCAAATTCGAAGCGGATCTGGCACTGGAGCTGGTGCCCGTGGTGGAGGAAGCCGCCATCGCTTCGGCCCGAACGATGGGCGAGGGAGATCGCGACAAGTCCGACCGCGTCGCGGTGCAAGCCATGCGGCAGGCCTTCGAGCAAATCGCCTTCGCCGGCAATATCGTGATCGGCGAAGGCGAACGCGACAAGGCCCCGATGCTGTACATCGGGGAGCGGGTGGGCACGCCGCCGGAAGGCACCGCCTGCGCGGAGGTGGACATCGCCGTCGACCCGCTGGAAGGAACCAACCTCTGCGCGCTTGGTACGCCGAACGCCATCTCCGTTCTGGCGGCGTCGGAGAAGGGCGGCCTGCTGCATGCGCCCGATTGCTACATGGATAAAATCGTAGCCGGTCCGGCCTGCCGCGGCTCGCTCGACTTGGATGCGCCGGTGGAGGAAAACCTCAAGGAGATTGCGCGCTGTCTCGACCGCCGCGTACAGGACCTGGTGATCGTGGTGCTCGACCGGCCGCGCCATGAAAAGCTGATCGAGGAGATCCGGAAGGCAGGCGCCCGCATTCGCCTGATTCCCGATGGCGATCTGTCAGCGGGCATAGCGGCCGCGGTACGTGGCGCGGGCGTGCACGCCGTAATGGGCATTGGCGGTGCGCCGGAAGGCGTGATCACCGCGGCAGCCGTGCGCTGCCTGCATGGCGCCATGGTGGGGCGCCTGGTGGTGGACACGCCGGAGTTGGAAGAACGCATCGTCGGCATGGGCATCCGCGACCCGCGCCGCGTTTATTCCGCACGCGACCTGGCTCCCGGGCGTAATATTGTCTTTGCTGCCTGTGGCGTCACCGATGGCGCGCTGCTCCGTGGGGTACGCTTTTTCGGACAGGGCTGCCGTACGCACTCGCTGGTATTGACAATGTCGGTGAACAAAGTACGCTTCATGGATACGGTACATATGGAGACACCGCCGGGGCCGAGAGGAATCCGAATCAACTAGATGACGACGCTGCCCTTCCCCATCCTGGCGGCGCTGGTGGCGCTGGTGCTGAGCGCCGCGGCCACCGATCTCCGCAACCGCCGGATTCCGAACTCGCTGACGGTAGGGGGCGTGGTAGCAGGGCTGGTTCTGAACCTGGGGATCAACGGCATGATCGGCGCACGCGCTTCCTTGCTGGGCCTGGCGCTGGGCTTTGTGGTCTTGCTGCCGCCATTTCTGCTGCGCGGCGGCGGCGCCGGCGATGTGAAACTGATGGCCGCGGTGGGCGCGCTGGCCGGGCCCTTGAACACCTTCTCCATCTTTATCCTTACCGCTATCTTCGGCGGCGTGCTGGCGCTGGCGCTGCTGTTCTGGAAAGGCGGCTTGGGGCGCGCGCTTAGCAACGCAGGCTTCATCGTCGGTCAATTGGCACAAGGCCGCTCGCCACATGCACAACGTCCGGACCTGACCCTGGAAGGACCGGGGCCCAAGCTACCGTACGCTATCCCGATCGCGATGGGTACGCTAACCTTTCTCGCGCTGTAAAGTGTGCAGCCCTATACCTGTGGTACGATGAACGCCCGTGGAGCGCAAGAGCTTCCTGGCCGTCGTCGCCATCGCCACACTGGCGAAACTCATTCTCGCCTTCATCACCTATGGCACCAACGACGTCTCCTTCTACGAAGGTTACGCCGAGCGCGCCGCGCAGCCTCACGCCATCCGGCTCTACGAAGAAACCATCGTATTCACTCGCGCCGACGGGCGCCCGCATCATGAGCCTTTCTGGCATCCGCCGTTCCTGTTGAACCTGCTGCCGGCGCTGCTGGCGGCCGCCAAGACCAGCGGACTTCCCTTCCCCTTCCTGTTCCGGCTGCCTTCGATTCTGGCGGACATCGGCAGTTGCCTGCTGTTGTGGGAATTGCGGCGCCGCGGCACATGGGCCGGCCCCTGGTGGACGCCGCACCTGTTCGCTGCCTGTCCGGTGCCGATGCTGCTTTCCGGCTTTCATGGCAACACTGACCCGGTGATGCTGTTCCTACTGCTTCTGGCGGTGTTTCTGATCGAGACGCAGAGGCCGGCCTGGGCGGCGGGGCTGGCCTATGGCATGAGCCTGAGTATCAAGATGTGGCCGGCCGTTCTGGGCCCGGTCTTCCTGCTCTATCTGCGCCGGAACAAGGATCGCGCGCTGTTCACTGCCGCCGGGGGCGCGATGTTTGTCCTTGCGGGTATGCCATACCTGGCGCAGGATCCCGTCTACGTCGTCCGCCACGTGCTCAGTTACCGCAGCCTGTTCGGACAATGGGGCATCGGGCAGATTCTGGTGTCGCTGCCGGCACCGGCGCTGGGCGATGGGTTCCAAACCTACGGCCCGATCGGTGTGATGCTGCTGTGCCTGGCGGTGGCTGTGGCCGCGCACGCCAGAACCAAAGCGCCGCTGCTGCCGCGCGTTGGGCTGGTGACGGCCGCCTTCCTGGCCTTCACACCGGGCTTCGGAATTCAATATCTGGCTTGGCTGGTGCCCTGGCTGCCCGCGCTGGGAGGCTATCACCTGCTGCTCTATTCCATCGGCGCAGGCTTTTTCCAGTTTCTGGTGTATCATTTCTGGGCGAAAGGTTTCCCCTGGTACCTGGCCGATTCCACCATGGCCGGCCCGTGGCGCGATTCGCTCATTTTGCCAGAGATAATTTGCTGGCTGCTTGTACTGTATCTGGGCTGGCAGTTCGCGCTGGCAATGCGCTCGCGGCTGGAGGCGCCGGCCGTGAAGCGAGGGAAAAGCCGTTGAGCCATCCGCTGCTCCTGATCGAGTTCGAACTGTTACTGCTGGCCCTGGTGCTGGTGCGGATTCACCCGGGTCTGGTGGAGCGGGTGCGGCGCTGGTTTGCCAACGGCCCGGCGCTGCCCTGGTACGCGATAACAGGGATCGCGTTAGCCGCGCACCTGTTGGCATGGCCGGTGTTGCGTCCGGCCATGCCCGGGTTGCCGGAAGAATTCAGTAACCTGCTGGCAGCCGATACGCTGGCCCAGGGGCGGCTATCGAATCCGCCGCATCCGCTGCGAGCGCATTTCGAGGCACCTTTCGTCAGCCAGTCGCCCAACTATGGATCGACACTGCCGCCCGGCGATGGCCTGGTGTTCGCCCTGGGACAACTTACCGGAAACCCCATTGCCGGTGCCTGGATTGCCACGGCGCTGTTCTGCGGCGCGCTGCGCTGGGCGTTGGCGGCATGGATGCCGGCTTCGTCCGCGACGGCCGCGGCACTGCTGGCAGTGCTTCGCTCAGGCATTTTCAGCCCGTGGGCGAACACCTTCCAGGGAGGAGCGCTGGCGGCCCTGGCAGGATGCCTGCTGTGGGGCGCGGCTGGCCGCCTGCGAGAGCACGCGCGGCCTTCCGATACCGCGGTGATGGTGGCGGGCCTGGTGATGCTGATGCTTACCCGGCCTTACGAAGCCATCTGGCTGGGCGCGGCGGCGATTTCCGTGGTGGCACTGAGTAAGCGGCTGACCATCGGCATTCTCGCGCCGGTCACGTTCTGTTTCCCCGCGGGGCTGACGCTGGCGTTCTTCAAAGGCTGGCTGCCACCGGTGGAAGCCCACGCCGGAGCGCTGGAGAAGTTGGGAACGTTCTGGATGCTGCTGGTGGGCCCTGCGCTGACCATCCCCCTGTTCGTGTTTGCCTTCGCTTCCTCCCGCGGGCGCTTTGCGTATGGACTGCCGGGGCTGGGAGCGGCGCTGGTGTTCGCCGGTGTGATGATCAGCCCTGGACCTGGCTCTCCGGCCGCATGGGCACCGCTCACAGCGGGGCTGTTCGTGGTGCTGATGGACGGTTGCCGCCTGCTGCTGGAGCAGCGTCCGCGGCTGGCGGTGGCCTGCCTGCTGGCATCGGCGGCCGTGGTTCCGGCACGCGCCGCAGTGTGGCTGGGATGGCTGGAGATCGAACCTTATCCGCCGGGCAAGGCGGTTCCCTGGCACGCGGCAGAGCTAAATCCACTGCGGCGCCGCGCCGGCGTGATTCGCGAACTGCGAAAGTTGGGCGGCAATCACGTGGTGCTGGTGCGCTACAACCAGGGGCACCCGAGTTGGGAAGAGTACGTGTACAACGGCGCCAATATCGACGCTGGCGATATCATCTGGGCTCGCGAACTGCCCGACCCGTTAGCCAACGTCAGCCTGGTGCAAGCCTATGCCGGCCGCCGCATCTGGCTATGGCGGGTGGACGAAAGCGACGTCATCGAACCGCACCCATTGGGCGGTTTCCAACCAGAGCCGCCACGGCGATAATACGGTAAATGTCTCTTTGGCTCTGGCTCGTCTTCCCGGCGGTCACCATGTCGCTTGGCTGGGGATTGCGCGGTTATATCGGCGGCGGCCCTTTGGGAGCCATGATCCCAGGCGCGATGGTGGCTCTGGCGCTGGCCTTGCTGCTTAACCGCGACGAAGATGATGCGGCGCTGCTGGCGGCGTTCGGTGCGGTAGGCGTGGGCTTCGGCGGACAGGAGACCTACGGGCAGACCGTCGGCTACAGCATTGCGGCGAACACGATGTGGTTCGGCCTGGCGGGACTCGGGCTCAAAGGCGCGGTGTGGGGCCTGTTGGGTGGCGTTACCCTTGGCGTCGCTTTGGAACACGACCGCTATACGCGGCGCCATCTGTGGACGGGTCTGGCATTGATGATCTTCGGCACGTGGCTCGGCTGGATCACCATCAATCGCCCTAAGCTGATCTACTTCTCCAATCGCTACGAACTGCCGCGCGAAGAGTTGTGGGCTGGGCTGTTGTTGGGAGCGCTGTTATGGATAGCCTGGACGTGGCCGGTGAGCCGGACGCCCGCGCGCTTCGCGATTACCGGATTTGTGGGCGGCGGTTTCGGCTTCTGGTTTGGCGGGCTGCTGCAAAGCCTGGGACGGCAGTTCGCACCGCTGCTGATGAAGGACTACTGGAAGCTGATGGAGTTCACTTTCGGGGCATGCTTCGGAGCAGCGTGGGGCCTGTGTGCATACCGAATGCGCAGGCAGTCGAACCCCACGCCGATGGCCCCGCAGTCCGCGCCCAATCTGTTCCTGGCGTTGCTGTGCATCGCCGCCGCGGCCGTCGCTATTTCAGAGAAAATGCCCGGGCGTTTCGACTACACTCTGCTGGGCGCCGTGCTGCTGGCCGTCGCCTGGGAAAGCCGCGCGCTGGCTTGGCAGATCGGTATCACCATGACCACCTGCGCCTTTCTCATCGACCTGGGCGAGAACCGGAAGCTCTTCACCGTGCCAGTGTATTGGCTGTGCGTAGTCGCGATTGTGGCGGCGACGGCGTGGTGGATTAGCAAGCGGCGCGGTGTAGTCCAACCGCTGCTTCTGTTGACCGCCCTGTCGGTGGGCGATTCGCTGATGAAGAGCTTCGGACCGAACTCCGGAGGCGGCCGCATGCAGTTCGGCGTGCAAGGCACCTTTGTGTTGATGGCGATCGCGGTGGCGTGGTTAGGTGGGCGATTGGGTCAGCGCCTGGATAAACGCGTCGCTTTCGGCGATTGACGCTTCGATATCCTTCACCAGCACGGCGACGTCGCTGTCAATCTTGGCGGCGTTGTTCTTCAACGATGTGATCGCCTTGGCATTCAGGTTGTGTTTGAGGAACAACACCTGGTCGCGATAGGCGCCCAGCACCGGTTGCATGCGCCGCTCCGATTCCCGCATCTTGCGCAGCAGCACGCGGTAGCGGCGTTCGGTCTCCTGCCGGATCTGGCTGCTCTTCAAACGCAGGTCGCGGTTGCGCATGGAACTGATTTCCTTGTCCCATTCGCGGAACAGGTCGCGGGCCACCTGGTCAATAGAGGCGATACTCTCGCTGACGTCTTTGGCGCGTGATTCGGAACGCTCCAGTTCACCGTTCAGCTTTTTGTAGGTGTCTTCGAGCTTGCCGCCCTGAAAGCCAGTAGCGGCCTGAAATGCCTCCAGAGCGTTCTCGAACTGCTCTTTGGCCTCTTTCTGGTCTTTGCGGCCGGCCTCGACGCGGCTTTGCAGAATGTCGCGCTTCTCCCGGCCCAGCTTTTCGTTCGCCGCATAGTACAGGCTCGTACAGCCGGCCAGCATCACGGCCCATAGAACAATAACGCCCCGCATTCCTCTATGTTCGCTCAGTGTGTGGAAGCCTGCTGCTGGAGGGTGGTGTTCCAAATCTTGCGGAGCTTCTCGTAGCTGGTGGCGAAACCGTCGGTAAGTTCGCGCGGCGCGGCTTTCGAAAACAGGCGTGCCGCATCCATTACATACGGCGCCAGCGTGGAGCCAGCCACCGCCCGCGGCGGTTGCGACAGGCTGAACGCCATCAGGATCATCACCATCACGGTGCTCACCAGCAACCCGCGGACCAGGCCAAAACAGCCGCCCAGCGTGCGGTCCAGCCACCCGATGCCCACCCACTTGAACAGCATCGCCATCAGCCGTCCTAACAGGGCGCCTGCGACCAGCACCAGCAGGAACACGATGACGAAGCCCAGGAAGTTTGACACCGCCTTGGAACTCACATATTCAGCGAACATAGAGCCAGCAGTGCCATAAAACCACGTCGCCAGGATCACCGCCAGAATCGCCGACACGATGCCGATCACCGACCGTGCCAGGCCTGTGGCGATCCCCGCGGCAGTGGATCCCGCCAGCACGATGCCCAGGACGATATCCAGCCAGTTCATGCCAGTTCCCTGCCCGTCAACACCCGATAGGCTTCGCGGTACTTCTCGCCCGTGCGCGCGGCTACGTCCTCGGGCAGCGGCGGCGCCGGCGGGCGCTTGTCCCAGGTGAGGGTTTCCAGGTAGTCACGCACGTACTGCTTGTCGTAGCTCTTTTGGGGGCCGCCGGGCATGTAGGTTTCCCGCGGCCAGAAGCGCGACGAATCGGGCGTCAGCACCTCATCGGCCAGTACCAGCTTGCCGTCAATCAGGCCGAACTCGAACTTCGTGTCGGCCAGGATGATGCCGCGCGTTTCGGCGTAGGCCGAAGCTTTGGCGTAGATTCTCAGGGTAAGGTCGCGCAATCGGTCGGCGTATTCCTCGCCTACGATGGTTACGAAATTGGCGAACGGAATGTTCTCGTCATGTCCGCTTTGCGCCTTCGTGGCCGGAGTGAAGATGGGCTCCGGCAGGCGGCTGCTTTCCTGTAGCCCAGCGGGCAGCGGAATGCCGCAGATGGCCTGATTCGCCTTGTAATCCTTCCAGCCCGAGCCCGAAACATAGCCGCGGGCCACGCATTCAGCGGCGAACATGGTGGCGCGCCGTACCAGCATGGACCGGCCTTCCAACTGCTCACGGTAAGGGTGCAGCACGGCCGGGTACTCGCTCACATCGGCAGTGAGGAAGTGGGTGTCGGTGAGGTCCTTGAGGAAGTCGAACCAGAAGATCGACATCTGCGTGAGGAGGCGGCCCTTGCCAGGGATGCCCGTCGGCAGGATGCAATCGAACGCAGAGATACGGTCGGTGGCGACGAACAGCAGCGTGTCACCCAGGTCATAGACGTCGCGAACCTTGCCGCGCGCAAGCAGGGGGACGGCGGGAATGTCGGTCTGAGTTAAAACGGGCATACGAAGAAACGTTTTAAGTTTCTAGTGTAGCCCTTATGGACGCGGATAGGCGGCGTTTACGCGGGAACCGGCACCGATGCGCTGCGCAGCAGGCGCAACTCGCTGTCCAACGAACTGTCGGTGGTGTCGCCCTGATAGCCTTCGTACCGGTCGACGCCCTTCACCGAGATGGCGAAGCGGCCGTTGTCGCCCGGTTTGATATCGCCGGCCTCTTTGAGATACCAGAGGCTGAACTCCAGATGTTCGCGCGGGATCCCGAGGATGTCTTCCATCTCGCGCACATTCATGCCGGGAGTGGACGGGCTGTGCAGGCGCTTGCGATAGAGAACGCCCAGGATCCCTTCGCGCTTGCGGCGTTCGGCATCCTTGCCCTGGGGTTCCGCCTTCTTGTCGAACATCTCCCAGGTGGCTTTGGTCTGGGCACGATGCTTGGCATCGTAGGCGGCCCGTTGCGCGGGGTCACTCAGGCACTGGTAGGCTTTCAGCAGCTGCTGGAAGATGGGCTCATTGCCGGTCTCCCGGTTGTCCGGATGGAACCGCTGCGCCAGCAGGCGAAACACGCGCTGGATGGTGTCCGCTTCGGCGTTCGGACTTACCTGCAGTAACTCGTAGTAGTCAGTGAATTCCTGGCTTTGGCCGCTCATAAGTGATGCGAGGAGCCCTCTCCCCTGCACTCCACTTTCAGGCAAATCAGGGAGAATCTGAATCGGGTGATCCCCTTATACTGGTGTGGAATGAACTGGAACGACGCTGCTGAAGATCTACTGCAATCGATTTTGTCCCGTACTCCCCGGCCCGTCCGGGAACAGGCCGAAGAGGCCCTGCGCGGGGGTGCTGAGGCCTATGCCGAGGAGAACGGGCTCAATCGTGTCGGCGTGAATACGGTGGTGGCGGCCTGGGTACGGAATACTCCAGACACACTTCGGGCGGAACTGCCGAGGCAGATGGAGCAACTGGGCCTGGATCCTGCCGAATATGAGGAACTGCTGGGCGGGTAGGAGAGTTATTCCTGGGCGGGCATCTGCTGCTCGCTCTCGCGCCAGGCGCTGATTTTGAGGCGGCGGCAAACCCAGCAAAGCCCCTCTGTTGAGTTTGGAGCCGCCTCGCTATCACAAACCTTACATTTGGCCGCAGGCTTGGCGGCATCCGCCTGGATGGCGCGCTTGGCCTGCTCCAGTATCTCTTCCGAGATCACTGGCACTTCTTTAACTTTTCGTTTCATTCCCTGTCCCAATCTCAGCACAGCCGGACGCCGGTTGGCAATCAGGCGGCTTCGGGCAGGCGCATGATGACACCGGCGTCGATGGACGAATGGCAGCGCTGGCACTTCTGGCCAGGCTTGACGATGAGCGCGCGGCTGAGGCCTTTTCGGCCCATTGTGACAGCGGCGGTAACCGTGTGCGTGCAAATGGGGCAGTACACGGAGGCCTGGCGTTCCACCGGAACGGGCAGTTGCGTGGTTGGCATGATGGGTGATCCCCTCCTTTTCATGTCATAGGACGCAGGAGGCGAGCAGAAAGATGCGAAGGTTTTGTAAGGGATTGTAAAAGGGAAAAGCGAATCGCTCTCGGCTTTCCGTTCTCCCCGATCAACGCACGGCGGGAGGCTCTAGTCTCCCGCCGCAGGGGCCTGAATGGGCGTCACCACCCGGCGGCGGGTGACCCAAGCTCTTACTTCTTCCACCATCGAGTACGCCACCGGCACCACCAGCAGCGTTAGGATGAGACACAGCATCTGCCCGCCGATGATCGTGATGGCAATAGCCGAACGCTGCGAGGCGCCGGCACCCACGCCCACCGCCGTCGGAATCAGGCCGGCGACGATGGAGAACGTCGTCATTAGAATCGGCCGCAGGCGCACTTTGTTCGCCTCCAGAATCGCCTCCCGCAAGGGGCGTCCTTCGTTCAGCAGTCGATTCATGTAGTCGATCTGCAGAATGCCATTCTTCTTGACGATGCCCAACAGCAGCAGCACGCCCAGAGCGCTGAACAGGTTCAAGGTACGCCCCGTGCCGATCAACGACAGCAGCGCGAAGGGGATCGACAGCGGCAGCGTCAACAGGATGATGAACGGATGCACCAGGCTTTCAAACTGGGCCGCCAGCACCATGTACATGAAGATGGAGGCCAGACTGATGGCCAGGATCATGTTCTTGGTGGTTTCCTCCAACACCTGCACCTGGCCGGAGAACCGTGTCCCATAACCGGGAGGCAAGCCGACACGGGCGATGGCGGCGCGGGTGGCGTCGGCGGCCTCCTGCAGAGCATACCCGTTGGCTACGTTCGCGTAGACGCCCACCGAATACTGGCGGTCCTGGCGATCGATACGGCTCGGGCCCAAGCCACGTTCGATCTTGGCGATAGAGTCCAGGCGGATCAGGCCCTGCCGCGCCGAGGGCACCAGCAGGCGGCTCAGAACCGACGGATCATCCCGCTGGTGATCCAGCAGGCGCATGGTGACCAGGTATTGCTCGGAGCCTTCCTTAAAGGTGGAAATCTGGTCTTCGCCCGACATCATCAGACGGACCGCGCCGGCGATATCGGCAACCCGTACGCCCAGGTCGCTCGCCAGTTGGCGATCGATGTCCACCTGCAGTTCGGGATTGCTCAGACTGAGGTTGACGCGCAGGTCCACCACCGATGGCTCTTTCATCAGCTCCAGATTGACGGCTTTGGCGAGTTCCACCAGTTTGTGCAGGTCCGGACCGAGCAGCATGGCACGAATGGGTGAGAACGTATCGCGCCCGCCAAGGACGTTCGGGAAGGTCACGCGAGGGCGGGCCTGGCGAAATGGGGCGAGAGCTTCACGGACCTTCGTGCCCATCTCGGCAATCGAGGCGCGCTCGTCCGGAGGATCCAGCAGGATGGTCAGGGTGCTCATCGTCACACGGTCCATCATGGTGCTGGTGGAGGGAACAACGGCCCGCACCCCGGGGATCTTCTCCACCGCCTTTGCCATGTTCATGGTGGTACGCTCGGTGAGCGCAAGCGAGGAGCCTTCCGGCATCTCCGAATATACGGACAGTTCCGACTGGTCTTCCTGCGGCATCCAGTCGCGTCCGATCATGCCGTTCAGGTAGAATGTCGAATAGAACGTCAGGACGCAGATCAGCATCACCACCCAGCGATGGTTCAGCGACCAGTTCAGCAGACCACCGTACATCCGCTCCATGGGTCCCGTGTGATGGCCGTGCGAAACAGTGCCCTTGCGTTTCAGCATGCGAGCGCTGAGAGTCGGCGTGAGGGTGAACGCCACCAGCATGGACATGATGATGGAAACCGACATGGTCCAGCCGAATTGGTTGAGGAACTTCTTGGCATAGCCCTGCATGAAGGCCACGGGCACGAAGACGATCACGAGGGAGAGCGTGGTCGCCAGCACGGCCATCGAGATTTCCTTGGTAGCCACGACGGCCGCCTCCATGGGAGGCATCGCCTCGTCCTCGATGTAGCGGTAGATGTTCTCCAGCACGATGATAGCGTCGTCGATCACGATACCCACCGCCAGCGTCAGCCCCAGCAGTGTCATCGAATTCAGGGAGAAGTCCATCCATTTGAGCAGCGTGAAGGTGGCGATGACGGAAGTGGGAATCGCGAGAGAACTGATGAACACCGTACGCCAGTCACGAATAAAGATGAAGACAATCACCGAGGCCAGCAGGCTGCCCAGCACCAGGTGTTCCTCCAGCGCCTCAATCGAGTTGCGGATATAGGTGGCCTGCTCCTTAACAACTTCAATCTCCAGGCCGGTCGGCAGCTGCGGTTTCACCCGTTCCAGCTTGGCGAGCAACTGCTCTACCACCCGAACCGTGTTGACACCCACCTGACGGCGGACCTCCATCATCACGGCAGGCTTGCCCTTGTAATAGGCGAAGCTGCGGCGCTCGGCCATGCCGTCTTCGGCGTAACCGATGTCCCGGACGCGAATCGGCGCGCCGTTCACGTTCTTGATAATGATGTTGTTGAAATCCTGAACGGACTCCACACGGCCCATGGTGCGCACGCCCACTTCGCTGGGGCCGCGAATTACGCGCCCGCCGGGCGTCTCCACATTTTCGGTCCGAATGGCCCGGTCGACTTCCTGCGCGCTTAGACCGTAAGCGTTCAGTTTGTCGATGTCCATGAAGATGTTGATCTGGCGGTTACGGCCGCCGTAGATGTCGACGCCACCCACACCGTCCACCGTCTCGAGCGCGCGCCGGACCTGCTTGTCGGCGATTTCGGTCAATTCGCGCTGGCTGCGCTGGCCGCTGATGGCCAGGGTGATGATGGCATCCGAATCGGGATCGGCCTTGATGACCGAGGGCGGCAGGACGTTGGGCGGCAGCTTGCGCATGGCCGCGCTCACCTTCTCGCGAACGTCCTCCACGGCGCCGCCGATGTCGCGTTCCAGCACGAAGGTGATCATCACGCGGGCGCTGCCCTCGTTCACGATGGCCCGCATATCATCAATGCCGCTGATGGCCGAGATGGTCTCCTCCAGAGGAATAACCACCTGGCTGGCAACTTCTTCCGGGCTCGCGCCGGGGAGCCGGACCTGGACATATACGGTAGCAGGATCGGTACGGGGGAACAGGTCCAAACCGAGGTCCTGGAAGCTGAAGACCCCCATCACCACCATGAAGAAAATCAACATGAAGGCGAAGACGGGCCGGCGGACGCAAACTTCAGATAGATTCATTCCTTAGCCTCTCCGGCGGCAGTTGGCGCTGAGACGTTCTGCGTAGAAGAGATGATCTGCTCGGCGCGGGAGGTTACTATTATAGCCGTCGAAATATCAGCCAGAGGACTACGGCTGCTACAGTACGGCGGGCGCCGTCGGTTCGGGACTCCGGGTCGGCTACCATGGAATGACGAATCCTCATGAGTATCGCCTTTCTTTTCCCCGGGCAGGGATCACAGTATGCCGGCATGGGTAAGTCCCTTGCGGACGCGTATCCTGAAGCCAATCAGACATTTGCCGAAGCCGATGAGGCGCTCGGCTTCGCGTTGAGCACCCTTTGTTTCGAAGGTCCGGAGGCGGATTTGCGCCGGACCGAAAACACACAGCCGGCGCTGCTGGCGGTATCGATTGCGGCGTTCCGCGTGCTGGACGCACGGGCGGGCCTGCAGCCGGCCTTTGTCGCCGGCCACAGTCTGGGCGAGTGGTCGGCGCTGGTGGCTGCCGGGGCGCTCTCGTTTGCCGATGCCCTCCGCCTGGTTCGCAAGCGCGGCCAGTATATGCAGGAAGCGGTGCCGGAAGGCGTGGGCGCCATGGCGGCTCTGCTGCGATTGCCCGAGGCCGCACTGCCTGGCATTCTGGAAACCGCGGCGCAGGGAGAGGTAGTGACGGCGGCCAATCTCAATTCGCCGGACCAGATCGTCATCGCCGGACATGCGGGCGCCGTCGCCCGCGCCTCGGAACTGGCGAAAGCCGCCGGTGCCCGCCGCGCGATTCCGCTGCCGGTCAGCGCACCGTTCCATTGCCCGCTCATGAAACCCGCGCAGGAACGCTTGGCAGCCGACCTGCACGCCACTGCGTTCCAGGATCTCCGCATCCCCCTGGTCAACAACTGGCAGGCGCGCCCCGTGCGTACGGGCGACGAAGCCCGCCAGGGTCTCATCGAACAGGTGCCGAACCCAGTGCGCTGGGTAGAGAGTGTGCGCTATCTTGCATCGGAGGGGGTAACGAACGCCATTGAGGTAGGGGCGGGCGCCGTACTGGGCGGTTTAGTGCGCGCGATTGCGCCTGGCATAGACTGCAAGAAGTTCGGCGAGGCGGCCGACTGGGATAAGCTCGGCCTCACGCCTGTGGTCTGATCAACGCTCTCTGGAAAGCGAAGACATGGAAAAGAAGCTCCTCCGAACGGTGGGCGGTACGCTTGACACCAGCGATCGCGCCCCGGCGCCGAAGTCCGGGTTGCAGGGCTGGCTGAGAGGCGGCGGCCGCCTGGACGAGGAACACACCCATGGCCACAAGACGCACCCCTGGTACACGGTACTGTGGCTCACGGGCGTGGACTATTTCTCCACTCTGGGATATCAGCCCGGCATCGCTCTGCTGGCGGCGGGGGCAATGGCTCCGCTGGCTACCATCATCCTGGTGTTGGTGACGCTGTTTTGCGCGCTGCCGGTATACGCGCAGGTAGCGCATCGGTCCTATGCGGGCCAGGGCTCCATCGCCATGCTGGAGAACCTGCTCCACGGCTGGTGGGGCAAGCTGCTGATACTGGCGCTGCTGGGCTTTGCGGCCACGGACTTCGTGATTACCATGACGCTGTCGGCGGCCGATGCCGCGCAGCACGCCATCGAGAACCCTTACATCGAGCACATCGTCGGTCATGCGCGCATGGAACTGACGGTGAGCCTGCTGGCGCTGCTGGCGATCGTCTTTCTGATGGGCTTTTCCGAAGCCATCGGACTGGCAGCGGTGGTGGCCATCCCGTACCTGTTGCTCAACGTAGTGGTGCTGGGCAAATGCACGGTTGAGATTCTGCATCACCCCGAACTGCTGCCGAATTGGAAGGCCGCGCTGTTTGCGCAGGGCGACTGGACCCACCTGCTGATCGCCTCGCTGCTCATCTTCCCCCGCCTGGCATTGGGTCTGAGCGGCTTTGAAACCGGCGTGTCCGTGATGCCCCTTATCGACGGCGGCTCCAAGGACAATGCGCATGGAGCCGTGCCGCACGGGCGCATTGGGAACACGCGGAAGTTGCTGGCCGCGGCAGCCATCATCATGAGCTTTCTGCTGGTGGCTTCCAGTTTTGTCACTACCCTGCTGGTGCCGCCGGAAGCCTATAAGATCGGTGGGGAAGCCAGCGGGCGTGCCATCGCCTACCTGGCGCATAAGTATCTGGGTAACGTCTTCGGCACGGTTTACGACGTCTCTACCATCCTGATTCTCTGGTTCGCCGGATCGAGCGCCATGGCCGGTCTGCTGCATCTGATTCCCCGCTATCTGCCGCGCTTCGGCATGGCGCCGCGATGGGTGTCGTTCTCGCGGCCCTTGGTGCTGGCGCTGTTCGCGATCACGGTGGCGGTGACGGTGGCGTTCAAAGCGAATGTGGAAGCGCAGGCGGGCGCCTATGCCACCGGCGTGCTGGTACTGATGATGTCGGCCGCGCTGGCATCCACCATCGCGCTGTGGGGGGAGAAGCGCCGCCCGATGGCGATCTTCTCCGGCCTGGTGACGGTGGTGTTCGCCTACACGCTGTTTGAGAACGTCAAGGAGCGGCCGGATGGCCTGATCATCTCGTCACTCTTCATTCTGCTGGTGCTGACGGTAAGTGGCATTAGCCGCGTGTTGCGGTCCACCGAACTGCGCGTTACCGAGTTTGTCGTCAGCGATGAGGAATCCCAACGGCTTTGGGATAGCATGTGCGGCAAGAAGGTATATCTGGTGCCGGTGCGCGACCTGGCGGTGCGGGAGAACAAGACCAAGGACATCCAGAAGCACTACGCGGTGAACGGCCCTTTGGCATTCGTCAATGTGCAGTTGGTGGATAACCGGAGCGAATTCCTTTCGAAGCCAGTGCTGGAAGTGCGGCGGCACGGAGACAACTACAGCATCAAGATCACGCAGGCGATCGCGGTGGCGAACACCATTGTCTACCTGAGCGAGCTACTCGACCCTATCGGCATCTTCATGGGCCTGTCGCGCAAGGACCTAATGAGCCAGGCTTTCAATTTCCTTGTGTTTGGCGAAGGGGAAACGGGGTTGCTGGTCTACACGATTCTGCTGCGTTACTGGAACTGGACGCCCTATGACGACGTGCGCCCGCTCATCTTCATGATGAGCGACTAGCCTATTCGCGGGCCCCCAACGAGCGCAGCAGTTCCGCCATCTCAGCGCCGCGCGCTCCGCCGCCGTAGATGGCCCAACCCAGTGCCGTGCCGTTGTAGACGGTATCGCGCAGATCCAGTTGCGCGCCGCGCTCGACCAGCAATCGCACGACATCCGCGTGGCCGCCCAGCACCGACTGGTGCAACGGCGTGGAGTGCGCGTGATTGCCAGGCAAATTGTAGCGACTCGGATCCTCGCCGGCATCCAGCAACAGGCGCACCACGGCTTCCTGTCCGTTCTGCGCCGCCAGTGAGAAGGCACGATGCCGCTCTTCGGCGCCGGCTTCCGGCAGCATGCGGACGATCTCCGCGGGCAGGCCCAATCCGGCCGCCTCCACAAACCCAATGGATGCGCCGCGCCGCACCAGCAGCCGCGCCGCCTCGTTCACGCTGAAGGTGAGTGCGGTGCGCAGCGGCCCACCCCACTTGCGCGATCCTTTCCCATCGACGGCAGCGCCATAGTCCAGCAGCGCCTCCACCAGGGCACACTGCGTTCCGACATCGCGCGGCGGACTGCTCGAAACCAGTAACGCCAACGTCGTACATTCCACGCCATAGAAGTCCGCCAGGGCATCGGGTGCAGCACCGGCCGCCAGCAGCAGGCGCGCCATCTCCGGCGCATTGGCGGGCGACTTCTGCCGGTAGCCCTCCACGCCGTTGGCGGCGATGTAGTGCAGCAGCGTGGCGCGATGGACAGGCGGGTCGAAGCGGCAAACGCGCGACGAGCGGGCGTGCACCAGTTCCGGATCGCGCCGCAGCAGTGACTGCAAGCTGTTCAGATCGCCGTTCACGATGGCTTCCACCGCGGCTTCGAAGCGATACACCGGCCCATCCGCGGTGACGGCCGCCACATAGGCCGCCAACGATGGCCAGTCCTGGAAATCGTGCGCGTGAGCAACAGAGGTGCAGGCTTCGTCAAACGGCAGCGTCATGGCCCGCGCCTGCTCCTCATAGGCGGCCAGCGGTGATCGAAAAGGCAGGATCTGCATAGCTCCACTCCGCCCGGCGCACAAATCTGATCTAATGGCCGGGCTCGTACAACATCTCGGAGGTGACCGTTGAACGCAGTATCTCTCGTTCCTGATGATTTCCGCCAATTGCAGGCCGCCGTCCGTGGCCGTGTCCTGGTGCCTGGCGCCGATGGCTATGAAGAGGCCCGCCGCGTGGTGAATGGCATGATCGACCGCCGGCCCGCAGCCATCGTGCGGTGCGCCGGCGTGGCTGACATCAAAAGCGCACTGGCCCACGGCATCGACCGCAACCTGCCCATCTCCATTCGCTGCGGCGGGCACAGCGTGCCCGGCTTCGCAGTCTGTGAAGGCGGCATCATGATCGACCTTTCCACCATGAACAGCGTGCGCGTGGACCCGGCCGCGCGCCGCGCACGCTGTGAGGGCGGCACCAACTGGGGCAAGTTCGACTATGAGACGCAAGCCTTCGGCCTGGCCACCACGGGCGGCCTGGTGCGCACCACGGGTGTGGCGGGCTTGACGCTGGCCGGGGGGCACGGTTTCCTGGCACGCAAGCATGGACTTGCCTGCGACAACCTCGTTTCCATGGACGTGCTTACCGCCAGTGGCGACCTGCTCAAAGCCAGCGCCGACGAGAATCCAGACCTGTTCTGGGCGCTGCGCGGCGGTGGCGGCAACTTCGGCATCGTCACCTCCTTCGAGTTCGGCTTGCACCAGGTAGGCCTGCTGTATGGCGGCGTGCTCGCCTTGCCCTTCGATAAAGCTCACCAGGCACTCCGCTTCTTCGACACCTTCAACAGCAGCGCTCCCGATCACCTGGGTGTTCTAGCGGCCATCGCCACGCTGCCCGACGGCACCAAGTCCGTGGTGCACCTGGTGTGCCACAGCGGGCCCAGCGCCGATGCCGAAGCAGAGGTAAAACCGCTGCGCACCAACATCCAGCCGCTGATGGACCAGGTGGGGCCCGTCCCCTACACGGCGCTGCAGAGCATTGTCGAAAACTTCAATCCGCACGGCATGCGCAACTACTGGAAGACGGTGTACCTGAACGACCTGACGGACGAGGCGATCAGCACCATGACGGAGCTTTATGGCCGCGTTCCCGCCCCGCTCACGCACATCGTTCTCTACGCGCTGGGAGGCGCTATCGCCCGCGTGGATGCCGACGCCACTGCCGTCTCACATCGCGACGCCCGCTACGCCGCCATCGCCATTGGAATGTGGGATCACGCCGCCGATGACGGCGTCAACATCGCGTGGGTACGGGAATTCGCCGAACGCATGCAGCCCTTCGCCAGTGCCGGCTTCTACCCCAACTACGATGCCGACGCCAAGCCGGACCAGGTGAAGGCCGCCTTCGGCGAAGCCAAGTACGCGCGCCTGGCCGAGGTGAAACGCAAGTACGACCCGAACAACGTGTTCCGCCTCAATCAGAACATCAAGCCTGCCTAGAACTCGCCGGTCTCCCGAGCGGTGGGCAGGCCCAGTTGCTTCAGCAGCCGGCGGAAGTTATTCGGATGCAGTCCCAACACACGGGCTGCATCCGCCTGCCTGCCTCCGGCCTCCGCCAGGGCTTGCTGAACAATCTCACGCTTGGCCGCATACAACCGCGCGTGCCAGTCCCCTGCTCCTGCTACGGCGTCCGCCGGCGCCACGGTCAGGTCGGAGAAATCCTCGGCACCCAACTCCGATCCCTCCGCCAGTACAACGGCGCGCTCCACCGCATTCTCCAGTTCGCGGATGTTTCCTGGCCAGTCGTAAGCTTCCAAAACCCGAAGGGCGGCTGCATTCAGCCCTCGCACACGCGGATTCGAGCGCGCCGCATGCCTGGTCACGAAATGCCGGGACAGCGCCGGGATGTCTTCACGCCGCTCGCGCAGCGCCGGCAGCCGCACGGTGATCACTTTGAGCCGGTACAACAGATCTTCGCGAAACGTCCGCTCCTTCACGGCCTGTTCCAGACTGCGATTCGTCGCGGCAATCACGCGGACATTCGCTGCCAGCAGTTTGGATCCGCCCAACCGCGTGTAGGCCCGCTCCTGCAATACGCGCAGCAACTTCGCCTGCAACGGCAGCGGCATTTCCCCGATTTCGTCCAGCAGGAACGTGCCGCCCGCGGCCTCGTCCAGCATTCCCTTGCGAGCCGCCACGGCTCCAGTGAACGCGCCCTTCTCATGGCCGAACAGTTCGCTTTCGAGCAGCGTTTCCGGCAGCGCCGCGCAGTTCACCGCGATAAAGGGCCCGCCTGCCCGGCCGCTATGGGAATGCAAAGCCCGCGCCACCAATTCCTTGCCCGTGCCGCTCTCGCCCAGAATCAGCACGGTGGCTTCGGTGGGCGCCACACGCATCAGAGTTCGGTAGACCTCCTGCATCCCGGCGCTCTGGCCGATCATCGGTCCGAACCCCGGCAGCACGGCCTTCAGCCGCCGGTTCTCCTGCTCCACGCGGGAAGC
>JAEUQF010000011.1 GCA_016789745.1 Bryobacterales bacterium
CGCCCACGACCTCTACATCATGCCGTCCTCCTTCCGCCCAAGCCCAGGCCAAGCCATCACTCTCGGCTTCCACGTCGGCGATTCGTTCCCGAACAGCGAAGTCGCCGGCCGCATCCCCCGCCTGGTCCAGCCCAAACTCTCCTGGCAGGGCGGCAGCGCCCCCGTGACTAACCTCCGTATCGAAGGCCTCCGCGACCTCGGCTCCGCCACCACCCCCTCCGCTCCCGGCACCCTCACCGCCACCGTCGCCCCCACCCCCAACTTCATCGAACTTGCCCCGGACAAGTTTCTCAGCTACCTCAAACACGAAGGGCTCGACGAGATCATTGCTTACCGCGCTTCCCACAACGAATCGGACAAGCCCGGCCGCGAGCGCTACAGCAAATACGCCCGCGCCCTGCTCCGCAACGGCGCCAAATCCACCCCCTTCTTCCAACAACCCTCCGGCCTCATCATCGAAATCATCCCCACAGCCGACCCCTACTCCCTCAAGCCCGGCGACCAACTCCCCGTCCAGGTCCTCTTCCGCGGCAAACCTGCGGCCAACCTCCATATGGAGGCCTCCTGGGCGCACGGCTCGGAAACCAAATCCGTCTCCGCCGGTCGCACCGACGCGAATGGCCGCCTCACCGTCAGTCTCCCCAAAGCCGGCCTCTGGCGCCTCCACACCATCAAAATGGAGCGCTGCGCCGACCCCTCCGCCGCCGACTGGGAAAGCTTCTGGTCCTCCCTCACCTTCGAATTGGAGAACGCAAAATGAACCCCACCCGCCGCGCGGTTCTGATCGCCGCCACAACTCTTCCCCTCCGCGCCCACGACGATGAAAACCCGCCCCCCATCGCCCGCACCACGCTCATTCACGGCACCGCCTCGCCCTATGCCGTAGCCGGCTACCAAATGGGCGACTATGCCCTCCAAAAACTAGCCTTGGAACGCGGCAGCCCCGACCTCGAAGTCACACACCACTGTCCCGCAGCCGACCCCCTCGCCTCCTCCATCATCGACGGCCTTCAGGCCGCCACCGGCGCCAGCCTCGGCAAGCGCAATCTCCACTGCCAGGACGACTCCAAAACCTACAGCACTATCCGCAATCGCAAATCCGGCCAGTCCCTAAGATTCGAACTCCTTCCCGCATTCACCCGCAGATACACCGCCGTGTCCGCGGACAAACTCTACGACGCCGGAGCCGAAGTAGCCGACCTAAAACCCCACCAAATCTTCGGCCTCCGCTAGAGTCGGGACAACCAAATGTTCGCCTTCCGGTGGAGGGCGGACCACCAGGCAAGCGTGGGGCCTCCAGGCTCCGAAGAACTACCAGGAGCCCGCTTGCTTGCGCGCGGGTCTGTAAGTTACTGATTCCGGTACGTGCGGCGGCAGCTACGCCGCCTTGGGGCAGAGAACGGCTTGCCAGTTCTTTGCAGCTTCCCAAGCCGCTAAGCTGAGTGCCATGACGAGGTCGTCATGGTCGGCTTCGGAATGGAAGCTGGCCTGCAGGCCCCGGAGTTCGGTGAGGAGGAGGTCTTCGTCCGGAAGGTAGAGGCTGCGGTTTTCCAAGAGCAGTTTCAAATTGGTGAGAAGCTGGGCTCTGGTGACCTGATAGATGCCATTATTGTTGCGCGGCGCACCACTGCCAGTGATGTTCAGTTTGATGAGGCTGGCGTTCAGTGGCAGGGTGCGGAGGAAGTCGATGAAGGGCAGACCGGGTCCGCCGGCATCGACGATCAAGGTAGCCTTGCCTTCCACCTCAAAATGCTGGAGGGCGTGGCGGACCATCTGCGCGATGTCCGGATAGGGCGTGCCGAGCGGGATCTGGGTGATGGTCTTGAGTTGCAGGATATGCTGCACCTCACGTGCCCGGTTTCCCGGATCGATGCGGCCTGTGAAGAACTGGTGGAGATACAGCACGGCGAGGGCGCTGTGGTCGGCACGTTGGCCGAGGTCGAGGCCGAGGTAGACGCGGACGGGGCGGTCGAGCGCAGGCAAAGGCCGGCGGGTGGCCTGGAGGTCTTCGTCCTGGAACAGCGAGTGCTGGGAGGAGCGGAAGACGCAGAGGAACTCCTGCTCGAAGACGGCCTTGGGCATACGGCGGGCGCGGCGATCGAGCCACGGCTTGAGGATACGCGGACATTCAAGCGCGGTTGCGCGGATCTTGTGCCAGTCGCTGCCGGGCGTGATCCACTCGTTGTAGAAGAAGCCGCGTTTTTCGCGGGGAGTGGAGAGGAGCCAGAGGGCTCCGTCGTTGGTGGCCTGCATGGGCTCGAGTGCGTAGTAGATGCAGTCGTGGACGGCGGCGGCCTCATCGATGAGAATAAGCGACGGGGCCGAAAGGCCGCGGATATTGGCTTCGGTATGGGGCAGGCCGACGATGCGCGAGCCGTTAGGGAGTTCGAGCGAGATGCGATTGATGCCGTCGCCGCGTTTGGGCACACTCCGCCTTCGCCGAGGCTTCGGCGGACGGACTGGCGTTCGCACGGGCCAGCGACGAGAATGGTGCTGCCGGGAAAGTAAAAAAGCTTCATGCACGGCTTTGGCGGCCGCAACGGTGGACTATGCCCCACTGGCGCGTACAGCAGAGGATGCCACGGCGGGCATCGGAGTTGAGGACTTCCGCCTGAAGCGAATCAGGCTGAAGGCCGAGGAGGTCGCGGGCGAAGGCGACCGGATTCAAGATGTATTTGAGTTGCGCACGGTCAAGCATGGCCGGTGTCCGAGTCAGGGCGCCATTGATCGCCGCCGATGTCGAGCATGGCGGAGACGGCCGCGGCAGCGTCGGGGAAGCGGCGGATGGTCTTGAGAATGCTAGCGTGGATGTCGTTGTACTGCTGCTCCTGGGAGCGCAGGGCATCGGCGTAGGAAGTGGCGGAGGCCTTCGCGTTGCCACGGGCCGCCGATTGGGTGTTGCGGTGCAAGTCCGGCTTTTCGCTGGGCTGTCCATGACAGGAGCAGCGCAGCTGTTTGGGATGCCGGCAGTTGAGGGGAGACGCGACTCCGGCGCGGACGACGAGGCGGCGCGGGAGGAGTTGATTGGGAGTAACGCCGCAGGTCATAGGATGCGATCTCCTGGTCCGTGTTGGTGGGTTCAGCGTGCAGAAAAAGTCTCTCCTTCTTGGCCCGGATGGCCTGTGCCTGGAGGATGGCTTCGCGGGCGCGGATGCGTTCGCGAGACAGACGCGCGATATGGCGATCGAGGTTGCGATGAGCGGCGGAGTGATCATCCATGGATTTGTAGCCGAGGATGAGCGCGCCGGTTTCGTCGATGGTCTGGAAGGCGCGCTGGATTTCGGGCGCGATGATATCGGTTTCGACATCGACCATGGCGAAGATCGTGCGCTCGGCGCGGTCATGCTGGAAGTCGGCGCGAGCGAGCTTTTCGACGAGGTAGTGCTCGCAGGAAGTCTGGGGATCCCAGAGTTCGATGAGGGCGTTGAAGTGATGGCGGAACGCATCTTCCTCGGCCGGAGTGGTGAGGAAGTTTTGGGCGGTGAGGCCATGTCTGAAGCCGTTTCTGGCGGACCGGGCCTTGCCTTCGGGAGTTATGGGGCCACGGGAGAGTGCGCCGTTTCTGCGGGCGGCCTCGGCCTTGGCGGAGGAGGCGGCACCTGCCTGGTCAGGATTCGCCGGGGATGACTGTTGCGTCGGCGAGGCTTCGTTGTTCGCGGCGGGCGCTTTGGGAAGGCCGCCGATAGTCCGATCATCGTGCATGGTTCGTGCTCCTGGGGGCTGCATTTTTGCAGAAAAGCGGTGTTGTTCGCGATCTCCCGTCTCGAACATAGCAGCGCAGTTGCGAGAGCCGGGCTGGAGGGATGGGGAGAATGGCGGCAAGGTATTGACGTGGATGGGGTTAGGGAAAATCGCAACTGTTGTGATTCTAAACCGGCCAATCGCCGAAACCCATCACTCCTGCCCCTAAGTGCCAGAAAGGAGTATGCTTTTCGCGACGGAGTTTGTTGAAGGAAGGGAAGGCAACCCGCCGATGGCCAGCTTTTGACGAGGCGACGACCAGCGGCGAAAGCCTTCCGCTCACTTGTGCTTGTCCTTATCCCATGTTCGGGTGGCGATTGCAAGCCGAAGGCTTGGCAGGAATGGTTGCTACGGGTTTGTCCGCGCTGCGGTGAGCCATCCGTGGTCGGCCACGGGCGACGTAACAGGCCTTGTCACTATCTGTCTCCGGCCGATGTCTGGCGTGAGTATGCCAGGGCGGTCCAACAAAAAACGACCACCGCCGGAAAACTCACGTGAGCCGGAGAACTCTTCTAGCTGCCGTCATCAACAACCAACTGCGAGCGCTGCAGACCGTGCTGCGCCCGGCCACCATCCTGCACTACCGCTACACCTCACGCTGGTTTCTCGCCTATCTCGGCGAACGCTTTCCTCAGGTGCACAGGCCCGATCAGTTGCGCCGTGATCCGCACATCTTCGGCTGGATGGAACAACTGTGGCTGCATGAACCCAAGCTCGCAGCCTCCTCCCGTCTGGGCCATCTTGTCCGCTTGCGCCGCCTTCTGGACGGCTTGGCCGACCTGCCACACCCACCCCGCCCGGGGCTGATACGCAGCGAGGACCTGCCCCGCCCCGACGTACTGCTCCCCCGCCCTTTGTCTATCGAAGACGATCAGCGCTTGCAACAACAACTGCTGCTCCAAAACGATCTGCTGTCGCATGCCCTCTTGTTGTTGCGTGGCACCGGATTGCGCCTCGGCGAACTGGTGGATCTATCCAATCACTGCCTACACCCACTCGATCATGACCATTGGGCGATTCAGGTTCCGGTCGGTAAACTGCACGCCGAGCGTTGGGTTCCAGCCGATCGCAGTTTGTCGGACATCGTTGCCAACCTGCAATGGTTCCGCGCCTTGCCTCCCTTCGATCCCAACCAGCCCTTCCTTCTACCGCGCCCAAAGGGATGTCTCGATCTCATGCAGACGCTCCGGCAGACCCTTCGACGGAACGCCGCTCAAGCTGGCTGCACCATTCAACCGGTACCGCATCAACTCCGCCACACCTATGCCACCGATATGATTCGTGGCGGCGTTAGCCTCCCGGCGTTGATGAAATTGCTAGGCCACACTACACCACGCATGACCTTACGCTATGTTGAGGTCACCCAGGCCGATCTGCAACGCGCCTTTCTTCAGGCCCGCCAGCACCCCGTGCACTCGCCGCCCCCTATCCCCTTCGACGCCCACTCCGGCGACCCACTCGACTGGGTCGCCGCTCTTCAAACCGCATTGCGTCTCTTTGATAACACACGTCTGCGGGCAAACTATCCAACCAGTCTCAACGCCTTTCGCCGCCGGTTGTTGAAACTGCTAGCCGCCGCGACTTCCATTGCCTCACACGAGCAATAGGTCATCATTGGCCGGATAAGTGATCGACGTTTGAGCAACCAACAAGGAGGAGAGCCAGCACGGCAGGTGTTCCGGCGCGTCGTACAACCGCAGCGGCAACTGTGGGAGGGCTCAACGTGGGGACGTAGCGTTAAGCAAGGGCGGTGCATCAATGAAGTTACACGACACCCCGAACCGGTTGCTGCAAGGCGCCGAAGTACAAGAGCGGCGTTCGACGGCATCTGGCGTTGATGGAATGCTGGCCGGCACTCGGTCACTGGCGGTCCCGGCCTATCCGAGTAGCGGAAGTTGGAGTTGGTAGTGGGAAGGAGACTCGGGGGCGGGCGATGCCAGATGGTTGACAGAGGTTTGGGGCTTAGAGAGCGGTCGGTTTCGCGGCGAATCGCGGACACGGCGGATGGTGATGGTGCGGCCAGTTTCCTCCAAGAAGACGCGATGGTTGCCGACGCGGGGCCGGAGAAAGCCGTTGAATTCGCCGGACAGTGGCCCGACGCGGCCAGCGCGGGTTTCCGCGTGGCGTTGAATCTCCTCAAGAATGGGACATGGCAGATGTGCTGGGAACGGCGGGGAGATTAGCCTGGACCTCCGGCTTTTAGAGTGAATCTGCTCCACGACTCCTTACTCTCTGGGACGAGCGCCGCGGATCGAGGGCCCATGGTAATGGTAGAACGCCCCGAGGCAATGCCCGCTGCACGTTACCTTCATGGCACACGCTCCCATGCGCGGTCCATTTCTTACAGCGCTGCATGTGAACAGGTGAAAGACTATTTTGACCGCTTGCTGGCGAGCGGTTCAGTAGAATCAATGTGCTACGGAGCTGCGACATTGGGGAGTGGATGTTGCCACGGGCTAACCGCTCTTCTTGGATTGCCTGGCGAACCAGGCGAGCTTGCTTTTTCAGTTCAAAGCGATACACTTCTCTACTATGAAGTTCGGCTGCCAAACCATTCTCTGGGGCATCGAGCCGTACAACATGGAGCGCATGTTAGACTATATCGCGGACTGCGGCTACGAAGGTGTGGAATTTTTCCAACACCCGGATGTACTGACCGCGAAGCTTGGTGACATTGAAGCTCTGCGCGCACACTGCGAACGCCGCAAACTTACGATCCTAGGCTTTTCTGGCGGGCCGATCGACGATCGGGTCAGTTATTTGCGGGGCTGGAAGGCGCCCTACGTGTACCTGGACAGTTGGGACGCGCGTGCGCCCGGTTGGCTTGCGGAGGGCTATCGACTAGCTGTACACCCGCACTATCTGAAGAAGGGCGACTCCGAATTGACCGGCGACAAGATGCTCAAGCAGCACGACTTCGTGGTCGTACTTGACACAGCACACGCAGCGCTCCGGCGTGAGTCGATGACACGGTTATTGAGTCAGCATTGGAAACGCCTGGCGGCCGTCCATATCACTGACTGGAGACCTGGATTTGGGCGGGTTTCGCCGATGTATGCTCGTGGGTTTACGGAGATAGGTAACGGTTCGCTAAGCGGGAAGGAAATCCCTGAAGTACTGGAGTTCCTGACAACCCGTGGCTTCGATGGATTTGCTGTTGTTGAGCAGTATTACTCAGAAGGCGTCATTGAAGAGAGTGTTTTGCAGTCGGCAAGGTGGCTTGCGGAAACAAAATTTATGAAGCCTGGTCCGGGCCAACTGACGGCGCAGCCGCAAATGTTCAACCTTGCGGAAAGCTCCGGCTCTGCACCAACTCTGTCGTTTGGCGATCCCGATTTTCCCGTTGCATTACAGGATCTTGCTTGCCGCGACGTTGGACAACTTTACAACCGGATCTCCGACGAAGTACTCCGGCATCTTGGCAAGAAGTGCCTGGCTGTTGCTTTGTGGTCCTTCAGTGAACTCGACCAGGTCTTCGCGCTGCAGAGCTTAAGGCCAATACAGACGTTAACGCAGGAGCTTATGACGGTCATCGAGTCCGGCTTCGCGGCGTCCGCAAAGGCGGTGTGGGTCCCCTTCACGGATGCGCCGGTGGCAGAAGCAATGGCCACTGCGTTGCCACGCGGAGCCGCCGGAAGATGGCGAATCCCAGTCCGCAGCAGTTGGAACCCGAATCAGTGCCGACTGATGCTCGATCTCTTTGCCGCGGAACCTGGGGACATCCAACTGGACACCATACATCATCCTTTCGTTGCCCGAGCAGTCAGGAAGGCATTCGATGCCCAGATGGACAAAATTGCCCTCTCGGTTACGGCCGACTTGAATGAGGCGATCGTGGGCACACAGAGCCTCTTGGACCTCTGTCGCGAGATCCGCAGAATTACGAAGAAGCGGCTAAACTGCGAGGCCGTGGCGCTGTTTATCGCGGACCGAAGCAAAACCCGTCTCAGCCCCGTGCCCGCGGACGGGCTGCTTGGCAGCGACAGGCAGCCCAAAAACGATGGGTACTACGAGATCGGTGACGGTCAGTTGACGACCAAGATCTGGCAGAGTGGAGAACCTGCGTTCCTTGGTAGAGATGGATCGCAACACCTCCCCCTGCCATCCAAGTTTCTCCTCGACACCGAGACACCTTCGGAGAACCGGGTGCTTTCCATGCCGGTTGTGGACACCGCCAGGGACAACGTCGGCCTGGTGCGCTGCGCCAACAAAAAGGGTGGCGCGGGAGGCGTCTGCAATTTCAGCGACGACGATCTTGTCATTCTAGATGGCTTGCTGCAGCAAGCCATCCCAGCAATTCGGCTGCGACAGAGCGAACTGTACAAAAGCGAAGAACTGACCGAGATCAGTCATGAGTTGAAACGACCCATAGCGGCCCTCCGCGGCGTTCTGTTTACCATGAGGAACGAGTTTGCGAAGCGGGGAGTCAGCTTTGGACACGATTATATGGGAGATGCAGTGGCGTGGGGGAACCTCCTGAGTGCGGTCATCCGCCAACTGGACTATTCGAATCTCAGCCCGAAGCCTCGTTTCGAGCGGGTATTGGTGATCGGCGATATCCTTGCTCCAACGGTGACCCAACTTCACTGGCAACTTCGGGAAGCGGGCTTTCCCCCGGAGCGGATTAGCTACGAGGGTTGGCGGATGATCCCCGCTATCTACGCAGACCCGAATATGCTGCAACAGGTATTCTTCAACCTGTTTGACAACGCTATCAAATACGCCGACCCGGATCGCATGGATCAGTTCCGCGTAAAGGTAATCTGCTCCGACGAGGGTGATGCCTTCCGCTTTCGGGTACAAGACTGGGGTATCGGGATCCCGAGTGGCATGAAGGAGTCCATCTTCAATAAGGGCGTGCGCGGGCCGGACGAAGAGGTTGGCCCCATATTCGGGACAGGTCTCGGTCTTTGGATCGTCCAGCGGCTGGTCAAGTTACACGGGGGTAGGATATCGGTCACTCGGCTCAGCAACCCGACGGAGTTCACGCTTGACCTACCCCGAAGCCTGGAGCGCCCACCAGAGAGAAAACCTGAGCGAAAGTACCAGGAGCTAACATGAGTGCAATAAAGACGCTTTTTGTTGATGACGAACTCTGGGGCGTGGAGCACTATCTAAAGCATCTGAAGGACATGGGCCGACAGGTCGACCAAGTACGAACATACACGGATGCGATACAGAAGATCGAAGCGGGGTTGGAGGGGTATAAGAGTGTCGTCTTGGACGTCAGGATGTCCACGGCCGCGGCGCGGAGCAAAGGGGTGGACTTCCGCTCGGCCGGCATCCGCATCTATCGACTAATCCGTCAGCGGAGACAAGACATTCCAGTCGTGATTTTGACAAACAACTTCGATCAAGTCCCAGAGGACGAAATTGCTAGTGACCGGTACACCCGAGCATTGGATAAGTCACAAACAATACCAGATCAACTATGGAACGCTCTCCACACCCTTGAAAAAACGGCTCAAACGGCTACGTTACCGCCACGTGCCGGTGTTTAGATGCTCCCACAGTTCCACGTAGGATACGGGCTCTTTCGCGAGAAAGGCACACAAGCTTCGTTGCTTTTCCTCCGGAAGATGGGGGAGCTTCTGGGTCACCCACTCCTCGCCCGGACCGTGTTGCTTACAGTTGTTCAGCAATTCATTCAATGTACCCCCCACTGTGCTCAAACGTTGTAGCAGATATGCGGCGGAGAACGCGCTTGGAAGATGCTTCCATTCCTCCCGATTGAAGGCACTCCACTGTGCCTTACCATTTGCACCGCACGCCTCGATAAGTTTTTCGACCGCGGCTATCTCGGGGTTCTTCGCTTTTTTCCACTGCTTATTCCTGATACTGTCAGCCCACTCTTCCGTGTGGAGGAGCCCAATCCGTGGCTCTCCAAACTCGTCGAATGCCCACTCGAACCTGATTTTGTGCAGTTCACTATCGAGAACGATCACCAAGGGATGGGAATTCTCTACCAGGTGAGTTCGAAGCTTCCTATCAGTCGCTGTTGATTGCTCCTCCCCCGAAGCCTTTTCGATTCCGAGCATCTGCGGACGCGCCAAGTACTCGATCAGCATCTTGACGCTTTTCCACAACTGCGAACGCAGGACAGGCGAGAGCAGATTTGTTGGTTTGTCGACGAACGCCTCATTCCCCGTGGCGTTCCGCTCCAACTCTGCTATGAAGCTATCGCGCTCCAACTCGACAGCGGGCCCTCTCTCCCAGCGTCGTGCGACGCCATAGAGCGCATCTATAAGCCAGAGCGTCACGGCTGGCTCCTGGCGCAAATGAACGTCACAGTAGTCCAGAGTACGCTCGATGGCGAGTTGAAACAACGCTGCCAGATGGTAGGCCGGTTTATTAAATACATTCTCTGCTTGGTTGTTGGGCAAAATGAGTTCTCCCCGTTTGTCGCAGTGGAGATCGAAGAGTCGCTGTAATTCTGCCAGGTGGCAGCGCGACTGAAAGACGAACAGCAGTTCAGTAAACCCGGGCAACCAGAGGTTCCAGTCCTTCTCGATTACAGCGCCTGCCTCAGCAGGTGTCGGGGTATCGTTGAGGGCTGCGCGATCGGCACGGTTGGCGGCAATGTAGGTGGAGATGTCCTTGGGCTTTAGAAATATTAGGAGCTTATCGGCATAATATGTTGATTCCACCCGATAGGGGTTCCGCTCAAGGCGGACCCGCAACTGCTCATAATATCCGCGGTCAGCGAGAAAGCAGAACATCGCGCGGTCTGTAACAAAGTATTTGAGCTTGCGAATTAGGACTTCAATCTGAGATTCGAAACCGCTGACTTTGTCCAACTCGTCCACAACAAAGATCGGCGCCAACCCGGCATCTAGCGACCGCTCGACCATGACCGGCAACATCAAGTCGAGCGTCTGGATGGACGCATCTACCGCCAACGTGTGGTCGCCGAGAGATCGCCCGGCGCCAATAAGGAACGAGTAAGCTAAGAGCACCGTTGCGATAGCGACCGCACCGGTACTGGGCGCCCCCAACGTATCCGCCACTGAGTTCGCGGCAAAGGCACCGGCAAGTAGACTGAGCACTGGGGCGGCTAATCTTACGGCCTGATCCATCGGGACACCCTTGTTGTTCCTCACGCCGGGCGGGGGTTCGACGAGATGCACATGGGAGGGCGTGGCTTCCTCCTCTCTGGATGTACATTTCTGCGCCGCCAAGATCGCCGTGTAAATCGCAACGAGTTCCCGATAGCCTTGCCCGGACCGGTTCGCCGGACACATCGGAACGACACCGCGCTCCAACCTTCCTATCCGATCCCAGTAACCACGCAGGCGTTGCAGATCCGGAGCTTGGTCCAGTTGGACGGCAAGGTCCGCCGCCAACTCTGCGTCGTACGTATCATCGACGGCTTGCGCGAACCGCTTTGCAAATTCACGGCAAAGCGCCCGATGGAACGAGCGCGTAATGTGGTGGAGAGCGCTGCGTACTAGGGCCTCTTCGCCGAACTCGGGCATGAGTTCCCAAGGGTGGGCACGTGAACTCCTTCGTCCCGCTGGGCCAGAGTTCCGAAGATCGGGTAGAAGGTCTGGCCCATGCAAGGGCACCAGGAAGGGAATAGCACGATACTCGCCCTCAGCTTGGTCAGTATCTGGTAAGTTGGAATCCCGGGACGAGGCGGAGGCGCGCATGAAACTCTTGAGGCGAGGAAACAGCTCTCTGAAGGGACGCATCCACGCTGATGCCGTTGGCTGCACGATCAGCGCTTCGACCTCTCGCGCCACGACCTGGACCGCCAAATGCGCGAATGTAGTTTTTCCTGATCCCCGGTGGCCAGCCAGCAAAAAAGACTGCCCCAGAATCTTGCCACGGGCGTAGTCGTCGATTTGCTTCTTCAACGTCTTGTAGGCGTGACATTGTGCATGCTTCTTCTCAAGTGTGCTCGCGTCTCCCACATTTGACGCTGCAGAGCCTGGCTCGGGGGGACGGAGCGGCCCGGATTGCCCCTGAGGCGTCCTCTGAGTAGCCGATCTGGGAGCCGCTGGCCGTGACCCGCTCATCACTTCCCCCCTCCAACGTTGATTGTGTTTTGAGTGTTCCCTCCAGCAGAATTCTCAGGATCATCATTTATTTGTGTGCTCTCATAACCAAGGCCCAGGAGCGCAACCATGGACGCCAGTATGACAAGCAGCAGCGTGGCAGCGGGCGAAAGTTCGTAGCGCCAGTCCCCGCCGCCGAGCGCACCTCCGACCGACCGAACATGCACTCCCTTCCGCATCACCAAGAGGAGCACAAGTAGACCGAGCAGGCTCAGAACTCCGAGCAGAGCCACAACCAAACTGGCTCCCGGCAGGATCGATTTAATTAACCCGTCCTGCTTCAAAAGACTACCTAACTCAGCGAGGGACATAATCGTGTCAAATAATACATCAATTTGACTATTCGTTCTGCCGAGGATTCGTCCCGTCGTTCTCCTGGTGTGTTCGCCGCCGCGAATAGCGGCGCACTTCTTCCTCACGCATGCCATCGAAAGGGGCAAGGCAGACGAAGGGCAGTACTGGTCGATGCCGTGTTCCTATTACCAGGGTGTCGGATTTCCCGCAGGCGGTGGCGTGGCCCGTTCGATCCGGAAGACTTCGATCTGACGGCCGTCCAACGATACGCTCCTTCAGGTCTTCGCCAAGAGCCGCGCTACCCGGACGCCTCGCAAAAAGGCCCTGGCCCCTCGCTCCTGAGAGTTTCCTCGGCGGCCAGCCACTAGTCTGTTGTGACCAACCCTCCGCCTGGCCCCGCAGCCCCGGCCATCGATCACGACCATTTCTTCAAGGAACTGCTCACCCATTTCTTTGGCGACTTCCTCGATCTGTTCTTCCCCACTCTCTCCCGCCACGTCGATGCCACCTCGTTCGAGTTCCTCTCCCAGGAGCTCTACGTCAACAAGCCCAAGGGCAAGAAGTACCGTGCCGACATCGTAGCCAAGGCTCACTTTCACAACAACCCGGCGTTCTTCCTGATCCATGTCGAACACCAAAGCACAGCCCCGCTGGACTTCCCGATCCGGTTCTTCACCTACTACGCCGCCATCTATGGCAAGCACGGCGTCCCTATCTACCCCATCGTGATTTATTCCCATGACAAGCCTCACAGGAAGCAGCCCGCTATCTTCCGGATCACCTTCCCGGACCACACCGTGCTCACCTTCCGCTACCGTGTCGTTCAACTGAACCGCTTGCCCTGGCGCCGCTTTCTCAAGGTGAAGAACCCGGTCGCCGCCGCCCTCATGAGTAAAATGAAGATAGCTCCGCGGGACCGTCCGCGAGTCAAACTTGAATGCCTGCGCCTGCTTTTGACTCTAAAGCTGGACCCGGCGAAAATGACAATGGTCGGGCAGTTTGTTGACGCCTACTTGCGGCTCAACGACACCGAGGAACAGCAATTCCAGGAGTCCATGGAACGCAGTGGGCTACAGCCGAAGGAACGGAAGAGATTCATGGAGTACGTAACCAGTTGGGAAGAACGGGGCATCGCGAAGGGTATCGAGCAGGGTATCGCGAAGGGCCTTGAACAGGGTATCGCAAGGGGTGTCGACCAGTCCATCGCCTCCCTCCACACCGTCCTCCTCGACATCCTCACCACCCGCTTCGGCGCCGTCAGCACCGCATGGAAAAGCGCATCGGCAAGATCCGTTCCCTCGATCAACTGCAGGCTCTCGCTCACCAGGCCCTAACCGTGCCCAGGCTCTCGCAGCTCAAGTTCTAAGCGCGGCCCGCAACGCCGCATCGTTCTCCCACCACTCCACTTTCCACGCCTCCGTCACCGCCGGCACATCCCATCGGGACAGCATCCGCGCGATCACATCCCCCGGCACTGCCCGCTCCCGACCCGCATTCCGTTCCGCATGCCAGCGATACGGCGTCTCCACGTGTACCAACCGCACCCGAGCCTTGTAATCCGTGAACAGATCCACCAAGGGCCCGCGCATCTCCCGCGTCAGATTCGTCGCATTCCAGGCAAAACCCTGCCCGGCACGCAAATACCCCCGCGCCCGCTCCCGGGCCATCTGCACCACCTCGCCCGATCCTTCTCCCGCGCCGACTCCCAACTCCTCGCGAATCCCATCCAGTGAAATCACCGGCACTTCCGGCGCCTGCTCCCGCAACCACGTATCCTTGCCCGACCCCGGCAGCCCACATAACAGAATCACCTCGCACCGCGCATCCTCATGCGCCAGATAATGCGGATCGCGATCCTCCCGCCGAAAGTACGCAAACCGGCTCCATGCCGACGGGAATGGCCACGCCCAATCCAAACACCCCAGTTCCCGGCAGTGCTCCGCAAACAGCGCGATCCGCGTCAGCAACTCCTGCCTATCGGCACACTCCCGCCCCAGCGCATCGGCCTTCGCCAGCATCGCCAGCAAGTCACATCGCACCTGCTGGCTGATCATCAGCGCCGTGCGTAGCGCATCCGGCCGCTCGATCAGATAGAACGGAATCTGGTGATAGCGCACCATCGCGCACACCTGCTCCCGCGTCACGATATCCGCTCCCAACTCCCAGAGGATCCGGCGCGACTCAATCGCCCCGCGTTGCGAATGCCCGCGCGAGGTAATGCGTCCGTTCTCCACCCGCGTACACAGCGGTTTGGCGACATCATGCAGTAACGCCGCCGCCAATACCAACTCCCGATCCGGCTCCGGCAAGGCGCCCCATTCCGGCAACCCCACCAACGCCTCGCACACCAGCCGCGTATGGATCCGCACGTCGCCTTCGGCATGGAAGACAGGATCCTGCGAACACCCTCGCATGGCCCTTACCCACGGCAAAGCCGCGTCCAGCGCGTCCCAATCCAACGCACATCCAAACAGGGTCATCGGAATAAGTCCACCCCCGCCCGCAGCCGGTTCGGCTCCAGCGGCCGGTCCATCCAATGCTCGCCCGAATCAGCCACCGCCTGCAGAAACCACGCCCGCACGTACTTATACCGAGCCACCACCCGCCCTTCCTCCTCGTGCTTCAAGTACAGCCCCTCCATCATTTCCCGGCTGGAACATTTTGACCGTCCGATGTAGCTCTCCAAGTCCAGCCCACTCCCTATCCCCAACACCGGCACCGAAACCACCGGCCCACCCGCCAGCAAGGCCCGCCGCCGTTCGGTGGACAGAAACTCCCCGGCCTCCCGGTCCAACACATCGAACTCCAGGAAGTAATGCGGAAGTTCGTCATAGGCAATCGTGTGGCGCGCATACAACCACTCGCCATACATCACATACCGCGCACCCAACACCTCTCTCAGCCAGCCCGCATGATGGCTCGCCCAGCGCTTGAACAGCGCAAACTGCCGCTCCCGGGCCCCACCCGTCAATACATGCCCGCGGCTCTGCAATACCAGCCCGCCCTCCACATCAAAGCTGATGCCGCTGTTCGATCCATCCAACTTCTCCTCCACCACCAGCGGCAAGCCCGCCAGCGTCTCGTGCGCGATCACCGCCAAATCCTCATCCCCCGGCTGCAATCGCGACCCCGTCACGTGCGGCGTCCGCGGATACTTGATCATCACGCTCGCACCTTCACTACCGCGATCCGGTGATTTAAGACATGTTCTATTCGCACTCCCGCCGCACCCGCTTCGGACGCCATGCGCTCCAGGTCCGCCGGCGAGAACAGATGCAGATGCTCCGGATTATCATCCGGCACCGATGGCACACTCAACACTACCGAGCGCCGCGCTGCCGTCACGCCACAACGCAGCCCCGCCACCGGATCCGGCATATGCTCCAACACCTCCAACATCGTCACGACATCGAAAGCTCCCGGCGAAAACGCCATCGCGGCAGCGTCCATTCGCAGCGCCGTCAATCGCGCTACACCGCCGCGACGCACCGCCTCCAAATCCGCCACCCGCTGCTCGCTCACATCAATCGACGTCACCGCCAATTCTGGAAACGCATCCAGCAGCGGCCACAGAAACGCTCCGCGCCCGCTACCGACATCCAGCAGCCTCTCCGGCGCCAGCCCTCGCAGAATCCCCAACACGCGCTGCACGCGTGGCAGCACCGTATCGCGCTTGAACTTGTGCAGCCGCAACCCCGCCGCTACGCCATCGGCGATCGTCGCGGCATCATTCTCCAATCGCCCGCGCACGAATGCCGTCGCAAGCTCCTCGTAGTAGCGGCCCTCCATAAATCACTACCAGCATAGAGCCATACTGGAAGCTTGCAGCCTATCGTTTCCTACACCGGCCACACCGTCAAGCTCGGCGACCTCCCCGTCGAACGCGTGCTCCCCGTCCGCAATCGCCGCATGGTCGGCCCCTGGTGCTTCCTCGACCGCTTCGGGCCCCTCAGCTTCACCGACGCCAAACCCATGGACGTTGCCCCGCATCCGCACATCGGGCTGCAGACCGTCACCTGGCTGCTTGAAGGCGAGATCCTCCATAACGACAGCCTCGGCTGCGAAGCCATCGCGCGGCCCGGCTCGGTCAACGTCATGACCTCCGGCGCCGGCATCGCCCATTCCGAGCAGACACCGCGCCAGCATACCGGCAAACTCAACGGCGTCCAGCTCTGGGTAGCCCTGCCCGACACGCGCCGCCACGGTCCCGCCGCTTTCCAAGCCATCGATCGCGTGCCGCAACTCGAACTCCCTGGCGGCATCATACAACTCTTCGCCGGCTCCCTCCAGAACGTCACCAGCCCCGCGCAGCACTACTCCGATATCCTTGGCTTCGAAGCCACTCTCCATCCCCACACCACCCTCGAACTCGACCTAAACCCAACCTGGGAGCACGCTCTCGTCGTCCTCGACGGCGAATGCCACCTGGAAAACCAGCCGCTCACCAAGGGCCCCCTCTACGACCTCGGCACCGGTCGCGCCAGCATCGCCCTTAGGGCCACCCGACGCGCGAAGCTTCTCCTCATCGGCGGCCCACCCTTCGAAGAAAAGATCCTCATGTGGTGGAACTTCGTGGCCCGCACGCCGGAAGAGATCGCCCACGCCCGCAACCTCTGGCTCGCCCACGAACACTTCGGCGACGTCACCGCCTACGACGGCCCGCGCCTCACCGCCCCCGACCTGCTGCCCCTGCGCCGCCCCTGACCTGAACCCTTTCCCCATCGCCAACATCCAATAACCATGTCCCTGAGACCCATCAAACGCGCCGCCCTCTCGCAGCCCACCCGCGAAGGAGCCGGCGTCAGCCTCCGCCGCGGCTTCGGCTTCGGCGCCACCGAAGAGACAGACCCGTTCCTGCTGTTCGACGACTTCCGTAACGATGACCCGGCCAGCTACCGCGCGGGCTTCCCCTGGCATCCGCATCGCGGCATCGAAACCATCACCTATGTGCTGGCCGGCACTGTCGAGCATGCTGATTCGCTCGGCAACAATGGGTCCCTCACCTCCGGCGACGTGCAATGGATGACCGCCGGCAGCGGCATCATTCACCAGGAGATGCCCAAGGGCGACCCGCAAGGCCGTATGCACGGCTTCCAGCTCTGGGCCAACCTGCCTTCCTCCCTGAAAATGACCGCGCCTCGCTACCAGGACGTGAAAGCCAACGACATCCCCGTCATCACCGATGACGACGGCACGCAAGTCCGCATCGTCTGCGGCGAGTTCTGGGGCAAGCGTGGGCCCGTCGACGGCATTGCCGCCGACCCCATCTACCTCGACGTCTTCGTCCCGCCAGGCAAGCGCAAAACACTCCCCGTCGAGACCAGCCGCCACGCGTTCGCCTACGTCTTCGACGGCGCCGGCAGCTTCCGCGACGCCTCCGAACCTACACCCATCGCTACCGAAACACCAACGGGCCAAATTGTTCGCACACCCGACGCCACCAACCGCACCCTGGTCATCTTCGACCGCGGCGATGAAGTCGTGGTCAACGCCGGCGAACAAGGCGTCCGCTTCCTGCTGGTCTCCGGCAAGCCTTTGAAAGAGCCCGTAGCCTGGTATGGCCCAATCGTCATGAACACCCAGGCCGAACTCCGCCAGGCCTTCTCGGAACTGGAAAGCGGGACCTTCCTCAAGTAAACTATCCCCTTGTCCCGACCCGCAGTCGCCACAGAACCCATAGGCCTTCGTTCCACCCTCTTAGCCCTCCTGGTCTCCATCCTTTGGGGCGGGAATGTCGTATCCATCCGCATTGGCGTCGACTCGGTACCGCCCCTCTGGAGCGCCTTCTGGCGCATGCTGGTCGGCGTCATCTTCGTCTCAGTCTGGGCCAAGTCGCAGGGCCTTGCCCTGTGGCCGGAACGTAAGGAATGGAAGCCGCTGTTCATCCTCGGCATTCTCTTCACCATCCAGATCGCACTGCTGAACTCCGGCGCCGCACTCACGTCGCCGGCTTTCGCGGTCGTTATCCTCAACTCCTACCCCGTCTTCGCCAATCTCACCGGCCATTTCTTCTCGAATTTGGAAACGCCGCTCAACCGCACACGCACCCTGGGGCTCGCGCTGGCGCTCGCCGGCGTGGCGGTGCTCGGCTTCGGACAGAAGACCTCCACGCTCGCCCCCAACCCGCTGTTAGGCAATGCGCTGCTGGTGCTATCGTCTGCGTTGCTCGGCATTCGCCAGGTCTACACCCGCTGGCTGGTACAGGACGTCAATCCTACGCGCACCGTCATCTGGCAGATGGCCTGGTCAGTGCCGCTGTTCCTTTTGATCGCCGCGGTCTCCGAACCCATGGTCCGCGATCGCCTCACCTGGCAGGCCGTGGCCGCCATCAGCTACCAGGGCGTCGTGGTCGCCGGCATTTGCTTTATCATCTGGGCCGCGCTGCTCAAACGCCACGCCGCCGGCACCCTCACCATGTACGCGTTCCTGGTCCCTATTGTCGGCATCGCCCTCAGCGGCTTCTTCTTCGACGAACCCCTGCGCCCCACCCTGCTGGCGGGCCTGGTACTGGTGATGGCAGGCATCGGCATCGTCACCCGCGACTAACGCATACATCACCGCGAAGCCGGCACCGCCGCCATCAACAACGCCAGCGATTTGCGAAAACTCGCCCCGCCGACGGCACTGCCCTTGAAATGTCCCAGCCGCACCACCACAAGATCGTGCGACGGCACAATCAGCGTCGTCTGCCCGCCCGCGCCAGCCATGTAATAGGCTTCCTTCGGCACCGGGAACGTGCCTTCTCCATTCAGCCAGAAAAACCCGCCATAGATCGGCCGCTCATCCGCCTTCCAGGCCGGCGCCAGCGTGCTCACAAACTTCACGAAGCCCTCCGGCAGAATCCGCTCCCCATTCCACACGCCATCCTGCAGGTACAGGTTCCCCAACCGCGCCCAATCGCGCCCCGATGCGAACTCATACCCCTGCGTCAGGAAATTCCCGTAGGGGTCCGTCTCCATCACCATCGTGCGAATGCCGATCTTATCGAACAACGCCCGTTGCGGGAACGAGAGATACTCCTCCCGCCGTTTCTCCACACCCAGCCGCACTAAGTAATTCGCCAGCACCGGATCCGTATTCCGATAACGCCCTACGGTCCCCGCCGGCCATTGCTGTGGCCGCGTCGCCGCATAGTGAAACGAGTTCACGCCACCCGTGTACAGATACAGATGGTCTGGATACGTCCCCTTCGCGTCATAGTCCGGATCCTGCGGAGCCCGTATTCGCAGCCCGCTCGACATCTGCAGAATATCCATGATCCGGATCTTCGCCCGCGGGTCGCCCGGCTTACTCCACTCCGGAAACGGCGCCGGCTGCATGAGGCTGTACACGCCCTGCTTGATGAGAATCGCCAGCAGCGTTGCTGACAGGCTCTTGCCCATCGACCAACTCTCCAGCGGCGTCGACGCCGTAATGCCAGGCCCGTAACGCTCTGCAATCAACTTACCCTTGTAAGTCACGACAAACGCCGCCGTCAGAGCCTCCGCCGGGGAGAACGCCGCCTCCACCGCAGCCTTCAGCTTCGCGGCATCCACGCCCGCGGGCACGCCGCCGACGACGGCATCCCCCATCGGCCAAGCCGTCTTCGCGTCCGGTAACTTGCGCGTAATCCGCAGCGGCGTGAAGTGCAGCTTCTCGGTCCCCTTCGGATACGTCACACACCCCTGATCGCCGGTATACACCGCCGTCCGCGTGACACCGCCAGGCAGCGGGATGCGGACCAACTTCTTCGCCCGATCCACCACCGGCTTGCCCATCTTCGCCCGATGCTCATAAGGAGCCGTGAAGTACCCGACGTTCTCCGCCGCGAACTCCGGCTCCAGGCCGGTGATGAACACCGCCGAGCACATGACCTTCGCGTACCCGGCGGCATGATGTTCCAAAGCATCGCCCGGCGGCGGCACATACGCCGTCGGCAACTCCAAGGCCTTCGCCCGCGCCACCAGCGCCTTCGTCGCCGCACGCTGCGGCTCCTGCCCCCACCCACAGGCCAGTACCACAAACACCAGCAGAAAACGCATGTCGCCTCCTATGCCACTCTAAATCCGCACAACCGGAATCGCCGCGTTTCCATAAATCCGCCCGGCCTTCACCGTAGCCACAGGCATCAGCCGCCGGTGGCCCATGCGGATCTCTGGCGTGCCCGTCCCTGACGACGACTCCTCATACGGAAAATCCCCCTCGCGCATTTCGAACACCGCGATGTCGGCTTCCGCACCCACTCGTAGCGTGCCCGGCTGATGCGGGAAGCGGAAGGCGCGCGCCGGGCGTATGGTGGCCCGTTCGATCACCTGCTCCAGGCTCATGCCTAAATGCAGAAACTTCGACAGCGTCGTCGCCAGGTCAAACACTGGGCCGTTCACGTTGAACTGATGCACGTCGCTCGAGATGGTGCCCGGCGTGACGCCCTGCTTCATCGCGGCATCCATCACCTTCCAGGCAAAGCTGCCGCGCCCGTGGCCGACATCCAGATTTACCCCGTTATCCACCGCCTTCAACACGAAGTCATGCACGCGCCCGCGGTCATTGAGGATCCCTTGCGGACGGCCATGGAACGAATGCGTGATGACGTCGCCCTTCTTCAATCGCCCAACAATGGAAGACAGCGGCGAGGCCGTATCGCCAATGTGCACCATCACCGGCAGGCCGGCGGCATCGGCCACCTCGCGCGCCAGGTCCAGAGCCTTCAGATCATTGTCACCGGCAATCTGCCGGCTCAACCGCACCTTCATGCCGACGATCACATCGCGATTCTGTTCAATAGTCTTCTGCGCCAGCTTCACGTTCACGTGACGCAGGTCCAGCAACTCGCCCCAGGGATGATCCTCGGTCACGGTCGATTGCCCAATCAGTGAGATATTCAGCAGCGCGAAGACGCGTGTTTCGGCGTTCTGGATCACCATGCGGCGCAGCCCAGGGAATGTCGCGGCACCCGCCGAACCCGCGTCGACAACCGTGGTCGCGCCCTTGGCAATGCAGTTCGGATCGGCCGGTATGCCCAGCGGCGCCACACCATCGTAAACGTGAACGTGGATATCCACCAGCCCCGGCGTGACATACCTGCCGCGCGCGTCAATCACCACTCGCGCCTGCCCTGGGGCGATGTTCTCCGCCACACGCACGATCTTGCGATCCGTCACCGCAACATCGCGCACCGCCGACAAAGACTGCGAAGGATCTATGACGCGCCCGCCGCGAATCAGCAGGTCGTAAGGCTGGTTCTGAGCCCGCACACCGGCCGGAGCCAGCGTGCCAAGTAACGGGAGGAGTTGCCGGCGCGAAAGGCGATGCATTCCGGCCAGTATATGCGAATCAGGCGGCGCTGAACTTCCACACCGTCGTCGATTGGAACTTCGCCCCTGGCTGCAGGACCACGCTGGGGAAGTTGGGCCTGTTGGGCGAGTCCGGGAAGTGCTGCGTCTCCAGACACAGCGCGGCCCTCTGCGGATAGGCTTTGCCGCCCTTGCCTTTCACGGTGCCATCCAGGAAGTTGCCGCTGTAGAACTGCACGCCCGGCTGCGTCGTCGACACCTCCAGCACACGGCCGCTCTTGGGATCGCGCACGCGTGCGGCCAACGCCAGCGTGCCGGCAGGCCCGTTCAGCACGTAGTTGTGATCGTACCCCTTGCCCACTTTGATCTGCTGATGATCGGCGTTGATGCGCGCGCCCACCGCGGTGGGCCTGCGGAAATCGAACGGGGTACCTTCCACCGGCGCCAGAACGCCGGTGGGAATAAGGCCAGCGTCAACCGGCGTATAGCGGTCCGCCTCCAGCGTCAGTTCGTGCCCGAGGATATCGCCGTTCCCCTCACCGCTCAGGTTGAAGTACGTGTGGTTGGTAACGTTGAGCACCGTGGGCTTGTCGGTGGTGGCTTCGTAGTCAATGCGGATCTCGTTGGCATCGGTGAGCGTATAGCGCACCACGGTCGTGAGATTGCCGGGATAGCCCTCTTCCCCGTCCTTGCTCAAGTATGTCAACTCCAGACTCTGCGGACCGGCTTCCCTGGCCGTCCACACCTTCTTGTCAAAGCCTTCCAATCCGCCGTGCAGTGCGTTGGCGTCGTTGTTGACCGCAAGCTTGTACACGGTACCGTTCAGCTTGAACCTGCCCTTGGCGATCCGGTTGCCGTAGCGGCCGACAATCGCGCCGAAGTACGGGTGCGTGCCCAGATACCCATCCAGCGAATCGAAACCAAGCACAACATCGGCCACCTGACCCTTGGCGTCGGGTACCAGCAGATGCGTGACGATGCCGCCGTAGTTGGTGATCTTCGCCGTCAATCCGCCGGCATTGGAGAGCGTGTAGAGGTCGACGGCTTCCCCGCCCTTCGTCTTCCCGTAGCTTTCTTTCTTCATGGTGGGCGCCTTCTTGGTGGTTTCCGGGGCTGGCCGGTTACAGCCGGCGAGCGCGCCAGCCGCCAGCAGACGGCAGAAATCGGTGCGGCTCAGTTGCATCAGAACGAGTCTACAACGGTTAGACCGACTCCGATTGCTGGCGCAGCCGCTCGGCGGCGGCTTCGGGCGTGATATCGCGCTGGGGTTGGGCGAGCATCTCGTACCCGACCATAAACTTCCGCACCTCGGCCGAACGCAGCAGCGGCGGATAGTAGTGGGCATGGAAATGGAACGAAGCGTGTTCCCCTCCGTCAAGCGGAGCCTGGTGAAAGCCCATCGTATAAGGAAACGGCACCCCGAACAGGTTGTCGTAGCGCGCGGTGAGCCGCTTCATGATGTCGGCAAGGGTGCGGATCTCTTCCGGCTCCAGGTCGCCGAAGCCGCGCAGATGGCGCCGCGGGATGACCAGCGTTTCAAACGGCCAGACCGCCCAGTACGGCACCACGGCCACCCAGCACGGGTTCTCAATGACAACGCGCTCCCCTTCGCGCAGTTCCCACGTCAGATAAGCGGTCAACAGGCTGCCGCCATGTTGCAGCGAGTGGCGCTCCTGCATATCGATCTCACGCCGCAGTTCGGGCGGCACCGTCGCATTGGCCCATATCTGGCAATGCGGATGCGGATTGCTGGCGCCCATCATCTCGCCGCGGTTCTCGAAGATCTGGACGCTGCGGACCCAGGGGTAGCGCGCCGCCAGATCGCGCGTCTCGGTGATCCAGGTCTGGATAACGGCTTCCAGCTCGCCAATCGACAGACGCGGCACACTCAGCGCATGGTTCGGCGAAAAGCACACCACCCGGCAGACACCACGTTCGGTTTCCGCGTGGATGATGCCGGCCAGCTCATCGCGGCGGGCCGCGGGGGCATCGGGCAGCAGTGCGGCAAAGTCGTTGTCGAAGGCGAAGGTGGAGGTGTAGTCTGGATTGCGGGCGCCGCCGGCACGTTCGTTCCCCGGGCAGAGGTAGCAGGCGGGGTCATAGGAAGCAGCCGGAGGCTGGGTCTTTCGTTCCACCTGGCCAAGCCAAGGGCGCTTGGCCCGATGAGGGGAAACCAGCACCCACTCTCCGGTGAGCGCATTGCGCCGCCGATGCGGCGTTTCGGCAAACAAGGCAGGGGCGTCCACGGAATTTAGAGTGACGCGACCGAGGACCGAAAAGCAAACGCGCCTTCGCGCGCCCATCTACAACAAGTACGGTACAACACCGCCGGCGCCCCTCCCGGCTGCTCGCTGAAACGCCTTAAAAATAAGCCACTTAGGACGCAAATACCGCCATAAATCAGATGCCGGATTTGCACTCGTGTGTCATACTAGTGCAGAAAGCCTTACAGCGAAACGTGCCATGACGCAGTCAGGCGAGGCAATAGCCCGCTATCACAAAATTCTCGAGAGCGATGCCTGCAAGGACCTGGCTTGGGCCGGCGCCCTTCGGAGCCGTATGCAGGAGTCCGGACTTGTCGTCGCAGGCAGGCCCGTTTGCCCCGTGCTGCGTCCCCATTTCCTCACCGGTCGCCAGTATAGCAATTTGCAAAAGAGTACGGAGACACTCATCTCCGCCATCGATCGCGTGAAGGCTCTGGCGTTAAGCACCCCCGCTCTGCAGAGCCGCATGGAGATGCTGCCCGGCGAAAAGATGCTGGCCTCCATCGACCCCGGCTATAAGAGCATGTCGGTGGCGACACTGCTGGACACCTTCGTCAACAACGGCACGCTGCGGTATCTCGACTATGTGTCCGATGCGCCGATGGGCATTGCCTATGGCGAGGTGTTGGCGAATCTTTTTCTGGAGACAGCGCCAGTCAAGGAGTTCAAGAAGAAGTACTCCCTCACCAAGACCGCGGGCGTGAAACCGCTGCTCGCTGCCATGCTGCGGGCCTACAAGGAATTCGGCGGCAAGAAACATCCCAACATCGCGATTGTCGAGTTTAAGCAGCCGTTCCAGACAATGGAATCGGCCGAGTATCATCTGCTGGCCGAGTCCTTCCGCAAGGCAGGCTATCCGGCCGAGGTGGTGAACCTCGACCAGATCGAATATAAGAACGGGATTATGCGCCGCGGCGAGTACCAGATCGATCTTGTCTATCGCTGCGTGAAGGTGCAGGAGTTCCTGGTCCGCTATGACCTCACCCATCCACTGGTGCGGGCCTATAAGGACCACGCCATCTGCATGGTGAACAGCTTCCGGGCCGAGTTGGCGCGCAAGAAGGCCATCTTCGATCTGCTCACCGATGACAACCTGACCAGTTCCTTTCCCATCACCGAAAAGAAGGTCATCAAGGAGTCCATTCCCTGGACGCGCATGGTCCAGAGTTCCACCGTGCAGTATCAGGGCAAGCCGGTGGATCTGGTCGACTTCATCCAGAAGAACCGCCAGACGCTGGTGCTGCGCCCCAACGATAGCGGCGGCGATCATCACGAATACCGCGGCTGGGAAACCGACGATGCCGGCTGGGAACGCGCCGTCAAAACAGCGCTGCGTAATCCCTACGTCGTGCAGGAGCGGACCGAGCCTTCGGTGGCGGCTTTCCCCGTCTACCAGTACAGCTCCCTGGAGATGAAAACGCTGCGCGTGGACGTCCACCCGAACACGTTCCTGGGCAAGGTGCAGGGATGCTCGAGCTGGATCTCGCCGGTGGATTCGAACCGCTTTTCCACGCTGCAGGGTATCGCGCCGACCTTCGTCGTTGAGGCGAAGTAAGGCTACTCCAACACTCCGTAATAGCGACCCATCCAATAGGGCAGCGTGTAGTCAATCCCTGCGCCTTCAATCGTTCCATACAACCCGCCCCACATCTGGAACGGACTGCGCTGCCACAGGAAATCCGTTCGCGGGCGGTCTTCCACCGGAATCACGTCACAGGCGCGATTGTCTCCACACTCGGCATAGCGCTCGCGGTTGTCGATCCAAAGATCCGTGCGCGGACGTTGCAGCCAGCGCGCCAGCAGATCCCGGGTCTCGGCGTCGCGCCGTTCGTCCGGCCCTCGCACAGCACGGTCGATCATGTGGAAGAACGCATTGCCGTGGCCGTCCACCGTCCGGCGAAACACCGCGTACGCATCGGCGTAGCGGTCTCCGTAGAAGCCGTCTGGCTCCTGGCGAAGCAGATGAAAGAATGTCGCCGCCAGCAGGTTGAACTTGAAGTAGCTTTCGTGCGGCTCGGCCACATCGATCGCCACCGGCGGCATCACAATCAGCCCTTCGAAGGTTCTGGCACGGCTGTACGGGCGCGCGAAGTAATCCGGAGCCGCAACCCGCCCGGCCAGCAGCAGCGACAGCTTCTGATCGGGGCGCTGCCAGAAGACTGTACTGGCCGAACCATCCGGCATCCGCACCGCCCAGTCGTCGTCCATCAGCTTGCTCAGCAGCAGAATGCTGATGTTGCGAATATGCGTTTTCACATAGTCGACATCGGCCATCTCCGCAGCCACCGCAAGGCCAAAGGCAGCGCCAATGTACTGATCCCGCGAGGTGTTGCCAATCCACCAGCACGGCTGGCCGAGGCAGGTGCCCTCATGGATGCCGCTGTGCTTCTCCTCGTTGAGCATGCCTTCGGCATACGGAGAATCCTTCGGCACGTAGCAGCGCGCCAGCAGGCCACTGCCCGTAACCCGGATCAGTTCCAGAATGCCGTCCAGCGCCCGGTAGACGTTGGCAAAAGCCTGCGGGTCTCGGGTGACCTTGTAGCGGTAGGACTCGGCAGCCAGGTAGTAGCCGGTCCACAGAGCGGAATCGCCACAGCGCGTATAGCCGGTGACGTTGCCTTCTTCATCAAGAAACGGATCCAGAATCGTGCCGTACGGCATGTGGCGCGCCGTGATGGTCTCGGAAATCGCAACAGCATCGGACTCCGCGGCCAAGCCCCGGATCAAGCTCAGGCAGAAACACACACCGACGGCAACCAATCGGAACCACGACAGCATAGTACTGTTCTGTATAAACCCAGATCGCAAGAGTGCGATTCGCGGCCGAACCGGGTATCGCAATTAAATCGCGCTAATGCGTGCCATCACGTTGCTCACCCGATCAACGTAGCCGTCAACCGGATTGTACGTGCGCAGAATCTGCCGCACCGATTTCCCCCGGTACCAGGCCGAATTGCCGATCCGTTCGCCCACCGTCTCAATGGCATGCTCGACGGATTCGAACTTGCGGGCCCCATTGGCCCAGCCAAACACGTTGTGACCGCGCGCGGCCTTTCCTCCCGTGCTTTCGACGAAGCTCAGACTCGGCAACAGCCGCCAGTCAATCCGATAGCGATCCGAGACGCTCAAAAACACCGGGGCGAACTTCCGAACCGGGCACTGGCAGGCTTCAAAGAACCGCTCCAGTTTATCCAGCCTCCAATCCTTTTTCACCGCAGCCAGGCGGCGGATGGGTGCTCCCAGTTGCAGCGGAGCGACCATCAGAAAAGTCCCCAGGACAATACAACAGCTATAGCATCTACGTCGCAAACGCAGGCGTCTCCTTGTTCTTGTTTTTGGGATTGCATGCCGACTCAGGACAATATCGGCACAAACGCGGTGGAACCTGAGCAGTCCCCGGCAGGAAAAGAGTCTTAGTAATGCATCAAAAGACAGTATACCAAAACGACGAACCCCCGCCCACTTGCTCCTCAGGGGGAAGCAAGCGGGACGGGGGTCGCTAGGCCGTAGGATGCTTTTGCCTTGCGGGCTACTCACATCATCGCGCAGAGGAGACCGGTCAACAGGAACGGTTTCTCGCCACTGAACGAGAGGTCTACGTCAGAGCAGGAGCCTCAGCAGTCGGCCACCTCGCGCGTGGAATATCTACTACCAGTACTCATAAACTAGACTGGACCACCTCCTTTCTCAGTGATGCTTTCATCCTAAGGCGGAATTCTGGAACCTGTCAATGGGAAAATTAGCAACATAACCGCTACAGGAAGTAGGCCTGTGAAAAACCCTACAGGGTCTTGGATAGGAAGCGACACATCGCCAGCCCGTCCATCCAATTAAACGGGAACCGCCCGGTGGTGTAATGGGCGCACGGCAGCGTGAAAACCTGGTGCGGCGCGCACATCTCCCGAAAAGCCTCCAAGACCAGCTTGGAATACTCCGGCAGGAACGTTGTGTCGTACCGCGCCCATACCAACAGGCTAGGGATAGGCCGGGCTCTTACCCGTTCCAGAAAGCTGCCGGGGCTGATGATGCTCCAATAGCGCTTCAACTGCTCGCGGGTCAGATGCGTTTCAATCCCTTGCTTGACGTGGCGCGTCGACACTCCGGTCCACACAACGTCCGACACATACATCGAGACGTGGTTGAACACCCCTGCGTTCACCCGCTCGTCATGTGCGGCTGTAATGAACGCTACACACGAGCCGAGGCTTGTCCCAAGCACCGCGAGCCGCTCATATCCCTGCCGTTGCAGCCACGTCAGGCACGACCGGACATCCACTACGGTTTGCCGGAACGCATGCACCGTGCGGCCGATATTCGAAGACATGTGGTAGTCGGCGCGCTCCAGTTCCGGCGGCATCCGGCGGTCATGATACGCCTTCGACATGCGTAGCGCCGTTACGCCGAACTTATTCAGCAGCTGGCAGAGCCCGATGTGGCCCATCGCGTCGGAATTCCACTGCGGCAGCACCACCACCGCGCGCTTGCGGTCTTCCTGCGCCTTGAACAGGAAGCCATGGACGGTGTTGTTCTCAGGAAACGGCGAGTGGATCGGACTGGTAAACGTCAGGTGATTGCCGTTTAGGTTGTAGTCGGCGGGCGTGGGGCCGGAATAGAAATCATCCGACCGCCGCAGGCTATCCTGCAGAAAACGCTCGAGTACCTGCGGAGCGTCGCCGTTAGGCGGCGGCTCCACTAGCCACTCGGCACCCCACTCAAACGGCCGCACGATACGGTTGGAGTCCGCCGAAGCCAGACGGTGCTCCCAATCGCCAATCCACTTTGCGTAAAGACCTATCATCAGGACAAGAAGGACAGTGTAGCAAGGCGCGCAAGGGTACACCGGCTCGCCCGTCACCGGAAGCACGAGCAAAGCTGTTATGCCTTCTTAGCGAGCTTGGTGGGCTTGGCGAGAAAGGAAAAACCCGGATCCCGCCAAACTGCGTGGGATCCGGGCTGCAAACCATTCCCGCCGGAGGCAACTACCACCACCGAAGCGGAAAACCTCAAATTTACCCTTACTGCCCGACATGCAATCAATGGGCCGTTCCCAAGCTGTTCAAAAATCTAGTCGTGGCAACGAGGACTTCCCGATTTCCGGAGCCCTACGGCTTTCCCCCTATGGTTTCCCGTAGAACGCGTCTTCTCTTACCCTCCGCCACCCGGCGCGCTAGAATGTCCGGAAGTGCGCCCCGCTGCCAGTCCTCAGACCGACCCCCTTCCCGAAGGCGCGCGCTCCCGTCTCGCTGCCCGTAACTCCCTGGCGGGCTTCTTCCTTTCCGGGCTGCTCATGGCGTTCCTCGGCGCGATTCTCCCGGCCTGGGGCCATCACCTCGAATCCGACCACAGCCGCATCGGCTTCTACTTCCTCAGCCTTAACGCTGGCCTCTGGGTCTCGGTGCCGGTATCGCAGCAGTTGCTGCGGCGGCGCAGCCTGCGATTCCTGCTGATTCTCGGCACGTCCATCTCCGCCGCGGCTTTCTTCTATCTGGCGGCCGTCGGTCCGCCTCGCGAGGACGCCTGGCGTCTGGCCGGTGCCGGGTTCTGCGGTCTGGGCGCCGGCCTCATCAATGCCGGCGTTTTCGTCACCATCTCCCCCGCCTACCGCCGCGACCCGGCCTCCACCGTGAATCTCTGCGGTCTGCTGTTCGGCCTCGGTTCGCTGACCTCTTCACTACTGGTCGCCGGCACCTATTACATCTACACCACGGGAGCGATCCTGACCTTCCTCGGCGTCATCCCAGGCTACATGATCGCCTACTACGCCACCAGCCGCTGGGTGCCCGAAGAGATCCCGGCCGATCCGCCCACCGGCAAACGTATGGAAGAATTGCGCAGCCCGGCGGCCATCCTGCTGGCGCTGCTTCTATTTTTCCAGTTTGGAAACGAATGGGCTATTGCCGGCTGGCTGCCCCTGTTCCTGGTGCAGCAACTGGGCGTGAGTCCGGCCACCGCGCTGCTCCTGTTAAGCCTCTATTGGCTGGCGCTCACGATGGGCCGCCTGATCATGCAGGCCGTCCTGCCGCAGGTGCGCCACGGGCGGCTGCTGTTGGGCAGCGTGCTCGCGGCCTGTTTCGGATGCTTCTCCCTCAGCCTGACCGACAGCCTGGCAGGCGCCTCCATGTCCCTGCTCCTGATTGGTGGCGGCTTCGCGGCCATTTACCCGCTTGTGGTGGAGAAGATCGGACACCGTTTCCCCTACTATCACCCCGGTGTCTTCAACGGCATGTTCTCCCTCGCCGTGACCGGCGGCTTGCTGGCGGCGGCTTCCCTCGGCGTGCTCGCCGATTGGGTCGGCCTCTGGGTCATCATGGGCCTGCCCGTGGCCGGATCCCTCGCTGTACTCGTCCTGCTGCTGCTGCTCTGGCTGGAGGCCCGCCTCAACCCGCAAGGGTCGTGATACGCTAAGTCTTCGCATGACCGACGGCACCGAGGTGATCAGCCTGCGTGATCTCGGTGGGACTGACCTCTGCCCGCTGCTGGCCGAGGAGACTCTCGCCTGGCGCGAGCTCCTGGATTGGGACTTCACCCCTTCCGCCGAATTAGTGATCCGCTTCGTCAACTTGCGCTCGCTCGACGGTCACGCACTGCTCGTCAATGGCGAAATCGCTGGCTACGCCTACTACATCGTCGATGAGCAGAAAGGCCTCATCGGCGACCTCTACGTCAGCCGCCACCACCGCAGTTGGCAGCGCGAGGATGCGCTGCTCACCGCGGTCATCGACTCGCTGGTGGAACGCGAGCGGGTCCGCCGTATCGAAAGTCAGTTGATGATGCTCACGGCGCCGCTCGACCGCCACCTGCCCTACGCCCACCGCGCCCAGGTCTTCCATCGCACGTTTATGATGCGCGCCGCCAGCTCCGCCCCACGCCTGGCAAGAAGCCCCGGTGCCGATCGCGTCCTGCTCGAAGGCTGGCGCGATGAACGCGCGTTGGAAGCCGCCCAAATCATCTCCCGGGCCTACCGCGGCCACATCGACGCGCTCATCAACGATCAGTACGAAACCCCCGCCGGCGCCCGGCATTTTCTCGAAAACATCATCCAATATCCCGGTTGTGGCCAATTTCGCCGAGACGCATCGTTTCTGGCCTTCGACCGTCTGCACGGATTACCTGTCGGCGTGGTGCTATCCGGAACCGTGGCCAGCGATGTCGGCCACATCACGCAGCTTTGTGTGACGCCGGAGGCCCGCGGCTGGGGAATCGGCTATGAACTGGTGCGCGCGGCCCTGCTCGCCCTCGAAGAAGCCGGCTGCGAACGCGTAAGCCTCACCGTCACCACCTCCAACCGCAGCGCCGTCTCGCTCTACGAACGCATGGGCTTCCACAGCGTGCGCCACTTCGGCGCCCATGTCTGGGGCTAATACCGAGGATCAACCAACCGAACATCTAAGCTGCGTTACTCCGCGGGCTCCGCGGCTCGGCGCGCAAAATCCCAAAGTATCGCGCCAGGCCCCCACCGCTCGACGAGAACTTCCCCAGCATCGCCCCCGCTCGGAACGCAGCGTCCGTGACGGAGCACCCAATGCGGGCGGCCCATAGCCATGAAGACGCCCGCGAGCCTTCTGCGGTCTTCTTGGCGAGCGTGGCGGCTTGCTTTGTCCACCTACGACTCGGCGAAGGCGGGGCGAGCGATTTTCTGGAATGAGTCTCACTGAAGTCCACGGCGCGCCTTCGACGGAGTATCCCAGGCCCGGCGGACCGCCCTTAATCATGAAGACGCCCGCGAGCACTTCACTCTGTACTCTGGCGTTGTCTTCTTGCGTCCTCCGCGGCTCTGCGCGCGATTTATCGGCATCGTCTGCCGCGTTCAACGGGTACCCCAAGCCCTGGGGGCTGCCCATAACCCTGAAGACGCCTTTCCGGTCTTCTGGGCGACCTTGGAGGCTTGCTTTCCGCCGTACCCTGCCGGACGAGGAGCGATTTCCCACTACGCCGCAAACAACATCTGCTGCCGCGGCCCATGCACCCAGGCATGCAACTCGGGCCGGTAATGCCGGTACAACGCCTGGGGCGCCTTCGGCAGCGCAGGCTCCATCATCCCCCGCATCTGCAGCGCATTCACCGCCGACTGCGCCTTCGCGTCGTTGTTGAAAATCACGTACACCTCCCGCGCAAAGGACCGCAGCCTCTGGATCCGCTGCTTCCATTCGGCCAACTCCGCGGGCGTATACAGATAGTCCCCGCGAACCGCCTTCGCACCCGTCCGCGCCTCATCATTCCAGCGGCTGTTCGGATTCCGCCCATGCAGCCGCACGTACCCGATAGGCGACGTCAGATACTGCGTCGGCGGCATCGAGTGCATCCCCGCCGCCTGGTCAATGTTCGCAAACCCCACGTGATAATCCATGAACGTGCCCAGCGCCTCATCGCACGTCCAACTGTCGTGCCGCATCTCCGCCACCAGCGGATAAGCATGAAACGCGCGGCGCAGTTCAATAAAGAACTTCCGATTCTCCGCCGTGAATTTGAATGACCACGGGAACTGCATCAGCACGCACGCCAGCCGTCCGGCCTCGGCCAGCGGCCGCAGCCCCTCGTGATAGCGTTCGATGAGGTCCGCTTCCAGCCGCCGCTCATGCGTAAACTCGCGCTGCAGCTTCGCCGTGAACCGGAACTTCGGCCGCTGCGCGATCTGCCGGACCCAGAGCTTCGAAATCTCCGGACGCAGCGGCTGGTAAAAAGACGTGTTAACCTCTAAGACGTCGAAATACTCCGCCAGATAAGGCAGAGGCTGAAAAGAACCCGGCCGGTGAGCCGGATAGAGCACGCGGTTCCAGTGGGGATAAGCCCAGCCAGCGAGTCCGCAGAAAGTAGAAGAGAGAGGGTTGGGGGAAGTGGAGGACATAGGGAGAATCCTTCGCTTTTTGTTCGCCTTCAGAATACGGCCAAACCGCCCGCCGAGTCAACACTTTTCTGAATCTTAAAATTTCTTCAACTTTTTTCCACCGCCCGTAACCTCCTCCCCCCTGCCCGCGCCCTATAGTCAAATCCCCGTTACGACGGCGGGCGCACTCACCCCTTTCACCCAAACTGTTGCGCCCGCTACCCCTCTCTTCCACCCCTCGCACCCTGAATTCACACCATCCCTAAGTTCTACAAAAATCACTGCTTGCCTCGCCCTTGCGCGTGTGCTATCACTGGAACAAATACCTGTTCCGCACGACCTGCAAACCACGTGCGTGAACTACCCCGAGGAGATCCGGAATGGAGACGGGAAACAGGCGACTGATCCGCCCGCCGATCATGGAAGTCAAAGAGAAATCGGAAAAGAGTAGAGCCCCCCAGGCACAGAAAAAACCGGTTCCTCCTGATCAGACCAACGCCGAGAACTTTTATTACGTCAAGCAGATGCAGAGCAAGACCCCCATGGTCTTCGTGCTCAAAGGGGGCGAAGCTCTGCACGGTGTCATCGAGTGGTACGACAAAACGTGCCTCAAGATCAATCGCACCGAAGGTCCGAACCTGCTGGTCTATAAGCACAACATCCAGTACATGTATAAGGCCGAGGGCGAGTAAACCCGGCTGCGTTGAAGATTTGAGCCGGGCCTCCCTGCCCGGCTCAGTCCCGTTTTGCCTTCGCGCGCATTTCCAGGCGCGTCCGGCGCCGCTCTCCTGCCTTGTGCCAGCGCCTAATCTCATCCGTCGTCCGCGGCACCACCTGCGGCACAGGTACCTTCCCCCCAGCCTCATCAATCGCCACAAACGTCAGATACGCCGAACTGGTGTGCCGCTGTTCGCCCGTGGTCAGGTTCTCCACCAGCACCCGCACCCCGACCTCCATCGAAGTCTGAAACACGCGGTTCACCGATGCCCGCAGAATCACCAACTCCCCGATATGTACCGGGTAGAGGAACGTCATGTAATCCACCGAGGCCGTCACCACCGCGTTACGGGCATGCCGCATCGCCGCCAGCGCCGCCGCGATGTCCACCAGGTGCATCACGCGCCCACCCAGCAGGTTCCCCAACGGGTTCGCGTAGATCGGCAGCGCCATCTCGGAAACCTCGGAAGCCGACTCGCTTACCGCACGCCCCTCCACGGGCAGAATGTCATCCATACACGCCAACTTAGCACTTGCCGCGCCGGGAATCCCATCCCTACTCCTGTACAATTGAGTAGAGATATGTCCCAGTCCAGAATCGACGCCCTTCAATCCATGCTCAGCCAGGACCCGAACAATAGCTTCGTAAGGTACGGACTGGCCCAAGCTTTGGCGTCCGGCGGGCAGTACCCGGAAGCCATCGCCCAATACCGCGATCTGCTGGCGCGCGATGCCGGCTACGTCGCCGCTTACTACCACGGCGGCCAAGCCCTCGAAAAGGCCGGCGACATCGACGGCGCCCGTGCGCTCTATGAAGAGGGCATCGACGCCTGCACCCGCAAGGGCGATCTCCACACCCGCGGCGAAATCCAGGCCGCCCTCGATATCCTCGGCTAGCTCAATCTTCGGGCTGCGGCTGCGAGCGATATCCCAGCCGCACCAGCAATTGGTGCCAGCGCTCCTTGCCCCAATCCACAATCCGCTTCGCCCACGGGAAGTCCTCGCTGATCAGCACCAGTCCCAAGGCCATCACCGCCACCCCAGGCCCCGGTACCAGCGGTAACGACAAGACAAAGCCCACCAGGATCAACACCAGTCCCGCGGTGATACGTGCTATCTTCCGGATCGGCTGCATGGTCTCTTCCCAGATTACCCCTAACCCGTTAGACGTGCGTTTGCGCCTTTTCGACACCCCAGTACTCTACCCTAGTACTTACTTTAGCCTGATCGTACTGTTTTCTATTGACCCTCTCCACTACTCACCTTACATTGAAGTTGTGGCATTGAAAGATCAACGTAAGAACCAACGCTTCGACCTGCGTCTCCCCTTCGAACTTGTCCGCAACGGCGCACAGAGCGTGGACGTTGCCGGGGAAACCCGCAACCTCAGTTCCAGCGGAGTGCTCTTCACCGCCGATGCCGAGATCCAGGTCGGCCAGCCCATCGAATTCCTCATTACACTCCCCACCGGCGCCACCGGCCAGAATGTTCGCCTGCGCTGCGTCGGCAAGGTCGTTCGCCGCGACAATGGCCAGACGCAGTCCATGGCCGCTACCGTCGAACGTTTCGAGTTCGTGCGTTCGAAAGTCAGCTAGGCCCTCGGTCGCTTCCCCGAAAGGCTGGCGTTCTCTGGGAGCGTCCGCTATACTAGGCAAACAAAAGGCGAAGCATGAACCTCGACCTGTTTGCCGACCTCCCGGAATCCCAGTCTCTCGTCACCAAACCGACCCTGGACGCCGTCCTTGCCCGCATGCACGAATGGGCGGCAAAGCCCAACTCCCCCGTTAAGTCCATCCGGCATCAGCCTGCCCGTCTGGCCCAATACGCCGAGTTGCCGTCGACCATCCGCTCCGAGTTGGCCAAAGCCCTCCGCGAACGCGGGATCGCCCGGCTATACACCCACCAGGCCGAAGCCTTCGCCCACTCGGCCGCCGGGCGCAACGTCGTCGTCGTCACGCCTACCGCCAGCGGCAAGACGCTCTGCTACAACCTTCCCGTACTGCAAGCATTACTCGAAGATTCCGGTGCCAGGGCCTTCTATTTATTCCCCACAAAGGCCCTCGCCGAAGACCAGCTGCAGGAGTTCAAAGCCGCCGTCGACATCATGGGCTCCGGCATCAAAGCCTTCACCTACGACGGCGATACTCCGCAGGAAGCCCGCAAAACCATCCGCGAACGCGCCAACGTTGCCCTCACCAATCCCGACATGCTCCACAGCGGCATCCTGCCGCACCACACCAAGTGGGCCAAGTTCTTCGAAAATCTCCGCTACTTCGTCATCGACGAATTGCACTACTACCGCGGCGTCTATGGCAGCCATCTGGCCAACATCCTGCGCCGCGTGCGCCGCATCTGCGACTTCTACGGCTCGAAACCGAAGTTCATCTGCAGCAGCGCCACCATCGCCAATCCTAAAGAACTAGCTGAGGTTTTAATCGACGAGCCCTTCGAACTGGTGGAAAACAACGGTGCCCCCTCCGGCGAGAAGTACTTCGTCTTCTATAACCCGCCGGTGGTAAACGCGCAGTTGGGCATCCGCCGCAGCTACCTGCACGAAACCCGCCGCATCGCCACCGAGATGATCGATCGCGGGCAGCAGACTCTCGTCTTCTGCAACAACCGCCTGGCCACCGAAATCCTCATCACCTATCTCAAGGACGCCTGCGAAAAGGGCCTCGCGCCGCCCGGCACCATCCGTGGCTATCGCGGCGGCTACCTGCCCCGCGAGCGCCGGGAGATCGAGGCCAAGCTCCGCGATGGCGAGATCCGCGGCGTCGTGGCCACCAACGCCCTGGAGCTAGGAATCGACATCGGGTCGCTGGATGCGGTGGTCATGGCCGGCTACCCCGGCACCGTGGCCTCCACTTGGCAGCGCTCCGGTCGCGCCGGCCGTCGCCAGAACACCTCCCTCACCGTACTGGTAGCCTCCAGCGCGCCGCTCGACCAGTACATCGTCGAAAACCCCGACTACTTCTTCGGCCAAGCCCCCGAACGCGCCTTTGTCCACCCGGACAACCTCGAAATCGTCCTCAATCATCTGAAGTGCGCCCTGTTCGAACTGCCCTTTGTCGACGGCGAAAAGTTCGGCAAGCAGGACGCCGGCGCGCTCTGCCGGTTCCTCGGCGAACTCGGGCTGGCGCATCACTCGGCCGGCGCCTGGCACTGGACCTCAGACACCTATCCGGCCGACGCCATCAGCCTCCGGGCCGTCACCAGCGATAACTTCGTCGTCATCGACATCACCGGCGAGCCCCGCATCATCGCCGAAGTCAGCTTCCCGGCCGCCTTGGTGGAACTCCACGAGAAGGCCATCTACCTGCACGAAGCCCGCCAGTACCAGGTGGAAAAGTTCGACTACGAACAGCGCAAGGCCTTCGTCCGCCGCGTGGAATGCGACTACTTCACCGACGCCATCGACTACACGCAGGTCAAGGAATTGGAGCGCTTCGACGAGGCCCAAGAATCCGACGCTACCGCCGCCCATGGCGAAGTGCGCCTCAACCGCCAGATTGTCGGATTCAAGAAGGTCAAGTTCTACACGCTCGAAAACGTCGGCGCCGGCAACCTCTCCATGCCCGAGCAGGAAATGCATACCACCTCGTTCTGGCTGCACTTTCCCGAACGCTACTGGGAGCGCTTCGCCGACCTGTCCCCCACCCAGAAACTCAACGGCCTCGCCGGCATGGGCAACGCCATGCGGGCCATCGGCACCCTGCTGCTCATGTGCGATCCACGCGACCTCGGCGTCACCGTCACCGAAAACATCCAGGGCACCGGACGTTTTGAGCCCAATCTGTTCCTCTACGATACCTACCCCGGCGGCATCGGCCAGAGCGCCCCACTATTCCAACTCCGGCGCCGGCTGTTCGAAGGCAGCGCGCAGCTGATCGCCTCCTGCCCGTGCGAATCGGGCTGCCCCAGTTGCGTCGGCCCTGCCGGAATGACCGGAGAGGGCGCAAAAGCCGCGGCGCAGCGCATGCTGGCGGCATTGCTTTAAGGAGCCAACCGCCATGAACCACACACTCGCGGCACAGTTCGGCGCCATCGATATTTACCTGTTCGACCAGCTTCTGAAAGGCCGCATCCGCCCCGGACAAGTCATCGTCGACGCCGGCTGCGGCGGCGGCCGCAACCTCGTCTACCTGCTGCGCGAACGCTTCGATGTTTACGGCGTCGATGCCGACGAAGGTGCCATCAGCGCCATCCGCGCCCTCGCCGCCGATCTTGCCCCCAGTCTGCCGCCCGATCACTTTCGCTGCGAAGCCCTCGAGTCCATGACCTTCCCCGACAACTTCGCGGACGTGGTGATCAGCAGCGCGGTGCTGCACTTTGCCCGCGACCATCGCCAGTTCGATGCCATGCTGCGCAGCTGCTGGCGCGTGCTAAAGCCAGGCGGCCTGTTCTTTGCACGCCTGGCTTCGACAATCGGCATGGAACAGCAGGTACAGCCCCTCGGAGGCCATCGCTACCTGCTGCCCGATGGCTCGCTGCGATACCTGGTCGACGAGGGCATCCTCGAACGCTACCAACAGGAACTCGGCGCCACGCCCGCCGACCCCTTGAAAACCACCGTCGTCCAGAAACAGCGCTCCATGACCACCTGGGTCCTCTGGAAGGGACAACCCGGGTAACCGGCCCAGCTGGCTACCACGTTGGTTTGTCTTCTCTGCGCCCTCTGCGGCTCTGCGCGACATTCTCTGCCCGGCATTCTCCGGAAGGAGAGATCAGCCCCGCCCCTCAATAGCATCCGCGCGTTACCCAGCCGCGCCCGCGAGGGAGTATCCAGGCCCCGCAGTGCCGCCCATAACCACGAAGACGCGTGCCGGCCCTTGTCGCTATCATTTGGATGTCACTTGGCGAGCGTGGCGAACTTGCTTGCCCGCCGAAGCCGTGGCGAAGGAGGGGCGAGAAACTTCTTTTTCAGCCCGTCTTCAACGGGCTAACCCCGCCGCATCCGCCCCACCACAACCCCCGCCAATCCGCACACCACGAACACCGCCGTCGAAGGCTCCGGAACCCCGCTCGCCGGCAAATCCCCGGACAGCGTAAAGGCTAGATCCAGTGTCGTGGTGTTCCCCGTCATCACACCGTTGGTGAAGGTCTGCCGCAGGCTGCTGCCGTTGCCGCCCGTCCCGTGGATCCAGGCAAACGACGGCGGCGTGCTCGCCGAAGCCGCCAGCGGCGAGAACCAGTACGTAGTGCCCGCGGCCGCGTTGAACGCATTCACGTTCGCCGTGAACTCATATATGTCGTAAGTCACGCCGTTAAGCTCGCCCGTGCCCAGCGAAGTCCGGGTCACCTGCGCGTTCGACAGCACCGTCGTGCCAACCATGCTCCCCGGCGCGCCGCCGTTGTTCGCATAGAAGCTCAAACCCCAATCCGTCGTGTTCGGCGAAGCATTGCCCGGCAGGTTCGAGTAAACCCCGCGCCAGGTAACCTGCGTCACCGTGCCGCCCAAAGCGAGCGAGAAATCGTCATAAGCAATCATGCCCGTGCCGGCGTTGTTCAACTGATTGGCGGAACCCCCGCCCACGGCACTGCCGTTGCTAGTCCAGGTGGACGCTTGTGTATACAGCGTTGCCGCGGGCAGCACACTGCTTGAAAGAAAAGAGAGAAGTACGATGGATCGCAGCATTGAGTCGATTCTAAGGAGCCTCGCCGCAATCCGATGTCGTGAGTTGTCCGGTAAGTGTACTGGTACCGTGCTACAACTGTGTGCCCCGCCGCGATAAGCTATCAGATCCGGGATGAAACGCGCGCTTCTCCTCCTTACCATCGCAGGGGCTATGCCCTCTATCCACGCCCAGAGCCATAACGACTGGGCTGTCTACCTCGGCGACAAAGCCACCTCGCACTACTCCACCCTCACGCAGATCACGAAACAGAACGTGACAAAGCTCAAAGTGGCGTGGACCCACGACACCGGCGATGTCGGCGAGTTCCAGGCCAATCCCCTCATCATCAACGGCGTTCTCTACACCGCCTCGCCCAATCGCAAGATCCTCGCCATCGATGCCGCCACCGGCAAAAGCAGGTGGTCGTGGGACCCCACCTCCGAACGCCCCGGCAATCCCGGCAAGCGCCAGCGCGGCGTCACCTATTGGACCGACGGCAAGGAGCGCCGCCTCTTCACCGGCGCCGGGCCCTACCTCTATGCGCTGAACGCCGACGACGGCAAGCTCATTCGCAGCTTCGGCAAGAACGGCTCGGTACACCTCGGTGAAGGCACCGACACCTACGGGCAGCCTTCACCCCCCACCGTCAGCATCAACACGCCCGGCGTCATCTACAAGGACCTCTACATCGTCGGCGGCTTGACCAGCGGCCCCGGCACCATCCGCGCCTACGACGTCCGCACCGGCGCTCGCAAGTGGATCTTCTACACCATCCCGCGCCCCGGCGAGTTCGGCTACCACTCCTGGCCCGCCGACGCCTACAAACGCATGGGCGGCGCGTCGAACTGGAGCGGCCTGTCGCTCGATGAGAAACGCGGCATCGTCTACGTGCCCACCGAAACGGCGGAACCCGATTTCTGGGGCGGCGGCCGGCTCGGCGCGAACCTCTTCGCCAACTGCCTGCTCGCGCTCGACGCCAACACCGGCAAACGCCTCTGGCACTACCAACTGGTGCATCACGACCTGCAGGACAAAGACCTCCCCACCCCGCCCGTACTGCTCACCGTCAAACACAAAGGCCTTACCATCGACGCCGTCGCGCAGGGCACCAAGAACGGCCTGCTCTTCGTCTTCGACCGCGTCACCGGCGAGCCGCTCTGGCCCATCCACGAAGTCCCGCAACCGGCCTCCGAACTCCCCGGCGACGAGACGCATCCCACACAGCCCATCCCCGTCAAACCTCCGCCACTGACGCGCCAGCTCTACACCGCAGCCGATGTCTCCGACATCTCGCCCGAAGCCAAAGCCTACACCACCACCCGCTACAAACAGTCGGGGTCGAAGGGCGCCTTCCCTGCCCCTAGCCTGAAGGAGACCATCATCTTCCCTGGCTACGACGGCGGCATGGAATGGGGCGGCGCTGCGGCCGACCCCGACGGCATCTACTACGCCAACGTCAACGAGATTCCCTGGCTCTACCAGATGGTGCCTGCCAAGGACCCGAGCGGCCGTCCGTTATCCCTGGGTGAACGCCAGTACAAGATCCAATGCGGCTACTGCCACGGCATCGACCGCAAGGGCGACGCCCGCGCCGGCTTCCCCGGCCTCACCGAGCTATCCAAGCGCAGCAGCCGCCAGGCCGTAACGCGCATCGTCGAACAGGGAGGCGGACGCATGCCATCGTTCTCCCACCTCCGCCCCGACCAGCGCAACGCCATCCTCGACTTCATCCTCGACGAAGAAAAGCACGGCGTCGCCCAGCCCCCGCGCAATCGCGACGAAGAAGCCCCCTACCTGTTCCGCGGCTTCCAGCGCTACATGGACCAGCAGGGCTATCCGGCCATCAAACCGCCCTGGGGCACCCTGAATGCCGTTGACCTGAACACCGGCGAAATCAAGTGGAAGGTGCCGCTCGGCGAATATCCCGAACTCACCGCCAAAGGCATCCCGCCCACCGGCACCGAGAACTACGGCGGCCCGGTCGTCACCGCCAGCGGGCTCCTGTTCATTGGCGCCAGTGCCGACGAAACCTTCCGCGCCTTCGACAAGGAGACCGGCAAAATCCTCTGGAGCGCGAAGCTGCCCTTCAGCGGCAACGCCACCCCCAGCACTTACATGGTGAACGGGAAGCAATACGTGGTTATCTCGGCGGGCGGCGGCAAGTCCGGCCGTCCCGCGGGCGGCGCCATCGTGGCGTTCGCTTTGCCGGATTGAAGGTTTAGGATTTGCTTGCCAGGCAGACAGCGTCGATGAACGCCGTCTCCCAGGACCAGACGTTCTGACCGCCAGCACTGACGTGCACTTCGAGGACGCCATCGCTGGAACTGCGCGGAAGTTCGTAGTCCAGCGTGTACCAGCGATTGCCGTCGATGACCGTCGGTTGACCGATGCGAGTACCGTTCAACCAAACACTTAGCATGGTATCCCCGCGCTGCGAGCCCGCGACGTCCAGCGACAGTTTCGACTCCGGCTCTCCAGCCCTCCGTTTGGTTTGGAGGATCGCCGGCGCACCTTGGTGGGGCGGATGCAAGACGAGGATCCCCTGGCGGCCACCAATTGGTGCGTTGTGCGGTGGCTCCAGAGGTGAGATCCGGTCGTGCCAGTTATGAAACGGATCCGAGTCATTGCTCACAACGCGCCATTCCTTGCTGTGCCACCATGAATCTCCATCGTCCGTGCATGCAGCAGCGATGGGCCGAGGCTTCGGCACGTCAACGATTTCGGGTTGCCGCTGGCTGCTCGGGCGTGAGATCGCAAACGCAGAAAAGGCGGCAAGTACAACCACGACAAACGCCAATACCTGGGCGCGAATCCGGAGCTTGGCCTCACCCGCATTGATCTGCGCCATCAAAGCTTCAAATTGCTGCTGTTTGGTAAGGTTCGTGGGGTCAATGCGGTAGTGTCCCAACGCAGCTTCTACAAGACGAGCACGATCTCGCTCAGGCGCTGATTTGATAAAGCGCTCGTGGCGCTCCAATGATGCCTTGTACAGCCAAGCCCCAAGCGCCGCCAGAAAGGCTACCAGTGAGAACGCGGTAGTGATGGATCCAACAATCTTCCAGTCCATACCAATCGGCAACTGCGCTCGCCTTACCCGATTAATCGGCGCGATACACCAGGCCGTCTTCGCTGCCGTCGTAGCGGTTCAGCTTCCACGGCTCCAGGCCCGCGTACTCCGCCGTGGCGATCCGCCGCCGCAGCGCGCCGGCCTCCATCGCCGTCATTGGCTTCGCGCCCAAAGCCAGCGCCACGTTCGTGTCCACCTGCGGCACCTGGTCCATCCCGAGAATCGCCGTCGACACCGGCAGGCTCCATACATACCGCAGGCATTCCTCCACCGATGCCGCCTTCTTTGCCAGCACTTGCCCGGCACTCAGCGCCTTCATGGCGATGATCCCCAGCCCCTTGCTTCGCGCCAGCGGCAGCGTGCTCTTCTCAAAGCTCTTCTGCGCGTTGCTGCCGTCCACCGCGCTCAGCGGCATCAGCACGGTGGAAAACCCATACAACTCCAGCATGCGGTTCAACACACCAGGCTCGGTATGCCCCGTGAATCCCACAAACCGGATCTTGCCCGCTTTCCGCGCCTTCTCCACCATCTCCATCACGCCATCGGGGCCGAAGATGAACTTCACATCCTCTTCGTTGATCACATTGTGAATCTGGTACAGATCCAGGTAGTCGGTCTTCAACATCGACAGCGACATGTCCAGATCCAACTGCGCCTGCGTGGCCGACCGGTGGCGCGTCTTGGTCCCAAAGATCACCTTGTCGCGCTTGCCCTGCAACGCCAGCCCGTAGCGCATCTGGCTCAGCCCGTATGCCCCCGCCGACGCGCAGTCAAAATAGTTCACCCCGGCATCAAAGCAGCGCCGGATCACATCACCCGCCGCCTTGCCGTCGTCCAGCATCCCCAGCCGCGCGCCGCCCAAACCAAGGATGGATACCTCCAACCCCGTCTTGCCTAACGCACGCCGCGGCATTGCGCCCGCCGCCGTCGCCGCACCCGCCAACCCCATGGCGGCCATCGTCTGCACTACCACTTCGCGTCGTGTCGATGCCATGCCGGTGATGCTATCACATGGGTGCGGGCCCCAAGACCTCCGCGGTGGTCTTTACGATTTTGCTCCCCACCCTTACCTCGATCGTCACTGTCCCCAGCGGCCAGTTTTGCGGGACCATCGCCTCCAGGCGTTCAGGACTTGCCGTCAACAGCGGCACCGGCACGCCGTCCACCAGCAGTTCCGCGCCGGCCAAGCCTCGCTGTCCCTGCTCGGCGCGCGCCACGCCTTCGGCCAACTGACAGCCCTCGATAGCAAACCGCCGTCCCGGCCGCAGGCCCGGCTCCCCGGTCTCCGCGTTCCGAACCCCCTGCAGCGCGATCAGCGGCTCCCGCACCGCGATCCGCCGCACCCGTTCGGCATCGCTCACATACACCCCTCCGCAGTTCACTGCAATGCCGTTGAGCGCGGCAAAAGAAGCCTCCTTCGCCGGCCCACCATCCCCGCGCGACTCTTCCAACCCGCTGCCGGCAAACACGTCCATCGCTCCATCCACGGCCGCCACCCGGTAAACCTGCAGCCGGAATGAGTCCGCAATGTAAAGGTTCCCCGCCACATCCACCGCAATGTGGGCGGGCTTAGCCAATGCCTCCGGATGCAGGGACCCGCCAGCTACAGTCTCTATCCCGCCCCCAGGCAAAAATCGCCGTACCCGCCGCGATTCCGCATCCGCCACCCAAATGCGTCCCAGACGGTCCTGCGCCAGCGCCGTCACAAATTGGAAGCGCGCTGCCGCGGCGGCCCCGCCGTCACCTTCATCGCCCGGCTCGTCGCTTCCCGCCAGCGTCCGCACCGTGCCATCGGCTTCCCACCGCTGCACGCGCAGGAAGTCCGAGAACAACACCCCGCTGCGGCCGGCTTCGCCAGCCAGCACCGGCACCGCGCGATCCAGCAGCACCGCCTTCAGGGTGCCCGCCGCATCCACCGCCAGCAGCCCTCCGGATTCGGCCAGATACAGCTTACCGTCAGCCGCGCTCCAGGCCACCCCATGCAGTTGGATGAACGGCGACCGCAGCGCCGACCCCTCCTGGAGTGGATTGATCTCGCCACTTCCGGCCACCGTACCGATGACGCCGCGCGCGTCCACCCGCCGGATCCGATTGTTCGAGTAATCCACCAGGAACAGGTCTCCGGTGTCGGGGCGCAAGGCCAATGCCCGCGGCCCATCCAGCATGGCCTGACGCGCATCGCCGCCGTCGCCCGCAAATCCAGCGGCTCCCATGCCGGCGACCGTTTCAATCACCTGCGCGTTCGCTCCACCCACGCCCACCCCAAGCACCACCCACATTAGCAGCCACCAAGCGCTGCCCGAACCGTGCCGTTTCATGACGCCTCCTTGCAGAATCACCGGTTTTCAGACTGCCTCCGCACTACCGCCAAACAGCGCCATCAGTACCTCCAACGCCTGCGCGGCGTTGCTGCCGATCTCCCGGATCTTGCGCTTCTGCGGTTCCAGAATCAGCCCGCTCCAAGCCATCTGCGGATCCAGCACCGCCGGGAAGCGCTCCACCGTACCCATGCGCGGGTTGTTCGTGATGATCGAATGCCCCTTCTCCGACAACGCCTTGTTCAACGTGAACGCCAAGTCCACCCCAATATCGGGGCCCGCCCGGCCCGTCTGCGGCGTCAGCGACAACAGGTAGTTGGCCACCAGAATCCCGAACAAATGCCCGGCCAGCACATCGGCCGACCCCATCCATTCATCAATCGGACGCACCGGAGGCCGCACGATCAGGGTCTTGGTCGCAGCTACCAGAAACCCTCGCTTCTGATCGGCCGAGCTACCGCGGTTGTCCACAAACACCTGCATGAACTTCTCGTTCAGCTCCCCGGCCAGCGTGAGAAACACCTGTTCCAAGTTCCGCCCCAGGCGCTCGGCGCTGAAGTCCTCCGTCAGCGCCTGCGGCGGCACGCCAGGCAGTCCTACCCCTACCGGCGCGGCTCCCGATCCGGTTCCTGGCGCTGTCGGCGCGGCCGCAGTTCCACTTGGCGTCAACTGCCCCGTGACGGCTCCCGCCACTGCCGGCAGGCGATGCTCAGTGATGTCGTTCAGGATGAAGCGCCGTACCGTTGCCCGCTCGATCATCCGGTTCATCGCTTCCATCGAGTCATTGCCGCTTGCTAAGGCCTTCGAAAGCATGCGGTCATCCAACGTACGGTTCACCTGCTGCAGCGAGTCGATGCGAAGCGTCTTGTAAGCCTCGCTCAGGTACGGCGCCACCAGCCCCATCAGGATGGAAGTCGCCATGTTGATGCGGGCCTGCAACTCGGCTGCGGCCTGCGCTCGGGCCGCCCGCCGCGTTTCGGCTTCCCGCTTGGCAGCATCAAAGCGAGCCTTCGCCGTTTCAAACCCATTGGCGAACGGGATCACGTAGTTTGCCTTCCACTTGTTCACGCGGAACAGCAGATCGGTATTGAATAGGGCACGGTCGGTGAGATAAGTATCGATGCGATTTGCCATCAGGCTTACAGACATTTAGCGGGCCTCCGAAACCTATCGCGGGTTTTATGCCCCCACTCCATCATTTTGGTTCGATATGATACTTTTCACCATGCGTTCGCGCAGGAGTATAAGTAGGCACCCGCTACCGGGCCGCCCGCGGCGCCACCCGCCGGAACACCTTCGTGGCCCCGGTCTCCCGCACTAACTCCCACCCCACCGGCGTCTGCTCCCGCCACGCTTCGATCTGCCGCAACAGGAATGGATCCTCCGCAAACCCCGGCGACGCATGCACCACCAGGTGCGTCGCCGGCGATGGCTCCAGCCGCCACGCGAAATCGGCCGCAGTACCCAGCGGCTCCCGTGAGCCTGCGTAGAACAGAGCATAGGGCTCCGTGGCGAACGCCCGTACCGCCTGCCGCCCGGTGGCCAGGAAGTACACCGGATCCAACGCACCCATAAACACAACCTCTCCCTCGCCGCCGGCCGACACCGCCCGCACACTCTCGTTCAGGTCCCGCCAATGGCTGAACCGGTACCGCGGCAGCGACAGGCATTGATCCTCCAGGCTATCCCGCACTACGCGGACGCTCGCCGTCAGCCCGCAGGCAAACGCGGCCGCGAACAACAACGCCAGCACGGCACCCCCTCGCCGTTGCCGCCGCAACCCCTCCACTACCAGGAACAGCCATAGCGGCAGCAGCACCACCACGAACCGGAACGGCTGCCAGAGCCACATCATCGCAATGCCGCCATAGGCGGCGATC